>NZ_CP035913.1:5701616-6002155 GCF_004209755.1 Pseudoduganella lutea | reverse complement strand
CACACGCTGCGCACGGTGGAGACAGCGGCCATGCCCTATCCGCATCCGGCGGGATACGAACCGCTGCGCCGCGCCATCGCCAGCTATCTCGGCATCTCGCGCGGCATTGCCTGCACCCACGAGCAGGTATTCGTCACCGCGGGATACCGCGGCGCGCTCGACCTCGTGTGCCGCACGCTGCTCCAGCCCGGAGACACAGGCTGGTACGAGGATCCGGGCTATATCCTGGCCCGCCAATACCTGGACCATGCGGGCATGCGGCTGGTGCCGGTGCCCGTCGACGACGAAGGCCTGCACGTGGCGACTGGCGTGCGCCGTGCCGCCGATGCCCGCTTCGCCGTCGTCACGCCAACGCACCAGAGCCCGATGGGCGTCGCGCTGTCGCTGCCGCGCCGGCTGGCGCTGCTGGATTGGGCGCGCAGCCGCGGATCGTGGATCATCGAGGATGACTACGACAGCGAATTCCGCTACCACGGCCGGCCGCTGCCGGCGTTGAAGAGCCTCGACGCGGACGGGCGCGTGCTGTACACCGGCACGTTCAGCAAGGTGCTGTTCCCGGGCCTGCGGCTGGCCTATCTCGTGGTGCCCCCGTCGCAGGTGGAAAAATTCGATGCGGCGGCCGACCTGGTGCCCGGCGCGGGCTCGATCATGCCGCAGGCCATGGTCACGGCCTTCATGGAGCAAGGCCATTTTTCGCGCCACCTGCGCAAGATGCGTGCGCTGTATGCGGCACGGCGTGGCTACCTGGTAAATGCGCTGTCGCAGGCCCTGGGCGATCGCCTGCACGTGCAGGCGCAGGCCGGCGGCATCCATGTGCTGGCGCACCTGCGCGCCGGCGAGGACGACCGGCGCCTGGCCAGGGCAGCCAAGGCGGCTGGCCTGGCCGTGAACGCGCTGGGCGACTGGCGCTTCGCTGAATCGCCGCGCGGAGGCCTGCTGATGGGATTCGCCAATTTCGCGACGGCGTCCGAAGCGGCCGTTGCCGTACAGCGGCTGGAGGCCGTCGTGCGCGGCGTGCGTTAATGCTACGGCTTATTCGAGGCGCTTGAGGCGCTGGCCGTGAATGCCCCACCGGCAATCGACGCCGTCGACATTGCCGCACAGCGCCCAGCCGGTGCCGATTTTCTCGACCGTCACACGGCCTTTGATCTCGCTGGCGAGTTTCTCCGCCCACATGCTGGCGGCCCCCTGGCCCTTGAACAGTTCCTTGCCGTCGTAGATCACGGTGGCATCGAAGACGGGCATGGCAAAAACGGTCATTGCTTCCTCTGGTATGGCGTGTCGTAAAACGCCATCCTACCATTCGCATTTCACCCGGCGCGCCATTTCTTGGAAACAGGGGTCCGTCCCCTGTTTCCAGGAAATAGCGCGCGGCTTTCTTGCGAGGTACGAGGCGTCCAATAACAAGGTTTATTTTGTAGTTGAATTAGTTTCCAGATATTACGAATGATTTACAAGATACATCGGCATTCCGATGTTATTAAATACGGGCGATGCACATTAGTTATTTGAAAAGTAATTCGCTATAATGCCGTGGCTGCCGAGCACTGCCGTTGCACAGCCGGCAGCCAGGTCATCCTCGCAATCAACGCCACCTTTCATTTCGCCTATGAATTCGCTGATCAGCACTGGAATAGACTTGCTGGGCAGGCTCAGCCAGCATAATCGTCTGTTGCGCATGACGTTTCCCAACGGCGACGGCCCCGCGTCATTGATGCTGGCGAACCGCCTCGATGCCAGGGAAAGCCTGTCGCGCGACTTCCGGTTCGTTGTCGAAGTCATCTCCGACGACGAGAACATCGCGCTCAAGGACGTCCAGGGCAAGATGGTCACGATCGACCTGGTCCGCGAAGATGGCACCAAGCGCTACTTCAACGGTTATGTGTTCGAGTTCCGCCGCGACAGCACGGATGGCGCGCTCGTGTACTACACCATGGTGCTGTCGCCGTGGCTGGCTTACCTGCGCCTGCGCCGCGACAACTACCTGTTCCACAACCTGTCGCTGGGCGAACAAACGGACGAGATCTTCGCCGATTACCCTGTCCATGCATGGGAAATGCGCGTGGCCGGCCCGGATCCGACAATGACCTGCGCATGCCAGTACGGCGAAACGGATTACAACTACCTGCACCGGCGCTGGGAGGCGCTCGGATGGTATTACTGGTACGAGCATACGGCCAGCGGGCACAAGCTGATCCTGTCGGACGACTCGACGAGCGCGCCGCCCATCGACGGCGCCCGCACGGACATTCCGTTCCAGCGCGAGGCGGGCAGCATGGAGGACGACGGCCTCGGCGACTGGGCACCGGTGCGCCGCCTGGTGCCATCCAGCATTGCGCTGTCCAGCTTTGACTTCAAGAAGCCGCGGCCGACAGCGGTCGACGTGCCGACGACGAACGAACAGGGCGACGTGCTGCGCATCGAAAGCTACGAGTACGCCGGTGCCTATGGCTACACCGATCTCGACGGCGGCGATGCCCAGGCAAGGATCCGGATCGAGGAAGTCGAAGCCATGGGCAAGTACTTCCAGGGCCATGGCAACGACCGCACGGCCCAGCCGGGCCGCCGCTTCGAACTGAGTAACCATTTCGACGTCGTGCAGGGTGGCGACCACGATTTCCTGATCCTCGACGTGCACCACACGGCCAACAACAACTACCAGCATGCGGATGCCTCGCTGTCCCGCTATGCGAACCAGATCACGTGCAGCCGCACGAAGGTGCCATGGCGCCCGGGCCGCGGCTACAACAGCACGGAGCCCAAGATCTACGGGCTGCAGACGGCGCTTGTGGTCGGTCCACCAGGCGAGGAAATCTATACGGACGAATACGGCCGCGTACGCGTGCAGTTCCACTGGGACCGCATGGGCGCGAACGACGACCGCAGCTCGGCCTGGGTGCGCGTTGCCACGCCATGGTCCGGCGCGAACTTCGGCATGACATCCATTCCGCGCATCAAATCGGAAGTGATCGTCCAGTTCCTGGACGGAAATCCCGACCGCCCGCTGATCACGGGCATGGTGCCGAACGCGGACACGATGCCCGCCTGGGACTTGCCGGCCAACAAGACGCAGAGCGGCATCCTGTCGCGCTCCACGCCGGGCGGCAGCTACGAGAATGCCAACGCCATCCGCTTCGAGGACAAGAAAGGCAGCGAACAGCTCTGGCTGCACGCCGAGAAGGACCAGCTCACCGAAGTCGAGCACGACGAGGACAAGTGGGTGGGCAACGACCGCCGCAAGACGATCGACCGCGACGAAACCAGCCACATCAAGCGCAACCGCACGGAGACCGTCGACCACGACGAAAAGATCACCATCGGCGACAACCGCACGGAGGACGTGGGCAAGAACGAATCGATCACCATCGGCGGCGACCGCACCAAGCACGTGGTCCGCAACGAGCAGGACAATATCGACATGAACTGGAGCACCACCGTCAACATGACCAAGACGGAACACATCGGCATGGCCTACGTGCAGAACGTAGGCATGGGCCGGATGGAAAACGTGGGCCTCGGCTACGACCTGAACGTGGGCGGGATCATGGCGACCATCGTCGGCGTGAACCAGGTCACGAAAGTGGGCAACAGCATTTCGATCACCGCCGGCGACGAGCTGTCGATTACGGTGGGCCAGGCCAGCCTGCTGATGAAGTCCGACGGCACTATCGCCATCAATGGCCATACCTTCAGCGTGGGCACGTCCGACCAGCAGAACTTCAGTGCCGACGGCAACATCACGATGAAGGCCAAGAAGATCCAGGAGAACTGATGCCGCAACCCGACCGTCCATCGACCACTGCGACCACAGCGACCACATTGACCGCTGCCGATTCGCCAGCAGAAGCGCCCGGCGCCGACCAGTTGCTGCACGACGTCATCGTCTCCACCCCGCCCCGCGCGCGACATGCCAATGGCATCGCGACGGGCACGCTGGCCGGCTTCGACACCGACGGCACCGCGCTGGTCGATATCGCGCCATTCGACTTGCGCAGCGTGCGTGCGCGCAGCGTTGCGCCGCTCGACCCCGGCCAGGTCGGCCAGCCGGTGGCGCTGGGCTTCGAAGCGGGCGATCCGGAACGCCCGATCGTCCTCGGCCTGATGCTGGCACCGGCACCCGCGCAAGCGCCCCGCCCCGCCGTCGACGCCACCATCGACGGCGAACGCGTCACGCTCACGGCCGAACACGAGATCGAGCTTCGCTGCGGCGACGCGGCCATCATCCTGTCGGCGGACGGCCGCATCCAGATCCGCGGCACGTATATCACCAGCCATGCCGATGCGACCCAGCGCATCCGGGGCGGCTCCGTCAATATCAACTGAGCGTCGACTGAGTACGGGGCCGCGTTGTCGAGCGTTCCTCGACCCAGACACTTTGCCGTCGAAGTGGGCGGCGCATTCGACACGCGCCAGGTGCGCCGTGCCGGCCCGTCAGCGAACAGTGCTCCCATTGCGACCATTCGTTGCAACAAATATACTGACGGCAACGACCGCATGCCGGTCTACTGTCCGGGTGCCCCTTGAGTCTGCTTCAAAATGTCATGCTGTTGATCCTGCTGGTGCTTGCCGCGGGTTTCCTGTCCCTCACCGAGATCGCCTTTGCCGGCGCACGCAAGATCAAGCTGAAACTGCTTGCCGAAGCGGGCGATGCGCGCGCGCTGAAAGTGATGGCGTTGCAGGAGCAGTCGGCCGACTTCTTTGCCGCCAGCCAGATCGGGCTGAACGCCATTTCGATCATGGGCGGCATCGTCGGCGAGGGCGCGCTGCGGCCGCATTTCATCGGCTGGATCTCCACGTTCTACAACGGCCCTGCGCTCGACAATATCGGCTTCGCCGTGTCGTTCCTCACCGTCACGTTCATGTTCATCCTGTTCGCCGACCTGATGCCGAAACGGCTGGCCATGCGGGCGCCGGAGCGCATCGCGGTAATGCTGATCGCCCCCATCTCCCTCTTCATCCGTATCTGCAAGCCCCTGTCCTGGCTGATCAACTCGGCCGCCAATGTGATCTTCCGCATCTTCAAGATCGACATGACGCGCGAAGACAGCATCACCTTCGACGAGATTTCCGCCGCCGTGGAAGCGGGGGCGCAGGCCGGCGTGCTGCAGAAACAGGAGCAGCATTTCATCGAGAACGTGTTCCAGCTCGAATCGCGTTCGGTCGCCTCGGCGATGACCACGCGCGACAACGTCGTGTACTTCAAGCTGAACGAGACCGAGGACAGCATCCGCGAGAAGGTCGCCAGCCATTCGAAGTTTCCCGTGTGCGACGGCACGATCGACCGCGTCATCGGCTATGTCGACACGCGCGACATCCTCGTGCGCCTGCTGCACAAGCAGGCGCCGGTGCAGCTGAACGAGCTGACGATCCGCACCGTGCCGATCATTCCGGACACGCTCACGCTGTCCGAGCTGCTCGACCGGTTCCGGGCCAGCAAGGAAACCTTCGCCGTCGTGATCAACGAATATGCGCTGGTCATGGGCGTCATCACGCTCAGCGACATCATGCTGACCGTGATGGGCAGCTGGGGCAACACGCTGGAAGAGGACAAGCAGATCATCCAGCGCGACGATGGCTCGTGGCTGATCGACGGCAGCACGCCGGTGGAAGACGTCAAGCGCACGCTGGGACTCGATTCGCTGCCCGAGGAAGAAAACTACGAGACCGCCGCCGGCTTCATGATGTTCATGCTGCGCAAGGTGCCCAAGAAAACCGATAGCGTGGAATACCAGGGCGTGAAGTTCGAGGTGCTCGACGTCGACCATTACCGGATCGACCAGCTGCTCGTGAAGCACCTCGCCCCGAAGGACACCCCATAGGCAGGTCCGGCCCCGCTGGCGCATAGGCCACGTATGCACTGCCCGTATGGCGCCTATAGCGAAACACCATGGCGTGCCCCGAACGGGTGCTGCTAGAATCGCCACATGTCAAACCTCCGGCAATGGAAGCGCCTGGTTACCTGGCTGGCTGTCGCGGCCATGCTGGCTGCCGCCTTGCTGCCGTCGATTTCATACGCCCTGGCCGCTAACGGTGCCGAAAGCCGCCTCATGAACACCATGCTGGCAGGGATCTGCGCACCAAGCGGCATGCGTTACGACGCTGCCACGATAACGGCGGTGATGGCGACAACGATTGCCGGGGATGACGACAAGGTGCCCGGCAAGCAGGCCGGCCACATGGACGACTGCCCGTGGTGCCGCCTGGCATCCGACTTGCCGGCGCTTCCCGCTGCCGGCCTGGCCATCGCACCGCAGGCTGACGCGGCCCTTCTTCCACCCCTGTTCTACCATTCGCCCGCGCCGCTGTTCACCTGGGCCGCCGGCAAGCCCCGCGGCCCTCCCCTCCTCGCCTGACCAGCCCGGCCGCACCGCGCGCGCCGCCGGCTGTCATATCTCGATTCGTATTCCCGCCGCCTGGCTGTCCAGGCGGCTGCCGCTTACCTGTTGACGAGGAAATATCTTGGCCATTCATCCTGCCCGCAAGCACCGGCGTGCCGTCGCGCCGCCCGCGCTCCGGTGGTGATCCCATGGACACCACCACTGGTTCCACCCTGTACCGGCGCATCTGGCGCTGGCATTTTTTCGCCGGCCTCTTCTGCGTGCCGTTCATCCTGTCGCTGGCCCTCACGGGCGGGGCCTACCTGTTCCATGCGCAGATCGACGACATCGTCTATGCAAAAGAGATGCTGCGCGCGGAAGGCGCTGCGCCCGGCGAGCGGCTGCCGGCGAGCCATCTGATCGACCAGGCCGTGCGCGCCTTTCCCGGTCGGGCCGCAGCGCTCACGTTGCCGGCCGACGGCCTGCACACTGCGCAGGTCGACGTGCAGCGCCCCGGTGCCGGCACGCTGCAGGTCTTCGTCGATCCGGTCGCGGGCAGCGTCACCGGCAGCGTGGCCGAGGCCGACCGCATGATGACTCTGGTCAAGCGCATCCATTCGCTGTCGGTACTGGGCGATGCCGGCAATGTGCTCATCGAGATCGTGGCCGGCTGGATCATCGTGCTTGTCGCCACCGGCATCTACCTGTGGTGGCCGCGCGGGCGCAGCGGCGGCGTGGTGTCGATCCGGCCCGCCGCGAAAGGCCGGACATGGTGGCGCGACCTGCATGCCGTGACGGGCATCTTCGCCGGCGTCGTCGTGCTGTTCCTCGCGCTCACGGGCATGCCCTGGTCGATCGTGTGGGGCACGAATGTCAATGCCTGGCTCAGCGCCCGCGACCTGGGCGTGCCCCACGGTGTCTGGGCCGGCATCCCCCGTTCCACCCTGCCTGCCGCGGCGCTGGGCGAACTGCCATGGAGCCAGCAGGCGCAGCCCGTGCCGGCCTCCGATCCGCACGCCGCGCATCATGGCGCCGCCGCCCACCCCGACGTGGGCCACGGTCCGGCGCCAGCCCACGCGCAGGGTCCGGACAGCGTGGTGCGCACCCTGGCCGCCATCGGCCTGCACGATGGCTACCGCCTCGTGCTGCCGCGCGATGCGCACGGCGTCTACAGCGCGATCCGCATGCCGGGCAAGCTGGAAGAGCGGCGCGTGGTCCATGTGGACCAGTACTCGGGCGCGGTGCTGATGGACATCGGCGCAGCCCAGATCCGCCCCGTGGGGCGCATCACCGAGTGGGGCGTCGCCGTTCACCAGGGCGAACAGTATGGCGCGATCAACCTCGCCGTGATGCTCGCCGGCTGCCTGGCGCTGGTGGCCATGTGCATCAGCGGCATCGCCGCCTGGTGGCTGCGCCGGCCGGCGGGCCGCCTGGCCGCGCCGCCGCGCCGCGAGTCCGACCGGCTTGCCCGGGGCGTGCTGGCCATCGCCGCCGTCCTCGGCTGCATCTTCCCGCTGCTGGGCGCTTCCATGCTGGCGGTCCTGCTGCTCGACTGGCTGCTCCAGTCCCTTCGGGGCAATCCACAACAAACAACAACAAATTGAGATGACCATCGTGAAACAACAGCACTTCACCGCGTACCCCTTGATCGCGATCTCCGCCTGCCTGGCGGCATCGCCCGTCGCCCTGGCCGGGGATACGCCACAGCCGTTGCCGACGGTGACGATCACGGGCGAACTGACCAGCAAGCCGGCCAGTGATACGGCCCGCGCGCTGGCCGCGGAGCAGGCACGCACCCCCGGCGGTGTCACGCTCGTCGACACCGACACCCTGTACCAGCGCAACGTCGCCAACACTGCCGACATGCTGCGCTTCGTACCGGGCGTGTGGGCGGCCAGCGCCTCCGGTTCCGACAGCACGTTCATCTCGATCCGGGGTTCCAACCTCGATGCGGTGGACTATGACGGCAGCGGGGTCAAGCTGCTGCAGGACGGCCTGCCGGTCACGGCCGCCGATGGCAACAACCACAACCGTTTCGTCGATCCGCTCGGCGCCCGCCACATCGTGGTCGCGCGGGGTGCCAACGCGCTGGCCTATGGCGCCAGCACGCTGGGCGGCGCGATCGAGTACATCACGCCGACGGCGCGCGACTCGGCGCCCCTGGAACTGTTCGTCAATGCCGGCAGCCATGGCCAGCGCCAGGCACGCGTCAGCGCCGGCGTCGTGCAGGGAGCATTCGACGGCATCGTGACCATCGACGCGAAGCGCCGCGACGGCTATCGCGTCCATAACCGCCAGCAGCGCGACAGCGTGCACGCCAACGCCGGCTGGCGGGTGAACGAGCGGGTCGACACACGCCTCTATGTCAGCTACACGCGCAACGACGAGGAACTGCCGGGCGCGTTGACCCGCACCCAGTGGCTTGCCGATCCGGACGGCGCGGATGCGGCAGCCGTCACGGGGCACTACCAGTGGAACGTAGAGGCATCCCGCGTCGCCAGCAGGACGACCTGGCGGATCGACGACGACAGCAGCCTCACGTTCGGCGTATCGTACGAAGAACAGGCGCTGTATCACCCCATCGTCCAGAACCCGTTTTTCAGCCTGCTGATCGACACGACGCAGCGCAACGCGGGCGCCTCCCTGCGCTACCAGCGCAAGATCGGCCAGCACGATCTCGTGGCCGGGGTGATGCAGGGCCGCACCACGGTCAAGGGCGGCAACTACGGCAACGACGGTGGCCGCCGCACCGCGCTGGCGACCCGCGTCGACAATGCCGCCGACAGCACCGAGCTGTTCGTGCTGGACCGCTGGAATGTTGCGCCGCGCTGGACGGCGGTGTTTGGCGCACAAGGCGTGCTGGCCGACCGCGACATCCGCAATACGGCCGTGGCGACGGGCAGCGTGCGCAATCCGAAGGCCGACTACCGCAGTCTCAATCCACGGGTCGGCGTGATCCGCGAAGTGGCGCCGGGCGTCGAGGCGTTCGCCAACGCCAGCCGGCTGTACGAAGCGCCGACCACCTACCAGATGGAAGACCAGGTCAGCGGCAACGACACGGCGCTCGACGCGATGCACGGCGCGTCCGTGGAAATCGGCACGCGCGGCGAGTACACGGCCGGCGGCGCGCACTGGAGCTGGGACGTGGCCGCGTATTACGCCAGGCTGCGCAACGAGATCCTGTCGGTGGATGACCCTTCGGCACCGGGCACGAGCCTGTCGCAGAACATCGACGCCACCATCCATGCCGGTGTGGAAGCGGCGCTGGGTGCGCGCTTCACGCTGGACCGGGTGGGTGCGCACCGCATCGAACCGCGGCTCAGCGTGCTGCTGAACCGCTTCCGTTTCGATGACGACGCGCTGTATGGCGACAAGCGGCTGCCCGCCGCGCCGCGCCATGCCGTGCGCGGCGAACTGCTGTATCGCCACGTGGGCGGCCTGTATGCCGGCCCGACCTTCGACGTCATCGGCAAACGCTACGCCGATTTCCACAATACGTACGCGATCGACCACTACGCGCTGTGGGGCCTGCGTGCCGGGTTCAGCAACAAGCAGGTGGATGTCTACCTCGAGCTGCGCAACCTTGCCGACCGCGAGTACATCGCCCGTCATGGCGTGCGCGCTATGGCCGCCCCGAACGCCGCGATCCTGTCCGGCGGCGAGCCCCGGTCGGCCTACTTCGGGGCACGCCTGCGGTTCTGAAGTGGACAGGTGGCGCGGCCAGCTCCGTGAGGTCCAGCAGCGCCTGGCCGGTAAAGCTGCGCGTGTCCAACGTTACTTGGCAGGTGGGCTGGGCCAGCGCGCCCAGGCCCCACGCCAGGCGGTTCGTCAGAGGCCCGGGGACTACTGCGAGAAACTGGACGTCACGTCGGGGTTCGCGCCATCGATCGCCATCCTGCCCGCGCCGGCCATGGCCAGGTTGTGCGCCTTGACCGCGTGGAACGATGCGCCCGGGCGGTAGCTGTAGGTGGGCGTCCAGCCCAGCTCATTGGTATAAGGCCCGACCGTGAAGCCGCTTTTCGAGGCGGCGGCAAGCACGTTGGCCCAGTTCGATTCCAGTGCCGCCCGCGCCGCGGCATCGATCTCGGCGGAAGCCGCCACGCCGTTGATCCACGAACCCACGTCCTTGAACTGGTAGCCATTCAGGTTCGCCACCACCTTCGATGCGTAGGAACCCGTGTTCGGGCCGGTGATCTCGAACGCGTTCGACTCGGACAGGATCTTCGATTCCGCGCCCATGCCGATGAAGTAGGCCAGGCGATAATCGCCCGCGCCCGTGTCGCCGCGGTAGTAGTTGTTGTAGACGTGGATGCGGCCGAAGCGGGCGCGCGGCGCGCGCTGCGTGATGTTGTGCCACACGTTGTTGTGGAAGGTCAGGCGGTTGAACTCGCGTTCCTTCACGCCGTTCTGGTCGCCCGAACCGCCCACCATGTTCGTCTTGTCGTGGTCCTTGAACACGTTGTACGAGATGGTGACGTAGTCGCTGCTGTCCTCGATGTCGATCAGCCCGTCGAAGCGGTTGACGCGCGACGTGACGCCATTGATCGTCACGATTTCCTCGGCCTGTTCACGGTCGGTCAGCGTGCAATGGTCGATCCACAGCTGCCTGCCCGTCACCACCGAGATCGCCTTGAAGCTGGAATCCCAGCTGCCCTTGCCATCCCAGCTCGGCGTGAGATCCGCCGGCGCCTGCAGTTCCAGGTTGCGGATGATGATGTTGCTGGTGGCGTTGATCGAGAAATAGCCGTCGACCAGCCGGGCGTCGCGCCCCACGCCGACGATCGTCGTATTGGAGGGCACGATGGACTGGATCTGCGTCTTTTGCAGCCGGCGCAGCGTGGTGCGCGCGGAGCTCAGCGCCGAGATGCGCGCGCGCAGGGCAATCGCCTCCGGATCGCCCTGCGCCACGCGGCTCGCCAGGTCGGCCATGAAGGCCGTGTCCAGGCTTTGCAGGTACAGCTTGAAGTCCCACTTCGCGGCCGTCGTGTTGGTCGACTTGTAGTACGCCTCGTCGGCCAGCTGGCCGTTGCCCAGGTCGGTGCCGTAGATGGTGCCGGCGATGCGGATGATCTTCGGTTCCAGCTTGGCCGCGGCGGGATTGGCGGCGTAGGTCGGGCTGTTGGCATTGGCCAGCGCGGCATTGAGCTCGGCCCAGTTGCGCACCACGTAGACATTGCTGTCCGGGGCGCCGGCGCCGCCCGTGGTGCCCGCGCCCTGCGACGCCCAGCCGGTGGCTGCCGCGGCAAGCCCCCGTGGCGCTGCCGCGGCTTGCTGTGACAGGGTGCGCGGCTCGGCGCCCGCCGCCTTCGCGGCAGCTGTCGGCCCGGTCGCCGGGTCCATGCCTGCCTCGCCGCCGCATCCCTGCATGAGCAGTGCCGCGGCCAGCATGCCGAACACTGTGCCGGCTGGTCGTCTCGCGCGCGGGAATCCTGTAAATCGTGTCTCCATTTTTTCGCCTCTTCAAGGTCATATTGGTCAGGCCAGTATAGATTTGGCTCGACCAGAAATGCGTGGATTGGCGAAAAACGCACCGGTCGCTGGTGAAATTGATGAGGTTTTATCAACGCGTTGATTGTTTGCCCGCTGATCAAACGTTTTCAATGTTGTTTTGTTGCTGTCCGGGCGAACTTGCCCGCGCCGGCGCTGGAAGGCGGCACGCCCAATTGCCAGAGTGCGGCCATGTCATCGGAAAATGCCGACCAGGCAGTGACCTTCCGGCGCTCAAGGCGCGGTGGTATCGCCGATCCGCGAGATGTAGGCATTCAGCTGCGCGATCAGCTCGCGGGTTCGTTCGCTGAGCACCCTGTAGGCTTCGCGTGCTTCCTTGAGCAGGCGGAGATCCTCGCGGGACGTTGGCGGCGGCAACGCTTCGAGCTCGGCGAGCATGCTCGAACGGGAATGCAGGATGTCGTTCAGCGACAGGAAGACCGGCTGGAGAACGAGATCGCTTTTCTCTTCATTCAGGTCTTTCAGCAAGCCATGCACGGTTTGCAGCACCACCCTGAAATTGTCGACCGCCTTGCGCCAGAGCAGTTGCGCCTGCGCGTCGCTGCGCCCGCCAGGTGCGCGTTCGACATGGGCGATATAGCGCGTTAGTGAATCGAGCACCATCATGTTGGAATCCGACGTCAGCCCCGCGAATTGCACGGAAAGGCGTTTCAGCCTGTCGCGATCGCGCACGGCAGCGACAAAACCGTAGGAATCGGTGCCGGCTTCCACGAGATCGCGCATGCCCTTGACGACTTTCGACATCGCCTCGCCCGCTTCCCCAAGGGTTTTTACCAGCACCGCCAGCGTAACCACGGGCGCGACGGCTTGGGCAACGGGGCACATGAAAACACAGCCGAGCACGATAAATGAGCGACGACGCATTCGGACCTCCTTTCGCCTTCAGGCGCGCCGGCAAACGCGGGTGCGTTCCCGCACGCGCGCAGGGATCGACTGCATGCAGCGTACTCCCATCATGCTTTTCAGGAAAGCACCCTGCAGCGTCGGCATGGCCGGCCCGATTTCCGGTACGCCGGACCCGGTAGCGGCATGAATGTCCAGATGGCGCCTCCAAGACCAAACGCTTAAAATCGCTTACAATCCGTAAGCGATTTGACTTATACGACTTTCACAAAGGATAAACATGCAGCGTTATGCGACAGGATTGATCGGCTTTGGCCTGGGCGGGGCCATTTTCCACGCACCGATGATTGCCGCGGTGCCGGGCCTCCGCCTGGCCCGCATCGCCAGTCGCAGCGCGCAAGCGGACGCGTTGCAGCCCTATCCCGGCGTGCAGCGCGACGACACGCCGCAAGCCATGCTGGACGACCCGGACATTGCCCTGGTCGTGGTGTGCACGCCGAACGCCAGCCATTACACGCTGGCCAGGGCCGCGCTGGAAGCCGGCAAGCACGTGGTCGTGGACAAGCCGTTCGTGCTGTCGTCCACCGAGGGCGACGAGCTGGTCGCCCTCGCCAGGGCCAAAGGCCTGAAGCTCGGCGTCTACCAGAACCGCCGCTGGGATGGCGATTTCCTGACGCTGCGCCGGTCGATCGAATCCGGCGAACTGGGCGAAGTCCACACGTATCGCGCGCATTTCGACCGCTATGCGCCGCAGGTAAAGGTGCGCTGGAAGGAACAGGCGCAGCCCGGTGCCGGCGTGCTGTGGGACCTGGGTTCGCACCTGATCGACCAGGCGCTGCAGCTGTTCGGCATGCCGCAATCCGTCACCGCGCACCTGTCGATCCAGCGCGACGGCGCCCAGGTCGAGGATGCGTTCGAGCTGGTGCTGGACCATGGCGCCACGAAATCCGTGCTGCACGCCGGCGCGCTGGTGCGCGCACCCGGCCCGCGCTACCAGGTGCACGGCACGCAGGGCAGCTTCGTCAAGTACGGCATCGATCCGCAGGAGGATGCCCTGAAGGCCGGCATGCGCCCCGGCGATGCCGGCTGGGGCCGCGATGCGCCCGACGCCTGGGCCACCGTCACGGCGGTGGACGGATCGCAGCGCACCGTGGAAACCGTCGCGGGGGCCTATGAATCCTTCTATCAGGGCATGTACGAGGCCATCGCCGAAGGCAAGGAAGTGCCCGTGAAGCCGCAGGAGGCGGTGGACGTGATCCGGGTGATCGAGCTCGCGCTGCGCAGCCACCATGAACGCCGCACCATCGATGCCGTCTGAGGAGAACCCCATGCAGGATGATTACGCCACGCTGTTGCAGGAACTCGCCCTCGAGGAATCCCAGTTGCAGTTCACGGCGTTCTCCAACGCCGACGCGCTGCGGCTCGGCACCGCGCTCGTCGAGCGCGCACGCGCGCAGGGCAAGGCCATCACGGTCGACATCGCGCGCAACGGGCACCAGCTGTTCCATCACGCGATGGACGGCACCTCGCCGGACAACGCGCACTGGGTGCGCCGCAAGAACAACGTGGTCCAGCGCTACGGCCGCAGTTCGTGGCACGTGGGCACGCAGTACCGCAGCAAGGGCAAGACCTTCGAGGCCGACAGCGGCACCGATGCCGCGGACTACGCGGCGCACGGCGGCGCCTTTCCCCTGCTCCTGCGCGGCACGGGCATGATCGGCACGATCACCGTCTCGGGCCTGCCGCAGAAGGAAGACCACGAACTGTTGACCGCCGTGCTGCGCGAGTACCTGGACGCGCCGCGATGAGCGCGCGGATGAGCGAAGAGATGGACGAACAAGGATGAACGAGCTGAACGCGCTGTCGCAGACGCGGCGGCTGGACGCAATCTGCGATTACCTCGGGCAGCACTACCGCATCGGCATCGAGGACATCTGCCGGCTGTTCGGCGTGACACGCGATACCGCCCGCCGCGACGTGGTGCGGCTCGACGCGGACGGGCGCGTGCTGCGCGTGCGCGGCGGCGCCGTGCTGCCGCCGCAGGGTGGCCAGGTGCGCCAGTACCAGGACCGCGGCGGCACCTCGTCCGCCAGGCAGGCGATCGGCGCCGCGGCCGCCGCGCTCATCCGCAACGGCGAACGGGTCCTGTTCGACACGTCGACCACGGTGTCGGCAGTCGCCCGCGCGGTGACCTCATCACCGCTGCACGCGGTGACCAACTCCATCGACATCGCCGAAGCCCTGGGCGGGCGCGATGGCGTGGAACTGCACCTGACCGGGGGTCGTTTCAATCCCTGGCAGCGCAGCCTCGAAGGCGCGCAGGCGCGGCTTGGCGTTGCGCACTTCCAGTTCGACAAGCTGGTGCTCGGCGCGTGCGCCATCGACCCGCAAGGGCTTACCTGCCCGTCGGACGAGGAAAGCTCGCTGAAGAAAGCGATGATGCGCCAGGCCAGCCAGGTCATCGTGGTGGCCGATGCAACGAAGTTCGGCAAGGCGTTCCTGCACCGGCTGTGCGCCTTCGACGCCATCGATGTGCTGGTCACGGACGCGCCGCCGCCCGCCGCGGTGATGACGGCGCTGGAAACGGTCGGGGTGGCGGTCGTGCTTGCCGATGGCGCGCGGGAGTAATCTGCGCGCCATCGGCCGGACTGGCATGGCACCAGCGCCGGAGAGGCCGGGGAGCATGCCCGGATACCGTCCGGGCGCGGCGACAGGTATTTTTCCCGGCGACCACCGCAAGCATCGCTCTTGCGCGGTGGACAAGCATATACTCGCTGCATCCGTTTTACGACGCGGGCGGCACCGCGATCCCCGATGAGCAGCATGCGCAGCAAGACCTTCTACCTTTTCGGCTTGCTCGCCGCATTGGCGGTGACCCTGCTCTCCCCCTTCCTTGCCTATCGCGAAGCGCAACGCCGCGCCTATGAAACGGAAGCCGAGCTGGCGCTGGCCTATGCGCGCGACGTGGGACACCGGACCGATGAAGCGGCGCGCCAGGCATTCGTCGGCATCGGGCGGATCAAGCGTGCCGGCCTCACGGACTGCACCCCGGAAGCCCAGGCATTGATGCGGCGGATCGATCTCTCGTCGACCTACCTGCAGGCGATCGGGCAGGTGCGCGACGGTGTCATCGTCTGCTCCTCCATCGGCTCGACCCGCATGCCGCTGGGCGACCGGACGTTCGAGACAGCGGCCGGCGTGCGGGTTTACCTGCACGTGCCGGTCGATGGCATGGGCCCCGATTCACTGCTGGGCCTGGAACGCGACGGCTATGCGGTGCTCATCCATAGCGACCTGCCGGTCGACACATCCGGTGCCAGGTCCGGTATTTCCATCGCGATCTTCCACATGGACCAGCCAGCCAATTCGCCTCCCGCGGTTGCCAGGGGGGCCGTTTCGCCGCACTGGCGCGCGCATCTGCGCGACCAGCGGGCGGTGACATTCGTCGACGACACCCATCTGGTCGCCATCGTCCGTTCCACGAAAAGCGCGACAGTCGCCCTGGCCGCGCTTCCCGCCTCGCAACTGCATGAACGCGAGAAGGCCAACGCATGGCGGCTCGTGCCCGCAGGTCTCGCCGCAGGATTGGCGTTCGCGGCGGCGATCCTGCTGCTGGCGCGGCGCCAGATGTCCATCGCGGCGGCGCTGCGCTACGCCCTTCGGCACGACGAGTTCTTCGTCGTCTATCAACCGCTGGTCAACCTGCAGACCGGCCGGCTGGTCGGCGCCGAAGCCCTGCTGCGCATGCGCCGCGGCACCGGCGAATTGATCGGCCCGGACCTGTTCATTCCGATCGCCGAGGAAAATGGCCTCGTTGGCAAGCTCACGGAACGCCTGCTGTCGCTGATCGCGCGCGACATCGGCATGTTCCTGTCGGAGCATCCGGACTTCCACATCGCCGTCAACATCGCCGCGGCGGACCTGCATTCGGAAAACCTGCCATCGATGCTCGACGATTTCCTGGCACGCAGCCATGCCGGTCCGCGCAACCTGGTCATCGAGATCACCGAACGCGCCTTCGTCGACCCGGACCTGGCGCGGCGAACCATTGCCCGTCTGCGCGAGCGCGGGATCGAGGTCGCGATCGACGATTTCGGCACCGGCTACTCGAGCCTGTCGCAACTGGAATCGCTCGACCTGGACCTGCTGAAGATCGACCGGGCGTTCATCCAGTCCATCGGCACCGGCGCCCCGACCAGCCAGGTGGTCGGCTACATCATCGCGATGGCGCAGCGGATCGGCCTGCGCATGGTCGCCGAGGGTATCGAAACGGAAGAGCAGGCGTCGTTCATGCGCGAGCATGGCGTCGACGTCGCTCAGGGGTGGTTGTTCGGCAGGCCCATGGCATTCGATGCGCTCGAACGCGAATACCTCGCCAGGCAGGCGGAGATCGCCGAGCGATAGGAGGCAGCCGCTGCTGTCGAGCGGGCGACGGATCAGGAAGCAACGCGCTCCAGCCACCGGCGCGCAGCGCGCTCGGCGTCGTCGTATGCCGCCGCGCGGGCATACGCCCGATGCGCGTGGGCGGGTGTGCCGCCAGTGCTGCGGTCGAGCCATGCCAGCCGCTCGTCATCCGTCAATGTGGACCACCATGCCGCCACGACATCGGCGGCGGCTTCGCGTGCGTGAAAGACGTCGCCGCCCACTTCCTCGCCATCGGCATGCAGCCGCAGGCGCCAGCCGCCGCCATGGCTTTCCGGGCGGGGCGTGATTTCATACGTGTAGCGCATGCACTGCCCCGGAAAAGAGGATCGTGTCTGCCGCTGCGCGCCCGGAACATGGGCAAGGAAGATGGATAGCGAATTGCATGTGTGGCCGAGGAGTGGAAATCTCCTGTCTAGCAAAAACCGTGCAACGCTATGTACGACGGGCGAACGCGGACGCCGGGCCGATCGCGTACGGTGCCACTGTAAGAATCACCGACACCAGGAACAGTGCGGGCAGCCGATCGGGACCGCCCCGCACTCGCGCGATCGCCCCTACCAGCAGTTCTCGAGCGCGATGCCGATCGTGTATCCGTTCAGCGCCTTGCCGAAGATGCCGTTCGCGGCCAGCGGATCGCCATCGGCCGCGGCGGCGCGGGCCGCGTCGTTCCAGCGCGCCTGCGTGAAGAACAGGCGCAGTTCGGGGCGGTCGAAGTAGCCGCGCCCGGCGGACAGCGCGACCGCGCCGGTGAACTTGGTCAGCCGCCGCACGTCGCCATGCTTCGGCGCCACGCGGTCATGGCCGATGTCGGCCAGCAGCTTCACATGCCGGGTCACGCCATACGACAGGCGCCCGCCCGCGCTGGCCCACGTCTTCGCCTTTGCCGGATCGTGCGCGGTGTCGCGCTGCCAGACTGCGACGAGCTCGGCGCCGAGCCGCTCGTTGACCTGCGCCTGCCAGCCTTCGACGATGCGCAGGCGATGCACGTCGCTGCCGTTGGCGGTGTCGCCGGTTGCGCCATTGTCCGCGCCCGCCCCGGTGCCCCATTGCAGCACCAGCCGGTTCTCGCCGGTGCCCAGCACCCCGGTCTGCCGGTGCTGCACCGTGAGCATCGACCCGCCGTGGCGATCGCCACCACCGCTGCCGTTGCCGTGGATGAGCGTCAGCCCCAGTTCCAGCGCGCCGCCGGGGTTCACCTGCAGGCCGCGCAGCTGGAGGTCATGCCGGCTGGCGATATCGCCGACCTGCATGTTCGGCATCGTTTGCCGGTCGTCGTGGAGGAAGGCATAGCTGAACTTCAAGCCGCCGACCGGCACGTTCTCGATGCCGCCGCCCAGGCCGGACGGATTCCAGTACATGAAGTCGGTGATGTGCGTCGACTCGCGCTTGTAGTAGCGGCGCCCGGCCCACAGTGTCGCGCCGCCCAGGCCGGGAAGGTTTTCCAGCGCCAGGTAAGCCTGCGGCAAGCCGATGGTCCAGCCGCCCTGCGGCCGCCGCGCATTGCTGGACGCGGCATTGTTGCCCAGGTTGAGCATGGCGTAGGCCTTGAGCGTCGAACCGTCGGTGCCGCGCTGCAGCTGCTGGCCGAGCAGCAGCTCGCCATACACGCCGCATTCGTTGCCGAGGCGGTACTTTGACTCCGCGCCGGCCAGGCCGAAGCAGGTCTGCCCGCCGTGCGCGGAATTGACGCCGGCGTGGGCGCGCAGGTACGAGTCGATGTCCAGGGCGGCCGCGGGAAAACCCGACGCGAGCGCGAGCAGCGCCGGCGCGATGTGCTTGATGCGCATGATGTCTCCTGATTGATTTTCTGGTCGTGCATGGCCGCCCGCCGGTCGCGGCTTGCAAGCGCGCGGCAAAAGCGGTTCCCGTCCCGCCGCGACGGTGCCGTGGCGGGTTGCATGGTCCGGGATGGATTGGTGGGCCCTGTGCCCTCAGCCCTGTATTGCGGCGGGCCGGGCGGCCCGGCCCGCGGGCACGGAAGACTGCAAGCCGCGTGGCTTGCAATCAGCGTTCAGCCGCTAGCCGAGCATGGCGTCGACTTCCTGCGCCGTCGGGGCATACGGCCCCGCGTGCATCGCCGCCACGGCGGCCACGGCCGCGATGCGTGCGAGCTGGCGCGGCGCAGGCATGTCCGGATGCAGCAGCATGCCGCTGACCCAGCCCGCCATCGCGGCGTCGCCGCAGCCCACGGTGTCGGCCACGTCGACACGGCACGCCGGCGCATCCAGCACGCGCTCGCCGCTGATCAGGCACAGGCCGTCCGCGCCGCGCGTCAGCAGGATCTCGGCTTGCGGCGCCAGCGCGCGCAGTTCGGCCAGCGCATCGCGCGGCGACAGGCCCGGAAACAGGCCTTCCAGGTCTTCGTCGGACACCTTGATGCAGCTTGCGATCGACGCAATCTGCTGGAAGGTGGGCCGGTAGGCGGGGTCGCGCATCGCATCGCGGAAGTTCGGATCGAACGCGATGCGCTTGCCCGCGCGCTGCGCCAGCACGGCCTGCTCCACCAGGCGCCGTGCCAGCGGTTGACGCGCCAGCGACAGGCTGCCCAGGTGGATCACGTCGGCGGCGTCCAGCCAGCCTTCCGGCAATTGCCCGGGCTGGAAATGCAGGTCCGCGCTGTTCTCGCCGAGGAAGACATAGCGCGGCGGATGGCGCGACGTGACCATGGCGAGGAATGGCGCCGCATCGACGCGCTGCAGGAAGCGCTCGTCCAGGCCGGCCTGCGCCCCGGCTGCCGCAATCTCGTCGCCGAAGGCATCCATGCTGACGGCACCGGCATAAGCCGTCTGCACGCCCAGCCGCGCGCCCACCCGCGCCACGTTCCAGCAGGAGCCGCCGGGATGGGCGTGCCAGGTGCCGTCGTCCTGGCGGATCATGTCGGTCAGCGCTTCGCCGAAGACCACGTAGCGGGGCAGCGGGCGGGAAGAATTCATGTTTTGCATTATCAGTTCGCCTGTTGTTGGTAACGCCATTTGTCCAGCATCACGGCCAGCACGATGACGGTGCCCTTGGCCACGTACTGCCAGAAGGAAGACAGGCCGAGGATCGTCAGCCCGTTGTTGAGGAGCGCGATGATCAGCGCGCCGATGACCGTGCCCCAGATCGTGCCCACGCCACCCATCAGGCTCGTGCCGCCGAGGACCACCGCGGCGATCGCGTCGAGCTCGTAGCCCGATCCCCAATTGCCGTTCGCGCCATACAGCCGGCTGGCGGACATGGCGCCCGCGGTGCCCGCGCACAGCCCGGAGAACGCATACACGAACACCGTGACCAGGCCGACCTTGATGCCGGTCAGGCGGGCCGCCTGCGCATTGCCGCCCACCGCATACACGTGCATGCCGAGCACCGTGCGCCGCAGGATGAACCAGGCCACCACCACCAGCGCCGCGGCAACCCACACCAGCCACGGCAGGCCGGCGAACGAATCGTTGCCGATCCATTCGAAGCTGGGGATCTCGCGGTTCAGGATCGTCGTGCCGTCGGCCAGCAGGTAGGCGGCGCCGCGCAGCGCGGTCATGGTGCCGAGCGTGACCACGAAAGGGTTGATCCGGAAGCCGGCGACCAGCACGCCGTTCAGCAGGCCCAGGCCCAGGCCGGCCATGAGGAACACGGGGAGCGACAGTGCCGGCGCGTTGCCGGGCAGCGAGGCGATCATGCCGAGCACCGCCGACACGGCCAGCACCGAGCCGACCGACAGGTCGATGCCGCCGGTGAGGATCACGAAGGTCATGCCAGTGGCGAGCACCAGGTTGATCGACGTCTGGCGCAGCACGTTCATCGTGTTGGCCGACGTGGCGAAATTGGAGATGCCGTCCTCCGCGAAGTAGCCAGTCAGGAAATAAAACACGATGTACAGCGCAACGAGCACGGGCAGCATGCCGAGCGTGGCGAACATGCGCGAGAACGCCTGGCCGATGCCGGCCCGCGGGGCGGCACGCCGCGCCAGGCCGGGGTCTCCCTGCCCCGGAAGCGGGGACAGCGAGGGTTCGATGGTCTTCGGATGGGTGAGCATGATATCTCCTTATGCGGCCTGGGCCAGGGTGGCCAGCGCCATGATGTTTTCCTGCGTGATCTGTTCGCCTTCCAGTTCGCCGGCCAGCCAGCCTTCGCGCATGACCAGTACCCGGTCGCACACGCCGATGATCTCGGCAAGCTCGCTTGAAATGCACAGCACGGCCACGCCGGCGTCGGCAAGTTCATGGATGATCCGGTAGATCTCGTGCTTGGCGCCGATGTCGACGCCGCGCGTGGGCTCGTCGAGGATCAGCACGCGCGGCCCGATGGCCAGCCAGCGCGCCAGCAACAGCTTTTGCTGGTTGCCGCCGGACAGGCCGCCGATGATGCCTTCGGGACCGGCGCCGCGTGCGGACAGGCGGCTGATCGCCGCGCGCGTGACGCTCAACAGTTCGCCGTGCCGCAATACCCCGCAGCGCGCATGCACGCCGAGCACGTTCATCGTCACGTTCGCCAGCAGCGACTGCTGCAGGAACAGTCCCTGCCCCTTGCGGTCTTCCGGCACATAGGCGATGCCCTGCCGGATGGCGTCGGCCGGCGCGCGGATCGTGACGGGGATGCCGTCGAGCTCGACCGTTCCGCCGGCCATCCGGTCGGCACCGAACACGAGGCGGGCCAGCTCGGTGCGGCCGGCGCCGACCAGGCCGGCAAGCCCGACGATTTCGCCGGCGCGCACTTCCAGCGAGGCGGGATGTACCCTGGCCCCGTGCACGCCGCTGAGCTTCAGCCGCACGGCGCCGGGTGCGCGCTGCCGGGCATGCTCGTAGAAGCCGCCGAGTTCGCGGCCCACCATCATGCGCACCACCGTTTCCGGCGTGGCTTCCTCGCGGTCGAGCTCACCGATCCAGGTGCCGTCGCGCAGCACGGTGACGCGGTCGGCCAGCATGCGCACCTCGGCCATGCGGTGGCTGATATAGATGATCGCGATGCCGCGCGCGCGCAGGCCCCGCATCACGTCGAACAGGCGCTCGGTCTCACGCTCGGACAGCGCCGCCGTCGGTTCATCCATGATCAGCACGCGGCTTTCATGCACCAGCGCGCGGGCGATTTCCACCTGCTGCTGGTCGGCGATGGACAGGCCGCTCGCGATCCGCGTCGGCGCGAACGTCGCGCCGAGGCTGCGCAACACTTCCGCGGCGCGCCGGTGCATCTGCGCGGTGTCAACGATGCCGAAGCGGCCGCGCGGTTCCGCGCCCATGAAGATGTTCTGGGCGACGGTGAGGTTCGGCGCCACCGACAGCTCCTGGTAGATCAGGTTGATGCCGCAGGCACGGGCGTCGGCCGGGCAGGTGATGCGCACCGGCTTGCCGGCCGCGCGGATCTCGCCGGCATCGGGCTGGTACACGCCGGCAAGGATCTTCATCAGCGTGCTCTTGCCGGCGCCGTTCTCGCCCATCAGCGCATGGATTTCGCCGGGGCGGATGGTGAGCTGCACGCCGTCGAGCACCGTGACGGCGCCGAAGCGTTTGCGAATGCCGGATACTTCGAGCACCGGCTCTGGAATTGCGGTTACCATGTCTCCTCCAGTGAGGTTCTTGGGTGGGTATGGATGGGTAGGTGCGGGCCTGGCCGCGCGGGCCGCCCTGGACAGGGCATGGGCCGGCCGGGCAAGCGGTAAGCCTGTGCAATGCGGGTGCGCCGTCAAGGTGCGCAACGCAGGTGCCCAGGCGGGCGCGCTAGTGGCTGGCCCAGCCCTTGTAGGCCGCCACGTTTTCTTTCGTGATCGCCGGTGTTGGAATCAGCACGGTGGAGTTGGCCGGCCGCTTGCCGTGCATGATGCCATAGCCGATTTCAATCGCCAGCGTGGCCATCCGGTACGGGTCTTGCGCGGCGGTGACCGCGAAAATGCTGTTGCGCGATTTCAGCGCGGCTTCCGCGTCGGGCGCGCCATCGACCGAGGCCACCATCCGCACGTCGCCGCGCCCGGCCTGCTTGACCGCCAGTTCGGCGCCGATCGCCGACGGGTCGTTGATCGCGAAGACCGCGTCGATCCGGCGATGCGCGGTCAGCAGGTTGGTCATCACTTCCATGCCGCCATCGAGGCTGCCCTTCGCATCCTGGTTGTCGGACACGATGCGGATGGCGGTGCCGGCGAAGGCACGCTTGCAGCCGGCCACGCGGGCGATCACGGCCGTGACGGGCGGGCCGTTGACGATCACCACGTTTCCCTTGCCGTTCAGGCGCTGGACGATGCGCTTGCACGACTCGACGCCGGCCATCGTGTTGTCGGACATGATCGTGGCATCGGCGTTGTCGGCGCCGACGTCGACCGCCATCACGACGATGCCGGCGTCGCGGGCCTTCTGCAGCACGGGCGCGATGCCTTTCGGATCGGTCGCGTTGACGACAAGGATGTCGACCTTGCTGGCGATGAAGTTCTCGATCTGGCCGACCTGCGTATTCAGGTCGTACTTGCTGGACACGGTGGTGACCCTGACCTTGCTGCCGCCGATCTTCCTGGCCGCGTCCCCCGCGCCCTTGCCGATGGCCACGAAATATGGATTGGCGAGGTCGCTGACGGCGACGCCGACCGCCTTCAACGGCCGCGCCGCGCCGGCCTGGCCTGCCAGCGCCAGGCCGATTGCCGCGATGCAGGCGCACAGGGCTTGTCTTTTCATTGCATGTCTCCGGTTGTGATGAGTAGGCGCGGTATTGCCTTCGTGCCGCAGGCCGTCTTGCGGCCCGTGTCGTGATTCTGCTGTCACGAGCGAACTTTACACGTGTCGACTTTTTGACGTCAACTGATTTTTTTGCAAGACTGTGGCAGGATTGCACCGGCGATACCGTGCGGAAAAATCCATCGGCGGCCAGTCCTGGCTTCGCCTGCCATGGCGTGCTCAGCGTCAAGAATGCACGGCGTGCCTCACCTTGTATTGCTCTGCTTGCACGCAGGTATTTTTGCTATCATGGTGCGCCGTTGCGGCATTGCATGGCCCGGCCATGCACGGCAGACAGCCCCGGACATCTGCCCGGGCGCCAACATTACACGTGTCAATACACAACGAATGAAAACTGTGAAGAATGCCCAGGCCGCTGGCGGTTCGCGGAGCCCGGAGCCCCGCGGCCCGGTAACGATGCACGATGTCGCCGCGCTGGCCGGCGTGTCGCGCGCCACGGTATCGAAATACTTCAACGATGGCGAAGGCCTGAAGCCCGACACCCGGGCGCGCATCCTGCAGGCATGCCGCGAACTGGAATATGTGCCCGACCCGCATGCGGTCAGCCTGGTGCGGGGCCGCTCGCGCACCGTCGGCGTGATCCTTCCCGTGATCAACGAACCCTTCTTTGCCGAAGCCCTGCGCGCGATCGAACAGAAGGCCAAGGCGCTGGGCATGGACGTGATCATCCAGTGCTCGTACAACGACCCGGCCGAGGAAGCGGCGGCGCTGATGACGATGCGCTCGATGAAGGTGGCGGGCGTGGTGCTGACGGCGGTCGCATCGCGCCAGAACCTGGACCTGCTGCGGCGGCTGGAGCAGGAAATGCGCATCGTCTACCTGGACAGCTATGTGCATGAAGACTGCAACTACGTCATGAACGACAACCGGCAGAGCATGGCGATGCTGACGCGTTACCTGCTTGGCCGCGGCCACCGGCCGGCGTACCTGGGCGCCCCGCCGGTCGCCCATCCGTCGCCGGTGGAACGGCTGGCCGGCTACCACGACGCGATGGCGGAAGCCGGCATCCCGGCGCTGGTCCTGCCGGCCGGCACCCAGCCGACGTGGGATTTCGAAGCCTATGGCTTCCGGCATGTGCTCGACTGGCTCACCAGCGGCGCCTGCAAGCGCGCCGGCGCCACCGCCCTCGCCTGCGGCACCGACCGGCTCGCGATCGGCGCCATGGCGGCCTGCCGGCGCTTCGGCCTGGAGCCCGGCAAGGACCTCGCCATCGTCGGCCACGACGACCTGCCGATCTCCGCCTACCTGCACCCGCCGCTGACCACGTTCCGGCAGGATGTCGCCGCCATCGGCGTGGCCGCCATGGAATGCCTGCAGGCCCAGCTCGATGGTGCCGGCGAGGCGCCTTACCGCAAGCGCTTCAGCGGCGGGATCGTGCCGCGGGAATCGGCGTAGCGCCGCGACGCGTCGTCAGATCCCGTACTGCGCCTTGATCACGTCCGCGGCGCGCTCACCGATGACGACGCACGGCGCCATCGTGTTCCCCGTGGTGATGCGCGGCATGATCGAGGCGTCGGCGATGCGCAGGCCCGCGATGCCGTACACGGCGAGCTTGCCGTCGACCACCGACATCGCATCGCGCCCCATCTTCGCGGTGCAGGACTGGTGCCAGTAGGTGACCGCACCCTGGCGCAGATACTGCTCCATATCTTCCCGCCCCAGGTTGCCGGGCATGCTTTCACCGGTCACGAGGCCGCGGAAGGCGTCCGCGTTGCCGAGGTCGCGGCACATCTGCACGCTGGCCAGCGCCGCCCGGAGGTCGTCCGGGTCCGACAGCGTGTTGGCGCGGATGATCATCGCGTCGCCGGCGTCCGGGCCGGAGAGCAGCAACTGGCCGCGGCTCTTCGGGTGCGCCAGGCCGGCGAACATCGTCCACCCATGCTGGGGCGTGCCCCGCGCCGCGTTCTCGGCGCTCGGCACGGGAAACTCCACCTGGCAGTGCAGCATGTCGGGCGCGTCGAGGGCGGCGTCGCTCTTCCAGTACAGCGTGGCTTCCGAACCGCCGTTGCCCACTTCCTGCGGTTCGGCATATTCCCAGATGCAGCCGAACGACACGTGATCCTGGTGGTTCTGGCCGACGCCGGGCAGGTGCTGGCGCACCGCGATGCCATGCCGCTTCAGCTCCTGCTCGGGGCCGATGCCGGACTGCATGAGGACCTTCGGCGTGTTCACCGCGCCCAGCGACAGCACCACTTCGCGCGCCGCCGAGAACGAGCGCAGGCGGCCGCCGTGGAGCACGTCGACGCCCGTGACCCGGTTGCCGTCGAAGGTCAGCTTCGACACCAGCGCGCCGGTCAGCACCGTGAGGTTCGGCTGCGCCATGCGCGGCCACGTATAGGAACGGAAGATCGACAGCCGCTTGCCGTCGCGGATGCGCAGGTCGTTGATCGCCGCGCCGCCGTTCCCTTCCATCATCGCGCCGTTCGGGCTGTCGAAGGTCGGCACGCCCAGCGAGCGGGCAGCTTCCAGCATCAGGGTCGCGGTCGGCTTGGGATCGTGCGCCGGCGCCACGTACACGGGACCGCCCTTGCCGCGGTAGTCCGGATCGGCGGGGCCATGCCAGTCCTCGATGCGGCGGTAGATGTTCAGGACGGATTCGTAGCTCCATGCCGCATCGCCCGATTCGGCGGCGAAGTGGTTCCAGTCGGCCCGGTGGCCGCGCGCCCACAGCATGACGTTGATGCTGGAGCCGCCGCCGAGCACCTTGCCCATGTTCATGGGGATGGCGCGCCCGCCGAGATGCGCGTTCGGCTCGGCCATGAAGCCCCAGTCGCGTTCCGAGCCGAGGTTGAGCGGCCACTGTGCCGGTTCCATGACACTGTCGACCTCATCCGATCCGCCCGCCTCGAGCAGCAGCACCCGTACTTCGGGGTTTTCCGCCAGCCGCGCCGCCACGACGGAACCGGCCGAGCCGGCGCCGCAGACGATGAAGTCAAAACGGGTGTTTTGGGAGGTGGACAGGTGGTCCTGGTTGGCGCGGACGCCCTCGGCGAATTCGTGGTCGGAGGTGTTGGTCGTGGCGGTGGTCATGTTCATGCTCTTCAGTAAGTGGGCGGCGCCATCGTCCTGCTGGAGATTGGCGGGCGCTTGCTTGAAATGCAAGCAAGTACCGCCGATTATATCGATTTTACCGATTCTATCGATTTTTTTATTGTCTTTTTCTCTTGCCTCGACAGGTAGCGGCACTAGCCAAGGGACAATGGGACGCGTGACGGGCGGGTCGGGCCTGGATTTGGGGTCGGCCGAACTGAAAATTCGATCGCCTCGCCCATCCCTTTCGTGCCGCCCGTGACGAGGGCGTGCCTGCCGTCGAAGGTAAGGTCGTTCATGCCGTGATCTCCAGCGCTTCGATCCGTTCGGCGCGCAGCACGAACCGGAACTTGAGCGTTGCCGGGCTGCCCGGGAAATTGCCGGAAACGGAGGCCGTGAGTTCGTGACGGCCATCCTGCCCGGCGATACCGGCCGGCGCGATCACCGACTGGTAGCGCGTCGCCGTCTCGCTCGCCCAGGCGGCGATCGCCGCGTGCCCGCGCCGGAGCCTGCCTTCGTCGTACACCGTGCCGTTGCGCACGAAGCAGCCGGCGACCCGCGCGGCATCGTGTTCGTTGGCTGCCGCGACATAGGCGGCGACAGCGTCTGGTAATGGAATCATGGGGTTCTCCTTGAAATGTGCTTGCAGTGTAGGCGCGCTGGACATGATGAAAAACCATGTAAACCGCAATGCTCCTTGAACCGAAGGTTCATAATGAGAACGATGAGCTCCCTTGAATTGATTCGCCTGTTCCTGGCCGTCGCCGAGCACCGCAGCTTCACGCAGGCGGCCAGGCGGCTCAATGTCACCCCCACAGCCGTCAGCAAGGGCGTGCGTGCCCTGGAAAGCCGGCATGGCGTGACGCTGTTCACCCGCAACACGCGCAGCGTGCTGCTGACGGACGCCGGCGCGGCCCTGCTGGCCGCGCTCCGGCCGGCGGTGGGCCAGATCGACGATGCGTTCGCGGAACTGGCGCAGTTCCAGCAGCGTCCCTCCGGCCACCTGCGCGTGACCGCGCCGCGCGCGTTCGGCTTCCTGCTGGCGCGGCACCTGGTGCCGCGCATGCGGGCGAAATACCCCGACATCACGTTCGAGCTGTCGCTCGACGATGGCCTCGTCGACCTCGTGGCGGCGGGCTATGACGCGGGTGTGCGCCTGGGACAGGCGATCGCGCAGGACATGGTGGCGATCCGTCTCAGCCGGCCGCTGCCATGGTCCATCGTGGCGTCCCCCAACTACTTCGCTGCGCACGGCGAGCCGGCCTCGCCGCACGACCTGCTGCGGCACGCCACGATCCGCTACCGCTTTTCGACATCCGGCGTCCTGCCGCCATGGCGCTTCGCCGGTGCCGAAGGTGAGATCCAGCTCGATACCGAGGCGCCGCTGTGCGCGAACGATACCCGGCTGATCGCAGAACTGGCACGCCAGGGCCTCGGTATCGCATGGTTGCCCGATATCGAGATCGCGGACGACGTGCTGAATGGACGGCTGGTGCGCACCCTCGCCGGCCAGGTGCCGGAAACCTCCGGCCTGTACCTGTATTTCCCCATGCGCAGCCAGAACCAGCCGAAGATGCGGGCGCTCATCGAGCAGGCCACGCTGCTGGCCGGCGAGGGTCTGCTCGACGTCACGCTGCCTCCGTGACCTGACGTGCGCTAACGGTCAGTCGCCGGCTCGTGGTTGCCACCGCCCGGACAAGCATCGCCGCGGCCTTGGCCGGGCACATGCCCCCCGGACGATCGGAAGCCATCGGCTATACTGCCGCTCATGAAAAGTTCCATCATCACCACGGCGCAGGCAGCGAAAATCCTCGGCGTTTCGGCCCGTACGGCGCAGCTGTGGATCGAAAGCGGCGTGATCCCGTCGTGGAAGACGCCCGGCGGCCATCGCCGCATGTACGAGACCGACGTGCTGGCCACGCTGGAATACGGCAACGACATCAAGTCGCCCGGCTGGGACGTGCTCGTGCTGGCGCCGGCGCGCCATCACCAGGGCTGGACCAGTGCCTTCGCATCGATGAACGTCGCAGGCCTCACCTGCCTCGACAACCCGGTCGCCGCCGCCGTAACGCTCGGGGCGACGGTACCGGACATGCTGGTGGTCCACGTCGACACCGTGGACGACCTGATGCCGGGCTTCCTGTCGTCGCTGCACGAGATCCCGCTGCTGAACCGGATGCGCATCGTGATCGCCACGTCGCTGCCCGCCGGGGAGATCGACGCCTTGCTGCAACCTGGCCTGAACTGCAAGGTAATCCAGCTGCGCGGCATGCCGGACAGCGTGGCCGGTGAGCTGGCGAAGCACTCGCCGCTCAGGTCCGAAGTGCCCGCCCCGCTGCCCGCCGCGCTTCTCGACGCGCCCTTCCCCGTCGGGCCGGACGAGCCGCGGCGCCTGGCGGCCGTGCACCGTTCCGGCCTGCTCTACAGCGCACAGGAAGAAGCGCTGGACAACATCGCCCGGATTGCCGCGCTGACCCTGTCGATGCCGATCGCGCTCATCAGCGTCATCAGCGAGGACAAGCAGTGGTTCAAGGCGAAGGTGGGGCTGGACCTGGCCGAAACGCCGCGCCACTGGGCATTCTGCAACTACACGCTGCTGCAGACGGGCGTGCAGGAATTCTCCGAACTCGATGGCGACACGCGGTTCGCCGACAACCCGGCCGTCGCCGAGGCGCCGCATTTCCGTTACTACGCCGGCGCACCGATCACCGATGACATGGGGTTCGCCCTGGGCTCGCTGTGCGTGATCGACACGAAACCGCGCCAGCTCGGCGACGACGGCCGGCAGATCCTGGACCGCCTTGCGCGCCAGGCGTCGCATGAAGTGCGCCGCGCGATACGGTCCGCGCGGCGCAGGTAGCCTTTCTCCGGCGGGCACCCCGGCGCACGATGGCCGCGGCGCCCGGCCACCGCCGCCTGCGAAACCGCTTCTACTGGAAGGTCATGCGCACCCCCACGCGATAAGTGCGCCCGACCGCATCGTAGATGGCGGGGTTCAGCGCCAGGCTCAGATTGGTTTGCGGCACGAGCACCGGATCGCGGTCGGCCAGGTTGTCGATCTTGAAGTAGGCGGTCACCTGTTTCGACAGGTTGTAATTGCCGCCGAAGTCGATGTACACGGCACCGGGCAGGTGGTTGTCGAAGATCGTCGGATGCGCAGCGGTGGGCAGCGGGCAACTGCTCTGGCATTCGATGTATTCGTTGTTGATCACCCCCGCGCTGATCCAGCGCTCGGTCAGCGCCAGGCCGAGCTTCCCGCCCAGCAGGCCATCCCACGACTGCGACAGCAGCGCCTTCCACTTCGGCGTGGCGCCCGTCATGTTGCCTGCGCCCTCGCTCGGCGTGGTGCCGGGAACGCCCGGGTCGGAGATGGCGTGGATCGTGCGCGATGCCAGGCCACGCAGCGTGACGGTGCCGAGCAGCCCCCAGTTGGCCATGTTGGCGCGGTATGCCGCTTCGATATCGACGCCGCGCGTGTGCAGCGAGGCGAAGTTGAAGCTTTGCGCCAGCACGTAGTTCGTGCCCGCCGGGCCGTCGATCGAGACGGCCGCGCACACTTCCTGGTTGCCGCCGTAGCACAGGTCGACTTCCTGCTGCGGGTTCAGGGAACTGATCACGTTCCTCACCTTGATGTCGAAGTAGTCGATCGACAGGTTGAAGTTGCGCGCCCATCCCGGCTGGCTCAGGATGATGCCGAAGGAATTGTTGCGCGCCGTCTCCGGCTTCAGGTTCGGGTTGCCCACATTGCGCTGCTGGATCTGGATCGACGATCCCTGGGCATTGTTGACGGCCTGGTTGGTGACCGTCATGGCGGCATACAGCTCGGAGAGGTTGGGCGCGCGCACGTCCTGCGAGCTTACCGCGCGCAGGCGCAGGCCATCGACCGGGGTCTGCCACGTTGCGCCGAGCTTCCACGCACGGGCGTGGCCGGCGGTGCTGTATTTTTCCTCGCGGTCGGCGATGTTCAGGCTGGCCTCGCCCAGCGTGGCGGACTTCACCAGCGGGATGTTCAACTCGACATAGGCTTCCTTCACGTTGAAGCTGCCCTGGCCATTGTGGTAATTGCCCGCAAACCAGTTGTCGCCCGTGACCGACAGCGTGGGATCCTGCGGATAGGCCGCACTGTAAGGCGACTCCCAGGCGACGCCCGCGCCGTAGGGATCGCCGCGCACGGCATATTTCTCGCGCCGGTATTCGGCGCCGAACGCCATGGCGATGGGCCCTGCCCAGCCTTGCGCCAGCTCGCCGTTGAAGTTGACGCTGGCAACGTTCTGGCTTGAATCCGTGTGCTGCATCGGGCCGTTGCGCGGCGCGATATAGTTCCAGCCTGCCAGGTCGATGGGCACGTCGCCGAAGATGTTGATCGGCCGGCAGCCGGCGGCGCGCGCATCGGCGCTGCGGCACACGACCTGGCCGGTGGCCGGATCCCTGACGGCATCGATCGCGAAGTTGTAGCGCCGGTTCAGCGTGATGTCGCGCACGTCGATCACGGTCGTGTTCTCGCCGTGCTCCGCATACGCATCGTACGACCAGTCCTTGCCGAACAGCGCGAACTTGCCGTTGGCGCCCACGACAAGGCGGCGCTGCGTGCGCGTGGGATGCACGTTGATGTTGGCCGGGAACTGGGCGTTCGCGGTCCCGACGTTCATGGTGCCGTTCGGATAGCCGGCGGCACAGCCTGCGGCGACCGACGCCGGCAGGAAGGCGTTGTCGCAGCGGATCGCCAGGTTGCCCTGCTTGGCCGCGCCCGGGTTCGGCGAGAACGCGGATTTCACCTGCGCCCAGTTGCCGGTGACGTAGATCTCGTTGTCCGGATCGAGGTTCCACGACACGCGCCCATAGGCCACCTGGCGCTTGAAGTTCATCGCCAGGTTGGTGCCCGCGCCCACGCTGCCGGAGCGGTCGCCGCCGACGCAGAAGTTGCCGACGCAATCGGTGCCGTACTCGAACGGGTAAGGCGTGCCGCCCGGGCCGAACGCCGTGCCGCGCAGCGGACCGTTGGTGATCAGGCCATACTTCGCGTACTGCACATGCTGGGCATGGTGGATGTACTTGTAGCGCGGCATGCCGGCAGCCTGCATCTCGCGCGTCGATTCCTGCAGGGCGGGATTGTCGTACCAGGTGCGGCCGTTGGCGCCCACTTCGCCGAAGCCCGGCGAATCGATGCCGTTCTGCTTGGTGAATTCGCCGCTGACCGTCACGTGCAGGCGGCCATCCAGGAAACCCTTGCCCCAGGCACCTTGCAGCGTGCCGCTCTTGTCGTCGTCGTATTTCGTCATGCCGCCGGCGACGTTGGCCTTGAAACCGGTAAACCGTTTATCGGTGATGAAGTTGACCACGCCGCCGATCGCATCGGAACCATAGGACGCCGAAGCGCCGCCCGTCACGACATCGACGCGCTTGACCAGCAACTGGGGAAACTGGCTGACATCGGTAATGCCGGTCACGTTGGCGCCGACCACGCGCTGGCCGTCCAGCAGGGTCAGCGTACGGATCGTGCCGAGGCCGCGCAGCGACAGCGATGACAGCCCCTGGATGCCGCTGGACGTGCTGAAGGTATTCGTGGTGCGGCCCGTGCTGCCCTGCAGGGCGGGCAGTTCGACGAGCGACTCGAACATGTTCGGCTTGGCCGCCTTCTCGAAGTCGGCGGCCGTCAGGCTCGTGGTCGGCGTGGGCTGGGTGAAGCCGCGCGCCGCGATGCGCGAGCCGGAGACCACCACGGTGTTGGCGGCACTGGGTGTGTCCGGCGCGGGTGACGCCGCCGCCGCGACCGCGGGGGTATCGGCCGGCTTGCCGTCATCGGGCTGCGCGCCGGCCACCGCCGGCGTTGCCGGCGGGGCCTCCTGCGCGTGGACCGACATCGACAGGATGCCGCAGGCGCTGGCCACGGCAAGGTTGATCAGGGTACGCTTGTTTGGGGTATGCATGTCGTCTCCAGTGTTTTTGTGGCGGCGCGTGGGAGCGGTGGCGCGCTTTCGGGCGCCCCCACTCCCCGCCGCCTGTCCGGGCGGATCTGCTTACTGAACCTGCTGGCGCTTCGGCTGCAGGTAGCCGTGCATGCCCAGCCAGCGCACGTAGCCGTCGAACCAGCCGGTGCTCGTGGTGCTCTTCGGGTACATGCCGAACCCGTGGCCGCCCTGTTCGAACAGGTGGAACTCGACCGGGCGCTTCGCGCTGCGCCAGCTGTCGATCAGGCCATAGCCTGCGTTGGCGAAGAAGGGATCGTCCGCGGCCAGCGCCACGAACAGCGGCGGCGCATCGGCCGGCACGGTGACGGCCGAGAGCGGCCCGTAGATGTTACCGATGAAGGCCGGCTTCGCGTCCTCGCCGTGCAATGCCGTCGCCATGGTGAGCATGGCGCCGGCCGAGAAGCCCAGCATGCCGATGCGGTCGGCATCCACGTGCCATGCTGCCGCCCGTGAACGCACGAGCGCGAAGGCGGCCCGCGCGTCGGCGATCTGCGGTGCATAGGTGGTGCCGGGATCTTGCGGCGCCGGCGGGCGCTTCGCCGTCGCGGAAAACATTTCCGCCATCGAGCGCTCGAAGCCGGCCATGTCCGCCGGTGTCTGGTTCAGGCGGTATTTCAGCACGAAGGCGGCCACGCCCTTGCCGGCCAGCGCCTTTGCGACGTCCCACCCTTCGTTGTTCATCGACAGCGTGCGAAAGCCGCCGCCCGGCGCCACGATCACTGCCGCGCCGGTGGCCTTGCCCGGCGCCGGCAGGAACGGCGTCAGCGTGGCCACCGTGACGTTACGGGCGAACGTGCTGCCATACTGGGTGTGCCAGCTTTCGGCCGCGGTGGCGCCGGGCAGCGCGCCGGTGCCGAGCACGATCGCCTCCTTCTGCTGCGGCGTCGCGATCGGTACCATCTTGTCGTTCTGCGCCATTGCGGGCGAGGCCATCGTCCAGGCCATTGCCATCGCGCCCAGCGCCGGGCGCACCGCGCCCCGGGTCCACCACTGTGTTCGGTTCATGCTATCTCCTGTGTTTTTATGTGGATCGCCACCCATACCGGGTGGTGCCGATCGCTAAGATAGCGCAAACATTTATGGTACGGGAATGTTAGAGAAAATGTTGCGAAGCTGTCACAACTGTCGCTTCAATCTCAGGCATCCTGCGATACGCTATGAAATCGTTGCCATAGAGTGAAAACGGGTTCCGGAAGGTGCAGTTCCAGCTTGCAGCGATACCGATATGGTGATCGGTGCACGAATAAAAGTGATTGGCATCGATACTAAACATGGATTAGTGGGCCAGGATAGCGTTACCAAACCCTGCGTCACTTTGCGTATCAGCAGGCACTGGCGGCTCCGCATCGCCCGTGCCGGGCGGATCGTCTCCGCCCTGCCGGCGGCGGCAACACTGCCAGGGGCGATGGCCGGACGGGCCGCAGCGGCTTGCCACCATCTGCGCCACCCGACCGGCACGGCACCGGGCATGAAAGCCCGGACTTTACCGTTGCAAAGGGCTGCATCGGCTCGCAACCCGGACCTCCGAGCGTGGCCGGCATGAACATCCGCCGCTCCACCGCCCGCGTTGCCATGCGCCCGCTAGAACATGTACGTCAGGCTGAAGCGAATGGTCCTGCCGAACAGCGGCCGGGCGACGCCGCGATTGCGCGTGCCATCCGGTGACAGCAGGTCGCTGAACAGCGGGTCGCCCTCGGTGAACGACACCTCGTCGGTCAGGTTGGCCACGTGCAGGTGGGCACGCCACCGCTCGGTCATCTGGTACTGCGCGCCGGCGTTGACGATGTGATACGCCGGGAACAGCGTCACGTTGTTGTCCGACGCTTCGGAGAAGCGCGTGCCATAGCGCTGGTACTGCGCATACAGGCTGACCGGAATATCGGTCAGCGGCTTCAGGTCGAACGACGGCATCAGGTTGAACATCACCTTCGGCAGGCGGCGCGGCCGGCGGCCATCCTCGCTGACGTGCACGTAGTGGTAACCCGTGATCACGCCTTGCGGGTCCTTGTCTTCCTGCGTGATGGTGTAGTTCGCGCCCTTCACCTTGGGGTTCTGCAGCACGAAGTTGCCCTTCAGTTCCAGCCCCTCGACGGCGGCGGGCCGCCACGACAGCTCGATTTCCGTGCCCACGTTCTGGATGCCGCGGCCGTACAGCTGCGCCACGTCGGGGCAGGAATTGATCTGCGTGACGCCGCCCTGCGTGGCGCACGACGCCGACTCGATGTCCTTGTGGATGTTCACCGCGCTGCGCGGCGAGAACTTGTTGTAGAACACCGCCACGGATGCGCCGAAGCCGCGCGTCAGGTAACGCAGGCCCACCTCGTACTGGCGGATGCGTTCGACCGCGTCGACCTGGACCTGCTGGCCATTGACGACGATGTCGGATGCCGTGGCCAGGTCGTTCAGGTCCTGCAGGCTGGGCAGCCGGAAGGAATTCGATGCCAGGCCGTACACGGCCAGCGCCCTGCTGAAGCTGTAGTTGCCGCCCACCGACCAGCCGAAGCCGTGGAAGGTTTCCTTCAGGCGGTGCGCTTCGCCCGGCAGGCTTACTTCGTTGTCGGCCGTGGTATCGGCCGTCGAACCCACCACCGTGCCGGCGGGCGTGAGGTCGGTGATCGTGTTGCGGTCGCGGCGCACTGCATCGGCCTTCAGGTTCTGCCAGCGCACGCCCGCATCGATCTTGAGCCTGTTGCCGGACGCTTCCCAATGGTCGAGCAGGTAAGCGGCGTTGCCGTTGCCGCGGATGTCGCTGACGAAACCGCCCCACCCCGGCAGGATCGCCCCGCCCTGCGTCAGGCTCGGCCCCACCCGGTTGCCCTGGGCATCGACGGCCACCAGGTCCACGAGCCGCGACTGGTCCGCCACGTCGGTGACCAGCAGGCTTTGCTGGAAATTGGGCGCGTAGCGGTAACGGCTCTTGTACACGCCGAACGTGAGGTCATGCCGGCCCCGCAGCTGGAACGATTTCTGCGCCTTCAGGTCGAGCGACGTACTGGAGGCCTCCACGTCGGCGATGAACGGAATCAGGAAGTTCAGGTTCTTCCCGGCCGGTACGGCGCTGCCATCGTCGAGATAGCGCGCGGCCACGCCGGTCGCCTTGCTGTAGCGGCTGACGAAGTCTTCGCGGCTGATGTTGGCGAAGGCGGAGCAGGCATTGCCGGCGGGGACATTGAAGAACCCCGCCAGCTTGGCATTGGCGAGATTGCAGCCCAGCGCCGCGCCATGCGCCGGCGACACCACGTCGTTCTGGTAACGCGCGTTGAGGAAGTTGCGCGACGAGGCGGTATCGTTGCCTGTGAAGACCGCATTGAAGCCATTGCTCCCGGTGGTGTGGCGCAGGCCGGCGGACAGTTTCAGGCCGCCGTCGAGTTCATGCGTGCCACTCAGTGTCAGCATGCGGAAGTCGGGATGGATGCCGTCGGCCTGGTCGACCGTGCGCGTGCCGTATTCGCCGATCATGTTGAACTTCCGGTTGTAGGGCGACGCCGTGGTGCCATGGGCGAAATCGATGCCCAGCGGCTGGATCGAGTCCTGGTTGATCACCGTGGGATTGGCCGGCGTGCCGCTCGTGGTGAACCGCGGCACGGAGACCGGCAGGTTCTGGAAGAACGCGGTGCGGTCGTTGATCAGAAGCGCGTCCAGGCGCGCGGTGGTCTTGCGGTCATCGCTCGTGTACACCAGGTTGCCACGCACCTGCCCGCCCTTGTCGGCCGTGTAGCCGGTATCGCGCACGCCATCGCTGCGGCGATAGAAACCGCCGACGGCGCCGGTCAGGTTCCGGGCAAGCGGACCGGAGATGAACGCATCCTGCCGGATAAAACCGTAGTCCGCATATTCGATCTTGTAGCCGCCCGCGAGCTGGTCGCCGCCGGTGCGCGTGACGTGGTTGACCGTGGCGCCAAGGCCGTTCGAGTAAAGGATGCCGCCAGGCCCGCCCTTGACCAGCTCCACGCTCTCGGTCATGAGGTCGTCGCGGATGAACACGTCGTTGTTCATGAACGGCGCTTCCGGCTCCTCGTAGGCCGGCAGGCCGTCCACCAGCTGCGGCGCGAAACGGTAGCCGCCCGTGACGGGCAGGCCGCGCACGGTGATGTTGTTGCTCGCCTCGCCCGCGCTGCTGCCCTCGGTATAGATGCCGGGGAAGTTGGCCAGCAGGTCGGCGGTGCTCATCGGCGCGAGGCGCTGGATCTCCTCGCTGCCCAGCGTATTGATCGAGAACGTGGCGTTCTTCTTGGTGGTGGCCTGCGTGACACCGGTGACGATGACGACCGCGGACGGGTCGTCGCCGCCGGCTTGTCCGTCGCCGGCGGCCGCCTCCTGCGCCACCTGCTGCTGCCCGAACACGAACGCCGGCGCCAGCAGGATCGCCAGTGCCGCCGACAGCGTGACGGTGCGTTTGATTGCATGGGGTTTGAACGAATAGGTCATTGCCGCATCTCCTTTTATGATTATCGGCCGCCTTCAGGCGGTGTGTAGCGAGTTGATGATGTCTAACGTTGTCATGACTGCGCGGCCGGTTCAGCCGGTAGTTGCCACCTCCTTGCCACCTCCTCCAGCCTGGGCAGGTCCGCGCCGCGCCGCGAACAGGTAATGGCCGCCGCACGGCCGGCGAATGCGAGTGCTTCGCGCAGTGTCCGTGCATCCAGCGCCTGCAAGGCCGTGCGTGCCAGCAGGCCGTGTCGCGACAGCCAGGACAGCAGCGCGGCCTGGAACGTGTCACCGGCACCGACGGTGTCGACGACGTCGACCGGCGCGGCCGGCAGGTCCAGCGGGGCCAGCGCCGCGGTGACGGCCAGCACACCGTGCCCGCCCCGGGTGACGACGACGAGCGCCACTCCCGCGGCCAGCGCATGGTCGATGAAGGCCTGCGGGGCCATGCCGGGATAGAGGTGCCCGATATCCTCGTTGCTGATCTTCAGCAGGTCGGTCATCGGCAGCATCCAGGCCACGGCCGCCTGCCACACGGCGCGGTCCGGCTGGATCGTCAGGCGCACGTTGGGATCGAACGCGATCAGGCTGCGGTGGCGCTGGCGCGCCACCAGTGCCCGCAGCGTGGATGCGACCGGCTCGACCGCCATGCAGTAGGAGCCGACATGGATGGCCGCGGCGTCTTCCGGCACGCGTGCCAGGTCGGCGGGCATGACCATGCGCTCGGCCGTCGCGCTGCCATACAGCGTGTAGGCCGGCACACCTTCGGCATCCACGTCGACCGCCACCAGCGCCGTCGCGGCATCCGGCCGCGGCGCGCACGAGAGGTCGACGCCTTCCCGTTCCAGCGCAGCGGCAAGCTTGCGGCCGAACTGGTCGCGCGACAGGCCGCCAAAGAATCGCGGCGCCGTGCCCAGTCGGGCCAGCCCCGCCGCCACGTTGAACGGCGACCCGCCGATGCGCGCCGCGAGGGCGAACCCGGCCGCCGACTCGCCGTCGGTAAACACATCGAACAACGCTTCACCACAAACAATGATCATGCCACCTCCGAAATGCCGGCCGTGCCGGCGGTTGATCCGAATGCATTCCCGGCGCTTGCCGCGGTGCCCGGTACTTCGATACGCAGGCCGGCGCTGTCGAACACGTGCAGCGTGCCTGGCACCGGGCTGACCGCCCACGCCGAGCGCGCGGCAGGCGGCTCGCCCTGCACCACCACCATCAGCGGCTTGTCGAGCCCCGGCACTGCCAGGTGCACATACGATTCCGCGCCGAGCCGTTCGACCAGCAGGACCTCGCCGCGGATCGCGCCGTCCGGCCGGGGCACCAGGTGCTCCGGCCGCATGCCGACGGTGACGTGGCCCGCCTCGCCCGCGGCGCCTTCACGCCACGGCAGCCGGCAGCCGCCTACCTGCAGGCCACCGGCCGTGTCGAGGGTGCCGGGCACGAGGTTCATCTTGGGACTGCCGATGAAGCCTGCCACGAACACATTGGCCGGCCGCTCGTACAGGAACATCGGTGCGCCGATCTGCTGCACGCCAGCGGGGCCCAGCACCACGATGCGGTCGGCCAGCGTCATGGCCTCGACCTGGTCGTGCGTCACATACACCATGGTGGCGCCGAGCTGCTTGTGCAGCCGCGCGATCTCCACACGCATGTCGGCCCGCAGCGCGGCATCGAGATTCGACAGCGGCTCGTCGAACAGGAAGGCGCGCGGCTTGCGCACGATGGCGCGGCCGATCGCCACGCGCTGTCGCTGCCCGCCGGACAATTGCGGCGGCCGCCGGTCGAGCAGGTGCTCCATCTGCAGCATCTTCGCCACCGCGTGCACCGCGACCTTGATTTCCGCCCTGGGCACGCGGGCCAGTTTCAGCCCGAAGGCGATGTTCTCGAACACGCTCATGTGTGCATACAGCGCATAGCTCTGGAACACCATCGACAGGCCGCGCTGCGCCGGTGGCGTGTCGTTGACCCGCTCGCCATCGATGCGGATGTCGCCTTCGCTGATGTCCTCCAGCCCGGCGATCATGCGCAGCAGCGTCGACTTGCCGCAGCCGGACGGGCCCACGAGCACGACGAATTCCCCATCGGCGATCGTGAAGTCCACGTTGCGCTGGATGTAGTGCGATTCCTTCCCAGGGTAGGTCTTGCCGACGCCCTGCAATGCAATGGTTGCCATCTCAATTCCTCGTTACGGCCGATCCCATCGCCCACACCCTGAGCGAGACGATGCGATCGCCGGGTTGCGCCAGCAGGGCCAGGCCGTCCGCATCCGTGCGGGTCGGATACGTGCGGCTGGTAAGGCTCTTGCGGCCGTTGACATACGCCTCGACCATCGAACGGTCGAGGAACACGCGCAGATGCAGGTTTTCGCCGGCAAGGTCGAAGGTGCCGCCCTGCACGCCGTAAGGCTTGTCGCGCGCGGTGCGCGACCGGTCGATTTCAAGCCGTGCGCGCGCCGTGTCCACATACAGGTCGGTGCGCTCGGCATCGCCTGGCGCGATGCGCAGGCCGAGGCCGCGCTTTCCGGGCGTGCTTGTCGGGGCCAGTTCCAGTTCGATCTCCAGGCCATCGCCGCGTACCGCGCCGAGCGCCGCCGCCGCATCGGCCAGGCTGGGGCCCTGCAGCGCCAGCAGCGGCTGGCGGCGCAGCGCGGCGAGTTCGGCGATGGGGGCCAGCCGCAGGTCGCCATCGGCGCCAAGCGACAGCACGACAGGCAAGCCGCCGTTGTGGGCCCAGCCGGCATCGCGCTCGTCCTGCAGCGTGCGTTCGCCCTGGGCGATGGAAAACACGATGGTGCGGCCCGTTTTCGGATCGACGAAGCCGCTCGGTCCGGAAAAATGCCCTTCGCCCAGGTCGAACACCCGCGGCGCTTCGCTGTCGGGTGCGAAGCGGGCGGTGGCCGCGTCGAACACGCCGATCCAGTAATACGCCTGGCCCCGCACGTCGTTCAGGAAGACGTGCCGCTGGCGGCCATCGCTGCCCTGGCCGAGCGGCAGCAGTACCGGCAGCTCCCAGGTCCTGTCGAAGTGTTCGAAGGGTGCGGCGTCGATGGAAAACAGCGGACCGCGCGGTGTCCAGTGGCGCAGGTCGGTCGATTCGTAGACCAGCGCGGTGCCGCTGCGGCCGGGCAGGTTCGAGCCCACCAGCTGGAACCAGCGTTCGCGGGTGCCGTCGCGGAATACGAACGGATCGCGGAACTCGCCAAAGCGGCCCATCCCCTCCGCCTGCTCCGTCACGGGCACCGGATGTTTTTTCCAGCACACCAGGTCGGGGTCGGGCGCCCTGGTCGCCCCGCACGGCATGGCCATGCCGGTGCGCTGGTTCGGCCGCGCGTTGTCGTTCCCGGCCGTGAAGAACAGCACCGGCGTGCCGTCGGCCGCATGCGTGGCGCTGCCGGACCAGATGCCGTCGGTGGCGAGCCCGTCGTCTTCCGGCGCCAGGGCAATCGGCAATTCCCGCCAGTGCACCATGTCGCGACTGACCCAGTGGCCCCAGTGGATCTGGTGCCAGAACGGCCCGAACGGATTCTTCTGGAAGAACAGGTGGTACTGGCCCTGGTGATGGAACGGCGCGTGCGGTTCGTTCATCCAGCCCGCCGCCGGCATCAGGTGGTATTGCGGGCGGTACCGGTCGCCTTCGAAGGTGCTGGCCGGGATCGTCACATCCGACGGCTCCAGCCGCGGCGGCCTGCCGTTCCGGGCGGCCAGGTCCACGCGCATGATCCGCGCCACGTCGGCGGCCGTGGACGACCCGCCGCCGATGCGCACTTCATCCATCAGCCCCAGGAAGGTATTGAGTTCGAACACGCCGCCCACCCGTTCCGGCTGCGAATAGCGGCCGATCGTCAGTGGCAGCGAGGGCATGGCGAAGTCGCCCCCGGCCGGCGCCGCGGCCACCGCCACGCGCTCGCCGTCGAGGAACAGGGCCACCTGCCGCGCCGCCGGGTCGTAGCTCGCGGCGACATGCGACCAGCGATCGCGGGGCAGCTTGCGATCCGTGACGCGCACGTCGACGATGGCACCGCCGAAACCGAGCTTCATGCCCCAGGTCCCGAAGCGATACATGCCGAAGATAAAGCCCTGCTTTGCCTGCCCGTCGAACTGGCTGAGGAAGGCCGAGTAATGGCCGCCATCGCCCCACTCGAAGGCATGCGGCGCGACCCATGCGCTCAGCGTGAAGCCGCGTCGCAGCGCCGCCGTGGCCAGGGGCGGCGCCGTCACGTCGGTCGAGTAGCCGTCGAACAGCAGGCAGCCGTTCCGGACACAAGCGCCGGGCGCGCGCCAGAACGGATCGGAATCGGGCTTGAAGCGCGCCTTGTTGAATACGTGGTCGACCGGATCGCGCCGGCCGGACACGCTGTCCGCGGCCTGGCTGCCGCGTCTCTCGTCCAGGCTCCAGTGCGCCAGTCCGGCCGGGCCGCTGTCGGCCGCCATCGCCGGTGCGGCGGCCAGGCAGCCCGCCATCAGCAATCCCTGTACGGCGTGCCGTGGCAACTTGCGGGGCAAGCATTTGAATGTCATGTCGTCTCCTCCACCCTGTTATTGTTCAGTGCTTGTTCAATCGTTGTCCAACGTTGTCATGCCGGCGCTGAAAGATCGGCCAGCGTGTACAAGCCGTTTTCCCTTTTCAGCGGAATGGGATCGCAGATCGCGCCGACGAACGCACCGTCCGCGCCGTTGTCCAGGAATGCCAGCAGGCTGTCCTGGCCGGTCACCGGATCGCGCAGGATCTTGCCGGCATAACGGCGGCACGGCACATCGCCATCGAGGAAGCCGGGTGCAGGCGCCCACGGGCCCAGCGGATGATCGGCCACGAGGTAATGCGTGCCGGACACGCCACCATGGTGCGCGGCACGCATCGCGTCCGACCAGTGCGCGGCGACATTGCAGAACACGCAGTACCAGCGGCCGTCGCGCTCGAACACCTGCGGCACCTCGAGCTGGCCGTAGTGGCCGCCGGCATACACGGGCGCCGTGGCGGTCCAGTGCACGAGGTCGGGCGAGACGGCATGGCCGATGACGCCGCGTTCGTACAGCGGGCCGTCGTTACGGCGCGCCGTATAGAACATGTGGTACTGGCCATCGATCTTGTCCGGCAACACCCAGGGATCGCGCAGCGCCCGGTCATGCCAGCGCCCTTCCTGGTACTCCTCGTAGAAGCGCTCGTCCAGGTCCAGCGCCAGGCCATCTCCGACCCGTTCCCACGGCCCGTCGATGCTGTCCGCCACCGCGTGGCCGATGCGCTGGCGCATGCCGTTCTCGGCGCGGCACGTGCCGGTGTAGAACAGGTGATGGCGGCCTTCGGCCCGGATCACGGAGCCGGTCCAGGTGGTGTAGTCGTCCCACGCCGGCGCGGTCGAGGGTCCGAACACCGTGCCCAGCACGGTCCAGTCGCGCAGGTCCTGCGACACGGCGTGGCCGACCGACACATTCCAGTGCCGCAGGTCCGGATTGCCGATGGAGCGGTCGGCCTGCAGAAAGAACAGGTGCTGGCGGCCGGCTTCTTCGAAGTGCCAGAAGTCCCAGATGAATTTGTCGTTCAGTTTGAGTGACATGTGTAGTCCAAGGTTTAGCCCTTGATGCCGGTGCCGGCCACCGAGGCGACGAACTGCCGCTGGAAAGCCAGGAATACCGCCAGTACGGGCAGGGTAATCACCGTTGCGTAGGCCATGATCTGGCCCCACGAATTGGTGCGTCCGAAATATTGCTGGATGCCGGGCTGCACGGGCCGGAACGCTTCGCCCTGGATCACCATGATGGGCCACAGGTACTGGTTCCAGGCGGAGATGAACAGCACGATCGCGGCGGTGGCGATCACCGGACCGCTGTTGGGCATGATGATGCGGGCATACAGTGTCCACGGTCCGGCGCCGTCCATCTTCGCGGCTTCGTCCAGTTCGGGCGGGATATCGCGGAAGAACTGGTAGAACAGGAACACGCAGAAGGCGTTGGCGAGAAACGGAATCACCTGCACGTGCAGGCTGTTGAACCAGCCGCTGTGGAGCACGAACTGGCCGTGCTCGAACCCGGGCCATGGCAGGCGCGCGACCAGCGACAGCAGCGGGATCGCGATCACCTCGAACGGCACGATCACCATGGCCACCACCAGCGCCAGCACGACCTGCCGGCCGCGCCAGCGCATGCGGGCGATCGAGAACGCCAGCATGCTGTTGACGATGATGCCGCCCACGACGACGAGCGCCGCTATCAGCGTGGAGTTGAACAGGAACGACGGCAGGTCGCTCTTCTCGAACACCGCGCGGTAGTTCGCCATCGACCAGGCATCCGACGGCAGGTAAGCCGACCAGGTGTCCAGGTTGGCGAAGATCGCGTCGTCGCCCTTGAACGACGACACAACCATGAACAGCAACGGGGCGACGAAGACGATGCCGATGGCGCTCATCACCACGAGCAGCGCGGTGGCACGCAGGCGGTTGCGAAGAAGCCGGTTCATCATGTGTTCCCCCTGTTGACCAGCATGCGCTGCAGTATCGACAGGCCCAGCACGATGGTAAAGAATACCAGCGTGATCGTGGAGCCGTAGCCGACGTCCTGCTCCTTGAAGCCGCTGCGCACGGCGTGGTACACCACCGTGGACGTGGAATCGAGCGGCCCGCCGGACGTCATCACGTCGACCTGCGTGAACAGGCCGAAGGCCAGCAGCGTGGTCGACACCAGCACGAAGATGATGGTGTTGCGCAGGCCGGGCAACGTGACGTGCACGAAGCGCTGCCAGGCGTTGGCGCCCATCAGCGTGGCCGCCTCGTACAACTCGGGTGAAATCGACTGCAGGCCGGCCAGGAATACCAGCATCTGGAAGCCCGCGCCCTGCCAGGCCGACATCAGCGCGATGGCCGGCAGAGCGTAGTGGCTGTCGCCCAGCCAGTCCGGGCCCGCGTTCGGATCGTGCAGCAGGTTGCGCAGCAGCTCGTTGAGCATGCCGCGATCGGTGTTGAGCATGAAGGCCCAGACGATCGAGGCCACGACCATCGACGTGACGACCGGCGCGAAATACACGGTGCGGAAGAATACCCGGCCGCGGACCTTCTGGTTGACGAGGATCGCCAGCCCCAGCGCCACGCCGCATTGCAGCGGGAGTACCAGCGCCGCGAACAGGAATGTGTTGATCAGCGAGCGATAGAACAGCGGATCGCTGGCGGCCAGCACGATGCGCCTGCCGCCTACGTCGAACTGGAAGGCCGGACGATAGGAACCCAGTTCCGGCCGCGCCTTGCGCACCTGGCGCCAGGTGGGGAACCGCACACCCTCGTCGTCACGCACGATCGCCCCGCTTCCATCGCGCAGCGGATCGATGGCGGCGATGTCGAACGCAAGCAGGCGCCGGTAGTTGTCCAGCCCCACATACTGCGTGGGTTCGGGCGACATCAGCCGGTGGTTGGTCAGCGTGGCGCCGGCGGCAAGCAGCATCGGCAGTACGACAAAGACGAGGAACAGCAGGATCGCCGGCGCGGCGAACGCGCCGACAGCGAACGGGCCGTCATGACCGAACCTGGTTTTCATGGCAGGCCTCCCTTGCCGCCCTGCGCGCCAAAGCCATAGCCGTTGTTGCGCGCGATATTGTGTTCGATGGCTTCCACCGCCTCGTCGAGTGCCTCGGCGGCATCCTTGCCGCTGCGGATGTCGGCCAGCGCCTTTTCGAACGCCGACGACATGGCCGGATAACCGGGGCTGGCCGGCCGCACCACGGCGTAGCGCCGGGCGAACTCGAAGTAGAGGCGCCAGTCGCCGCCCGGCCGGTAATGTTCGGTCAATGCCGCGCCCTCTTCGCTGACGGGTACCAGGCCCGTGTCGCGCGATGCGGCGCCGATTTCCTCCGGCGTGACCAGGTGGGCGAGGAAGGCTGCCGCGCCTTCGGGCTGCCGGCAGCCGCGGGTGATGCCCCACTGCCAGGAAGCGGCGCCGATGCGCGGCCCCTTGCCGAAGTCCGGCGGCGGCATCGCCACCAGGTCGGCGCCGAACTGCCTGCTGTATTCGCGCACTTTCCACGACCCCGTGTAGTGGAAAAGGGTCCGGCCCTGCTCGAATGCCTTGTCGTCCGCGGGAATGCGCTCGACCAGCCGGTCCTTGAACAGCCGGCCATAGTAGCGGCCGACCGCCACCGCCGCATCGTTGTTGAGCAAGCCGTCGACGCGCCGGTAATTCTCGCGATCGATCAGGTCGGTGCCGGCGCTCTGCAACCAGGGCGAAAAAGCATAGCTGTACCACTCGCCCTTGAACCGGCCGTTCAGGTCCAGCGGAAAGCGGTAACGCCCGCTTTTCTTTGCCCGGGCCAGCACGTCGTGAAACTCGGCGGCCGTGTAGGGCCGTTCCATCGTCGCGATGCGGATGCCCAATGCCTCCAGCGCCGACCTGCGCGAGAACAGCGCCAGCACCACGTCGAACTGGCCCACGCTGTACAACTGCCCCTTGTACGTGCCACGCCCGCCTTCGAGCAGGGACGCGACGGCCGCGGGCGGCAGCAGCGGCGCGAGCGGGCGGATGTGGCCGGCCCAGGCAAAGTTCGGTACCGTCGGCTGGTCCATCGCGATCACGCAGGGCAGCTGGCGCACCAGCGATGCGGCGGTGATCGACTCCGTATACGAACCCTGCGGGATGGCTTCCATGACCACTTTCCAACGGCCCTGCGAGCGGTTGAAGCGCTCGATGGCCGCCCTTCCCGCCGCCATTTCAGCGTCGCCCGTATCGTGGCGCCACAAGCGGATTTCGACAGGCGCGGCCAGCACCGGCAATGCCAGCGCGGCCAGCGCGATCACAAATGCGTGCTTCATCGGCTGCCCGCCCGCGCTGGCCCCTTGTGCGCTGCCGGGGCAGCGACCGTGCCGCGCATCACGGGCACGCAGGGCACCCGCACCGTGGCCGGTGCCATGCCCGCGTGCTCCAGCACATAGCGGCCGGACAGCTCGCCGATCTCGCGGTACGGCAGCGCCACGGTCGTCAGGCCAGGATCGAGTGCCTCGGAAATCAGGCGGAAATCGTCGAATCCCACGATCGACACGTCGGCCGGTACCCGCAGGCCACGGCGCTGCAGGATGAAGATGACGCGCATGGCCATCTTGTCGTTGCCGCACAGGATCGCGGTGGGCCGGCGGTCGCTGGCGAACAGGCGGTCGACGGCATCGGCAAGGTGCGCGAATTCGTCGCCCTCGTGCGCTTCGGCGCCGTGGATCAGCCATTGCGCATTGGGCGTGATGCCGTGCTCGCGCATGGCCCGCTCGAAGCCGCGCAGGCGCAGGGCGGTGGCCACCATGCCTGGGATCAGCTGCAGGAAGGCGATGTGGCGATGACCGGCATCGAGCACGATCCTGGCCGCGGCGTAACCGCCGCCTTCGTCGTCGGGTACCACCTGCGTGTAGCGGCCGGCCGCTTCGAAGCAGTTCGCCAGCGCCGTGGGCGTGCTGCCCAGCAGCGGTTCGAGCGCGACCTGGCAATGGAACGGCGTGGCGAACAGGATCGCCTCGACGCGGCGTTCGCGCAGGTCCGCCACCAGGCGGCTCGCCACGTCCGCATGGCCGCCCGTTTCGCCGATCATCAGCATCTTGCCCTGCTGCTCGCAAACCAGCTGGATGCCCTTGATGATTTCGGAGGAATCGGGCGTGGTGGTCAGTTGTTCGGCAATCACGGCCACCAGCCCGGTGGGCCGGCCGCGCAAACTGCGGGCCGCGGCGGACGGCGTGAATTCGAGACTGCGCATCGCCTGCTCGATGCGCGTACGGGTTTTTTCGGATACCTCGGTACCGCCATTGAGGACCCGGGATACGGTCTTGATGGACACGCCGGCCTTCTCGGCGACGTCGTGAATCGTTGCCACACAGTCTCCTTGTCTTGTCCGCCAGACATCCCGGTCACGAAATGTCCAACGTTGTCATTTGCGTCGATGATAAGGAATGCGTGCGTGGGCGTCAATCAAAATCGCTGTCCCGTAAATGTCTTGCACATGCGCGCATGCCCCGGCATGGCCGGGTGAGCGCCCAGGAAAACGCGACTTCATGCAAGTTCGCACGCCGGCAACGTTTGTCTTCAAGCAAGCATGAACCGCATGCCCGCGAGCCGGTTGTGACAGTCACGCCACGCCATACCCATCATGCGCAGCCGCGTATACCGGACCGGCACGACCTGGCCGAGAGTAGACGGTGGCATCACCCGGTGAAGCCCGTCGATGCGAGCAGCCCGCTTACAGGGGCACACGCTCGTTCAACCAGTGCCCGTACCCGGGCATCCGTGGGGCGTCAGACCCTTCTCTCCAGGCCATTGCGCCAGTCCTCCCATTCCCGCGGGCGACACCGCCCGCGCGGCGAGGCATGCCGGCAGCACCGGACACAGCGATTCACCCACAATTTGGAGACACCCATGAACAAGCTGCTCTACCAGGTGGACGACCGTCCGCCGCTGCCCACCACCATCCTGCTGGCCGCCCAGCACATGCTTGCCGCGCTGGGCGGCATCATCGCCGTGCCCCTCGTCATCGGCGCCGTGCTGAAACTGCCGGCCGACCAGGTCGTCGCGCTCGTCAACGCCTCGCTGATGGGCTCGGGCGTCATCACCATCATCCAGTGCAAGGGCCTGGGCCCGCTGGGGATCCGCCTGCCCTGCGTGATGGGCACCGGCTTCAGCTTCGTCGGCGCCGCCCTCGCCATCGGCCACGAGCATGGCGTGGCCGGCATCCTCGGGTCCACGCTGGCCGGCTCGGTGATCATGATCGTCGGCAGTTTCTTCATGCCGCAGATCCGCAAGCTGTTCCCGCATACCGTGACTGCCGTCGTGGTCACGATGATCGGCCTGTCGCTGATCCCCGTCGCGGTGGACTGGGCGGCCGGCGGCAAGGGGGCCGCCGACTACGCCGATCCGGTCAACCTGGGCATCGCCCTGTTCGTGCTGGTCACCGTCGTCGGCGTCGTGCAGTTCGGCAAAGGCATCGTGTCCGCCGCCGCCGTCGTGATCGGCGTGGCCGCCGGCTATCTCGTCTGCCTGGCCATGGGCCTGGTCGACTTCGGTCCCGTGCAAAAGGCGGCCACGTTCGCGCTGCCGCAACCGCTGCAATACGGCATGACGTTCCCGCCCAGCGGCATTTTTGCGATGGGCGTCGCGTACATGGTCGCGATCGTCGAAACCACCGGCACCCTGATGGCGCTGGGTTCCGCGACCAACACGAAAGTGGGCGGCCGGCAGTTGTGCCGCGGCGTACTGGGCGACGGCGTGGGCTCGGCGTGCGTGGCCATGCTGGGCGGCCCGCCCGTTTCCACCTTCGCGCAAAATGTCGGCCTGGTCTCGCTCACCGGCGTGGCCAGCCGCCACGTGGTGGCGCTGACCGGCGCCTTCCTGCTGCTGGCCGGCCTCTTCCCGGTGCTGGGCGCGATCGTCGTCACGATTCCGCAAGTGGTGCTGGGCGGCGCCTGCCTGATGATGTTCGCCATGATCCTGGCCGCCGGCGCGCAGATGCTGGCCAGCGTGGAGCACAGCAAGCGCAATGGCCTGATCATCGCCGTGTCGCTGGGCTGCGGCCTGGCCGTCAGCGCCCGCCCCGAACTGCTGGCGAGGATGCCGGCCATCGTGCATGAAATCTTCGGCTCGGGCATCAGCACCGGCGCCATCGTGGCATCGGTGCTGAACCTCATGCTGCCGGGCCGCGAGAAGGAAGCGCTCGAGGACGAATCGAACGACGGGGAAGCCGTGCAGGCGGCGACACCGCACCCTGTGCTGGAGAAGAAAGCCCGGGCCGTGTAGTCACCGCGCGACCGGCCGCGCCGCCTGCGACCGGGCGGCGCACTTCTAGACGGCGTCCGTCCCGCCCAGTTGACCCGCCAGCAGATTCATGACTTCGTCCGCGAACAGCAGGCTGGCGATGCCGCGGCCATGCTTGTCGCGTCGCACGAGGGACAGCACGTTCCGGCTGAAGACGCGGTCCCGGATCGGCCGGTAGACCAGCACGTCCCGGCGGTACTCTTCCGTGATATCGAACTTGCTGAGAAAGGCGATGCCGTCGCCCGCCGCGGCAAGGCGTTTCATGGTTTCGATCGAATTGGTGCGGAAGGTGGGCGCCACGTCCAGGCCGGCCCCGGCAAACGTGTCGGCAATGTTGCCGTGGATGAGCATCGAGCGGTCCGCGAAGATCAGCGGATACGACGTACAGTGCGCCAGCGGGATGGATTCCATGTGCGCCAGCGGGTGCCCGGACGACATGACCGCGCCGAGGCGCGTGTCCCGCTCCCACAGGCATTCGAGTTGCGGGGAGGCGGCCAGGTTGAAGCCCAGGCCCAGGTCGGCTTCGCCGCTGGCGACGGATGCCTGGATCTCGCGCACGGACATGGTGCGGATCGATATCGTCATCTGCGGATGGCGCGCATAGAAGTTCAACGCGGCGGCCGCCACGACGCCGCTGGCCAGCCCGGTCGCCGTGGCGACGATGATCTCTCCGCTCTGCAGCGTTTGCAGCTCGCGGATCTCCGCTTCCACCTGGCGGTATTCCAGCATGGTGCGGCGCACATGCGCCAGCAGGATCTCGCCCGCGGGCGTTGGCCGCAGGCCGCGCGGCAAACGCTCGAACAGCGGCTCGCCGATTTCCTCCTCCAGCAGCAGCACGTGCTTGTTGATGGCCGACGGCGCGATGTGCAGCTTTTCGCCGGCCGCGCGGATCGAACCGCAGCGGGCCACTTCGTCGATATAGCGCAGCAGGCGCGAATGCAGCATGCGGGTCCCCTCTCCCCTTCGTGTAAAAAATAGCGTACTCGAAAAACGCACGGTCCGCGCAAAAATCGCTGCTTTTCCGCACGGTCCAAATCGGTTTTCATGGCACCAGCAACACCATTCCCCTTCACGCCACCTCCATGAAAGCGAGACCGCCATGTACCAGGAAGTCAACGAACGTACCAATACCCCTGCCGGACAGACCGACCAGGTCCACGCGCACTACAACGAGGTCCGGGCCATCTTCGACATCCTCAACGGAAAGAAGGAAGCCGACCTGCTGCTGAAAAACCTGCACATCCTCGATGTGCATGCCGAAACCGTGTACCAGGGTTCGATCCTGGTGTACAACAAGCGCATCGTCGCCCTGAACCCGGACGAAGCGATCGTCAAGGTGCGCGAGGTGTTCGATGGCGAGGGCCTGTATGCGATTCCCGGCCTGATCGACGCGCACATCCACTTCGATGCCCAACTGGCGCATCCCGCCGCGTTCGGCGAAGCGATCGTGCCCTGCGGGACGACCACCATCTTCTCCGAATGCCTGGACTTCGTCAGCGCGGCCGGCGACGAGGCGGTGCAAGCCACCGAAGCGCTGTTTCGCCACCACGACCGCCTGCCCTATCGCGTGTTTGCCTTTGCGCCCGGGAAGAAGACCACGGTGGAAGTCACCGACGCGCTGCTGAAACTCGATCCGGTGATCGGCCTGGGCGAGCTGGCGCACCTGACCTACAGCGTGGGCAACGACGACGATTTCCGCAAATCCGCGCTGGGTCGTGTGAAAGGCGGTTTCATGAACACGCACTGGGGCGTGACCGCGCTGTCCGACATGATGCTCAACTACATGCCGGCCATCGGCGCGTTTGCCAACCACGACGTGTGGAAGGAAGACGACATCGAGAAAAGCGTGCGCTATGGCTTGCAAACCCAGATCAAGTTCGGCGTGGGCAGCAGTGAAGTCATCAAGATCATGTTGCGCGCCATCGTCAAGCGCAAATGGCCCGCCGAGAATTTCCAGCTGTGCGCGGACAATATCTCGGTCGACCGCCTGCAGACGCAGGGCCACATGGACTGGGTGATCTCGCTGTGCGCGGAGATGGGGATCGATCCCATCCAGGCGATCAAGATGGCCACGCTCTACACCGCGCGCGCCTTCCGGATGGACAACAAGTTCGGTTCGCTGACGCCGGGCCGCTTCGCCGATATCGTGCTGACGGACAGCCTGGCGAAGATCAATCCCCGCTATGTCTTCAAGGATGGCGAACTCGTAGCCAGGGACCGCAAGCTGCTGCGGCAGGCCGATGTCGATTATTCCGGCATGGTCAAGACACCGGTGCCGGGCCTGCACGACCTGGCGCCGGAGCACCTGGATATCGTGCCCCTGGAAATTTCTGCGGATGGCCGGCAGGCCAAGGTCTACCTGTTCGACGTGTATGGCCGCGGCCACCTGAAGTTCTACGACGAAGTCTGGGTGCCGCTGCGGGATGGGAAGGTCGTGCCGGAGGTCGATGGCGTGCCGCTCAACCGCATCTCGGTCGTGCAGCGCTATGCCAAGGGCACGCGCCATGTGGTCAACGGCCTGTTCAAGGGTGTCGCCATCGAGCGCGGCGCCGTGGCCACGTTCTGGCCGGCGCCGAAGGCGTATTTCGTCGCCGTGGGACAGGACAGCGCGGAGATGTGCCATTGCCTGCGGCAGGTCGACGCCCAGGTGGGCGGCTGCATCGTGACCGATCGCCGGGAGGTAAAGGCGGCACTGCCGCTGGACATCTACGGCGTGATCGCCAACATGCCGCTCGCCGAGCTGGTGGCCAAGACCCGCGCGATCGATGCAGCGCTGGCGGACATGGGCAACCGCAATGAAGGAGAACCCGTCGTCAACAAGCTCCTGACCCTGTTCATTTCCCTGGACCGCTTCGGTTTCATGGTGTGATGCCGCCAGGCTGACGGAAAGACCGGCCGGCGCCGAAGTGCCGGCCGCACGACAACCACGAGGAGATCGAATTGGCACACCACCCGAAGGAAGCGGACATCGTCGATACCGGCAGCCTGCCACGGCGCTGGACCATCTATATCCTGGGCATCTACATCCTGACGCTCGGCGTCAGCCTGGCCATCCGCGCAGGCATCGGCATCTCGCCGCAAAGCAGCCTGACCCGCACCATGACCCTGGTGCACCCGCCGCTCAGCCAGGGAACCTACAACTTCATCCTCGAGCTGTTCATGCTGCTGCTGACGTATCTCGCCCTGCCGAAGGACTTCGGGCTGAAGAGCTTTGCCTCGCTGGTCCCGGCCTTCGTACTGGCCGCCTTCCTGGACCTGAACCTGCTTGTCACCAAGGGCCTGGTGCTGCACGACTATTCCGTGAAACTGTGCCTGCTGGCCTTTGCCGATGCCCTGATCGCCCTTGGCCTGTTCCTGATGATACGGGCCAACCTCGTGCTCATGCCGATCGACATGTTCGTCGACACCCTGTGCCGGCGACTGGGCTACAAGTGGGGCAACATCAAGTCCACGTTCGACTGCACGCTGCTGCTGATTTCCGCGTCCATCGGCTACCTGTTCCTGGGCGAGCCCAAGTTCATCCGCGAAGGCACCATCCTGAATGCCATCCTGATCGGCCAGTACATCAAGCTGTACTTCTTCCTGTTCAGGCGGTTCCGGCCGGCCAGGGTGGCGCGGCAGGAGGTGCCATCATGAACCGGCTCCTCGCTGGCGCCCTGGCGATCGCCCTGTCCACCGGCGCGGGGGCGCAGGAAATACGGCTTTCGGGATTGCTCGACGCCTGGATCGGCATGGCGCAGCCGCCGGGCAGCAAGCGTGTCGCCGCCGTGAATGCCGGCGGCATGAGCACCTCGTGGTGGGGCATCGACGGCACGGAAGATCTCGGCGACGGGCTCAGGGTGGAGTTCAAGCTTGCCGGCTATCTGCGCAACGACACCGGTGCCCCCGGCCGCTTCAACGGCAACGAAACGCTGTTCAGCCGCAATGCCTACGTCGGCATATCGGGCAAGTTCGGCACGCTGCGCATCGGGCGCGACGGCGCACCGAACTTCCTGCCGGCGGCGCTGTTCAATGCGTTCGGCGATTCGTTCACGTTTTCGCCAATCGTCGCGCACGCCAACGTGCCGCTGTATAACGGCACCGGATGGGAGTCGGTGAATGCGGGCGATACCGGCTGGAGCAACCAGGTCCGCTATACCTCGCCGAACCTGGGTGGGCTGACGGCCAAGCTGCATTACCAGTTCGGTGAAATTGCGGGTGCCCGCGGCCGGCACAACGCGGGGGCCAGCTTCCTGTATTTCAAGGGGCGCCACGGCGTGGGCGGCTTCCTGCAGCGGGTGCACGTGGACAACCCGCTGCCGGGCACGCCCGGCAATGTCAAGGCGGGCTACGGCCGGCAGGATGCCTGGATGGTGAGCGGAAAGACCGGTGTCGGTCCCGTGACGCTCTACGCGAACTACGAGCACGCGCGCAACAGCGCGCATGCGGGTGCGGCGGACGGCGCCACCTCGAACGGCACCAGCACGACCTGGAGCGCCAGCGCCGACGTGGCCTTTGGTGCGGGCAAGCTGCTTGCCGCGTTTGCCGACACCACGTGGCAACGCGGCCCGCAGGACGGCAGGCAGCGCGGCACGCTGTCACTGGGCTACGACCACTCTCTGTCGAAACGCAGCGACGTGTACGTTGTCGGCATGCGCGACCGGATCAGGGGCTACCGCCGTGGCGACACGCTGGCGCTGGGGTTGCGGACGCGGTTCTGACGCTACTGCGACTTGGTTTGTCGTATGTGATGCGTCAGTAGCCGCTGCGGTCTGGTGTCAGACACCGGTTTTCGCGAGATTCTTCCGGGATTCTGCGCGGAAAACCGGTGTCCGACACCTGAAGGTGTCCGACACCAGTGGCTCGAGCGCAGCCTGCAAGATCCGGGGTGTCAGAACCGGTGCGTCAGCGATACCCGGAACGAACGCGACTCGACCGGGTGGAAATGCACGTCTTCCACTGCCTCCGCTTCGCCGGCAAGCCGCGATTCGTAGAAATAATCGATCGCCGACGCGCGCCGGTTGGCCAGGTTGAACGCTTCCAGTTCCACGTGGGTGGCCTTGCCGATGCGGTAGCCGATGCGGCCGTTCAGCGTTGTCGTGGCCTTTGAGCGCACGCTGTTGTCCTCGACCAGCGGGCGCGGGCCGAACCAGCGCAGGCGCAGCGCGCCGGACCAGGGCCCGGTCGGCGTGACCGTCGCGGCGAACTGCGCGACCCCTTCGACCGCGCCCGGGATACGGTCGCCCGCCGGGTCCGCGTTGCGGAAGCGCGCCCGCGCGTAGGCGAGATCCGCATCCAGCGACAGCCACTTTACCGGCTTGTAGTAGTTGGAAAACTCGATGCCGTGGCGGCGGCTCGGCCGCCCCGCCTCGGTGGTGCCGGCGTCGCCGACGAACAGCAGCTCCGAATCCATGTCGAGGCGGTACAGCGACAGCGACGACTGGAGCCCCGGCACCCACTCGCTGCGCACGCCCAGGTCCAATCCGCGCGTGCGGGCCAGCGGCGTGACCCTGTCGGCCGGTTCGCCGGTCTTCGGATCGACCGCGATCACGGTGCCACGCGCGTCGTTGCTGTGGAAGCCCGTACCGGCGTTGACATAGAACTCGGTGCGCGCCCAGGGCCCGAAGACCAGGCTGACGCTGGGCGAGAGGATGCCGTCGCTGGCGGTGCCGGCATTGGCGGCGTTGTCGCCGTGGACGTCGAAGCGGTAGCGGTCCGCCCGCAGACCCGCCACCGTGCGGAACGTGGCGTTCCAGCGGGTCTGGTTTTCAACGAACAGGGCGCCGCTGGTCTCGACGATGTGGTCTTCGCGCGTGGTGCCGGTCACCTGGCGCGCCCGCGTGCGATACAGGCCGTTGTGGATGTTGTCGTTCTGCGCGGTGATGCCCACGGTGGTCGTCGATGCGACGTCGGCCCGGTGATGGTGCCAGGAATAGCTGGCGTCGAAGCCGGATGTCACGCGGCGGTCCGGCTGGGCGAACTGGTCGCCGTTGACGGGATCGTCGAGGAAATAGGTGAAGTTCGAGAACAGTGCCAACCGGTTCGCGATCACATAGGCCGATACCCTGGCACTGTTGTCGTCGTCGCTGCGCTGCCACTTGCCCGACAGGCTGTAGCGGTGCGCACTGCCGCCGTCGGTGGGGTCGATCGCATCGAAGCGGCCCAGCGTGCCGGCATCGACGGCCCGCTGCGGGATCTGGTCGGTGGCGTGCCACTTGGCGCGGTAGGCCATGGCGGTGATGGAGTAGCCGTTGTTCTCGAAACCTTCGCTGTAGCGCAGCACGCCGTTGACCTTGCGGTAGTTGTCGCCGCGGGTGAACGGACCATCGTTGTGCATCGCCTCCAGGCCGACCAGTACGGTGCCGTTGCCGAGTTCCGGCGACGCGGCAATCAGCGCGCGGCCGTAGCCGTTCTGGCCGGCCGTGATGTTGGCAATGCCGGACGTGAGCCGGTTGACGTAAGTGAGCTCGGTGGCGCCCGCGGAAGCGAAGTCGCCCGCCGTCGCCGAGTACGGGCCTTTCCGGTAGTCGAGCCGGCCGGCCAGTTCGGGGATCACGAAATTCAGGTCGGTCCAGCCCTGCCCGTGCGCATGGCTGCGCTGGTTGACGGGCATGCCGTCGACGGCCGTGCGCAGGTCGGTACCGTGGTCGAGATTGAAGCCGCGCAGGTAGAACTGGTTGGCCTTGCCCTCCCCGCTGTGCTGGCTCACCACCAGGCCCGGCGTGGCTTCCAGCAGTTCGCCGGGCCGGTACGTGGTGCGGGCTTGCAGCTGGCTCTGGGTGACCGTGCCGGCGGCGGCGGAGTCGGCCTCGCCAAGCTGGCTGATACGGGAACCTTCGACCAGCACGCGCTGGAATGGCGGATCGTCCGCATGGGCGGCAAACGACATGACGGCAAGGGCGGCAGGCAGGAGCCTGGTGTGAAGCGGATGAATTTTCATGAACTGGGTCGGCAAGCATATGCCGTGCAGGTGCGCCGCACGCGGCATCAGCCACGCGATGGCTTGCCAGCACGGGAAAACAAACGATCGACGGCAAGGCCACACCCCGTGCCCTGCCTTCTTTTCGTGACCGGCCGGTCTTCTGGCTTGCCGTCGTCCTCCCCGGCCCTGCCTTCCCGCGCTGTGTGAGCAGCGCAGTGGCGTCGGGGCGGGTCGTCAGGCTTACAGCAGCGGGGGCTGCGCCGGACTGGCGGGATGGCGATCCCGCGCGTCACCGGCTTCCCGTTTCACCCCGCCACCGGTCGATGGCGGGACACCGTTCACTCGGGGGCGGATTCTACAGGCAAGGATGGGTGCTTGTCAGCGCCTTCCGGAAGCGCTGTTCGCGCAAGTCACTGGAACGCGAGGCTGGGCGCCCCGCTGCGCTGGAGGCTGTTCAGAACGTGTAGTTCACGGCAGTGGCGTAACGGCGCCCGTCCACATAGCCGTTCGAGCTGTTGGCGACTTCCTTGTCGGCCACGTTGTAGATGCCGAACTTCAGCGTCAGGTTCCGCTTCAGGCGGTGCACGATCCCCATGTCGACGAGGGTATAACTTTGTGACGTGGCCGCGCCCGTTGCCAGGTCGGTGCTGATGAACTTGCCGGTATAAGCCGCCTGGCCCCACAGGCTCGTGCCACGCGAAGGGTCGTAGTTCAGGCCCAGGTTCGCGGCATGCTTCGGCTGGTCGCTCAACGGGCTGCCCTTGCTGGCCCCCGTCAGCTGCTCGGAATCGGTCAGCGTGTAGTTCGCACGTGCCGACAGGTTGTTCGTGAACCGGTAGTCCAGCGCGAGCTCCGTTCCGTGGATACGCGCCTTGTCCACGTTGATCGTCTGCTTGTAGCCGTATTGATGTGCGGGATATTCCAGCCCGCCATGGAAGCACGGCACGTTCGGCCGGCACAGGAAGTCCGCCGAGCGCGTGATCTTGTCGTCGAAATCGGTGCGGTATACCACGGCGCTGGCCTTGAGTCCCAGGTCGGTGCGTTCGTAGTCCACGCCGAATTCATAGCTGACGCTTGTTTCCGGCTTCAGGTCCGGGTTGCCGATGCTCACGCCACCGCGGGAGGTGGCGGAGAAATCGGGCGCCGCGTTGCGCAGCGACGGGGCCTTGTAACCCGTGATGGCGCCGCCCTTGACGGTCAGCGCGTCGCTGGCGCGGTAGACCAGGTAGGCCTTCGGGCTCCAGTGGCCGGCATATTGCTCGTTGTAGTCGTAGCGGGCGCTCGTGGTCAGCGCCAGGCCGTCGCGCAGCCGCCACTCGTCTTCCGCGAACGCGGAAAGCTGGTAGCGCTCCATGGTGACGAATGCGTCCGTGTCGGCGTTATGGACGTTCACGGCACTCGTGGCACCGTCCTCCAGCTTCTCCTTCTTGTAGGTGAAGCCGGCCGTCAGCGTGTGCGCATCGCCGGCCTGCCAGGTGCCCTGGCTGTTCAAGGTCAGCGTGTCGAAGTCGATGCCGCGCGCCACGCCGCTGGGCGCGCTGGTGCGGGTGGTCGGATTGCTGGCGGCGTCGTAGTTCAGGTAGGTGCTTGCACTGACCTTGCCGTAGCGGCCATCGTGCGCGAGGAACAGGTTGTCCTTCGTCGATCCCTGGTAGCTGGCGGCCGCCGTGGCGGCCAGCGAGCGGCCCGGGTTTCGCCAGCGGTCGGTGTCGGTGCGGCTGCCGCCGGCCGTGAGCGTGTTGCGGCCGTCGGCCTTCCACGTGACCTTGGCGCCGATGTTGCGCTGCTTATAGTCCGCGTCGCCCGTGGTGGCGTCGCCGAACTGGATGACGCCTCCCTCGTTGGTCCCGCGAAAACCGCCCGACAGCTGGATACCCAGCACGTCGTCGACAAGCGGCCCGTTCACGATGAAGCTCGTGTTGTAGGCCTCGCCGTTGACGTCGTTGCCGCCGTCGGGATGCACGTATTCGGCCGTGACGGCGCCCTTCCACGTGTTCGAGACCTTCTTCGTGATGATGTTGATCACGCCGCCCATCGCGTCGGAGCCGTACAGGCCCGACGCCGGGCCGCGGATCACTTCGATCCGTTCGATCATGTCCAGCGGCGGCATGAACGAGATCTGCTGGCCACGGCCGCCGCCATTGAATTCGAACGTGTCGCCGCCCTGCGCCGGGCGGCCATCGACCAGGAACAGCGTGTAGGCGTTGCCCATGCCGCGAATCGAGATCGACTGCTCGGTGCCGGTGCCCTGCACGGAAACGCCGGGCACGAATTTCAGCACGTCGGCCAGGTCGGTGTACGAGCGCTTGGCGATTTCGCTGCCGGTGATGACGGTAATCGAAGCTGCGGCATCCCGGATGTTCTGCTCGTAGCCGGAAGCGGTGACGACGACGGTGGCCAGCTGCTCTTCGGTGGCCCGCTGTGCGAGGGCGCCCGCACTGGCGAACAGCAGGGGAATGGCGATGGCGACGGGGGTACGGCTGAAGGTTTTTTTGTATTTTTCTGGAAGACGCATGGATCCAAACTTTTCTTGTTGGCGAAGGACTGGGTGTTCTCGATGGCTGCTCGACAGCAGCAAATGAGAATGATACTCATTTACTAACGGAAAAGTTTGTCAAAGTGTGGCAATGCCCGTACACCGGCACCCTGAGCGCCGGCGGATGGTGCAGCGATCCGAACAACAAGGGGCAGCGGGCCAGCAGGTCCGCTTGCCGGCCCATTCGACCGGGCTCAACCATGCGACAACGCGTTCTATTAATCGCTACGATCGGGCCAAGCGACACAACCTGGACCTTGCCATGCCCTCCCCGACAATCGACGCCCCTGCCTTCCGGCAGCCCCCCGGCCCGCTGCACGCGATGCTGCTTGCGGGAACCGTTCCCCTGTTCCTGGGTGCGCTCTTGAGCGACCTGGCCTACTACAACAGCTACCAGATCCAATGGAGCAATTTTGCATCCTGGCTGATCGCCGGCGCCCTGGTGCTGGGCGGCTTTGCCCTGCTCTTCGCGCTGGTCGCGCTACTCCGGTCGAAGGGCAGCAAAGGCCCTGCACTGGTGCATTTTTTGCTATTGCTGGCCACCTGGGTGATCGGCCTTATCGATGCCTTCGTGCACGCAAAGGATGCCTGGGCCGCCATGCCGTCCGGCCTGTATTTGTCGATCGCCGTCACCGTGCTGGCCTGCATCACCGCATGGCGGGCGCTGGCGACACGGGCTGGAGGTGCGCGATGAACCGCCCGATGCTGATGACCGTCTCGTGCGCGGCGCTGTTGCTGGCGGGGTGCGGCGACGATGGCGGCAGTGCCCAGGCGCTCGGTGCCGATCCGAAGATGCCCGAGCCGCAACGGGGCCTGCTGCCCAGCATGAAGATCGCGGAGCCGGCCGCTTGGGGCGACCGCAAACCCGTCGTGCCGAAGGGTTACACCATCACGGCCATCGCGACCGACCTGAAGATTCCGCGGCAGACGCTCGTGCTGCCGAACGGCGACATCCTCGTTGCCGAGGGCCGCGGCGGCAGCGCCCCGAAGCTCAAACCCAAGGACGTGATCGCCGGCTATATCAAGGCCAAGGGCACGTCCAAGGTCGAAAGCGGCGATCGCCTGACCTTGCTGCGCGACGCCGATGGCGATGGCCGCTACGAGCTCAAGACCGTGTTCGCGGATAAACTGAATGCGCCTTACGGCCTGGCTTTCCACGAGGGCAAGCTCTATGTGGCCAACCAGGATGAACTGGTCCGCTTCGACTACACGGAGGGACAGACGAAGGCGGGCGGCGCACCGGCCAGCATCGCCAGACTGCCCGACGAGATCAACCACCACTGGACCAAGGCACTGGCCATCAGCCCCGACGGGCGCTTCCTGTACGTGGGTATCGGCTCGAACAGCAATATCACGGAACGCGGCATGGAAGCGGAACGCGACCGCGCCATGGTCTGGCGGGTCGATGCCGAAACAGGCGCCTACAAGCCCTACGCGACGGGCTTGCGCAATCCGACGGCGTTGGCGATCCACCCGGAAACGCAGCAGTTGTGGGCGGTCGTCAACGAACGCGATGAGCTGGGGCCGGACCTGGTGCCCGACTACCTGACGTCGGTGCGCGAAGGCGCCTTCTATGGCTGGCCCTACAGCTATTGGGGGCAGAACGTCGATCCCCGCGTCAAGCCGCAGGATCCGGACAAGGTGGCGGCCGCCGTCAAGCCCGATTACGCGCTCGGTTCCCATGTGGCCGCGCTGGGCGTGGGCTTTTCCGTGCCGGCGATGGGTGAATCGTTCGCGAACGGCGCCTTCGTGGGCGAACACGGCAGCTGGAACCGCGCACAGCCCGTGGGCTACAAGGTCATCTTCGTGCCGTTCGACAAAGGGCGGCCCGCTGGCCAGCCGGTCGATTTCGTGACCGGCTTCCGCGATGACGACGGCACGACGCGCGGCCGGCCGGTCGGCGTGACGGTGGACCCGCGCGGCGCGCTGATCGTCGCGGATGACCTGTCCAATACGGTGTGGCGGGTGACCCGCAGCCGCTAATGGCGCGTGTCGGGGCGACCGTGGCATTGCGCCGGGTCGCCATGGCGCCTTTCCTTCACGATTTCGCCGCCGCCAGCGCCTCGGCGATCCAGCTGTCGAACAACTGCTGGTGGTACTTGATCCAGCCAGCCGTGTGGCGCGCGATGTCGGCCTGCGTGTTCTCGCCGCTGCGCATGCGCTCATTCTGCGCGCTGATGTCGGCGATCGGCAGGCGCATCACTTCAAACAGTTTCACCGCCGCCGGGTTCTTCTCGGCCCAGGCACGGTTCGCGACGATGCGTGTGATGCTCACGGAAAAGCCATAGTTGCTGCCATCGTCGAGGCGCGTGTCGGTCTTCTGCGGCGTCGCCGAGAACGGCACCTGCAGCCACACGACATCCTTGCCCGGCACCAGCACGCTGCTCACCCAGTACGGCGTCCACGTGTAGTACAGGACCGGCTGGCCGCGCTGGTAGCGGCCGATCGTGTCGGCGATCAGCGCCGCATAGCTGCCCTGCACGTGCGTGACCGTCGGGCGCAGCTTGTACGCGTCCAGGTGGTGTTCGATCATCGCCTCGCAGCCCCAGCCCGGATTGCAGCCGGCCAGGTCGGCCTTGCCGTCGCCGTCCTGGTCGAACAGCCTGGCCACGTCCGGATCGCGCAGCTGGTCGACGCTGGTGATGTGGTACTTGTCGGCCGTTGCCTTGTCGATCAGGTAGCCCTGGGCAGCCGGGCCGGCATACTGGCCCGTGCGCAGCAGCTTTGCGTCGCCGCCGGCATTGTCGTAGTAATCGCGTTGCAAGGGGTCCCAGTGCACCGCGAGATAGGTCGCGTCGCCATTGGCGACGGCGATGTGCGCGGTTGGATAATCGACTTCCCTGATCGGCTGCGGCTCGTAGCCGAGCCGTTCGAGGGCGCGGTCGACCAGCATGGTCTGGAACGTTTCCTCGGCGATCGGGCTTTGCAGCGCCTGCACCTTGATACCCTTGCCCGGCAGGCCGGCGTCCGGCGTTTGCGCCATGGCCAGGCCCGTGGTCAGCGTGAGCGCGGCAAGCGCCAGGGCCGAGAACCACTGGAACCTGCGCTGCGTTTTATACGTGTCCTTGAAGTGTTCGAGTTGTTGCATGAAGATCCTTTGTCATATGCGTCTGATGTACTTGTCCGTGCTTACCGTGCGGGCGTGGCCGGCGCGGTGGCGTCGCGTGCCGCGTCACCCGGCGACCGGGTGCGGCCCGCCAGGCGCAGCAGGCTGCCGAGCGGCCCCGTTTCGTACCAGTGGCGCACGCCGCGGCGCGGTTGCCCCATCGCCTGCGTAAGCCGGTCCAGCGTGATGGCCAGCAGCACGATGCCGAGGCCGCCGACGGTGGCCAGGCCCATGTCCAGGCGGCCGATGCCGCGCAATACCATCTGGCCCAGGCCGCCGACGGCGATCATCGAGGCGATCACCACCATCGACAGCGACAGCATCAGCGACTGGTTGATGCCGGCCATGATGGACGGCATCGCCAGCGGCATCTGCACGCGGGTCAGCAACTGCCACGGTGACGCACCGTAGGCGCGCGCCGCTTCGACCAGGTCGGGGCGCACCTGGCGGATGCCGAGATTGGTCAGGCGCACCAGCGGCGGCAGCGCAAAGATGATGGTCACGATCACGCCGGGCGCATTGCCGATACCGAACAGCATGACGACCGGCACCAGGTACACGAAGGCCGGCGTGGTCTGCATGGCGTCCAGCAGCGGGCGCAGGATGTTCTGCGCGCGGTCGCTGCTGGCCAGGAAGATCCCCAGCGGCAGACCGATCGCCAGGCAGAACGCGAGCGACGTGAGCACCAGCGACAGAGTGACCATCGCCTCCGGCCAGACGCCGAGCATCGACACGACCAGCAGCGCCAGCACGGTGCCGATGGCCAGTGTGCGGCTGGTGAACTGCCAGGCCAGCAGGCCGATGATGGCGATCACCACGGACGATGGCGCGGCCAGCAGCACGTCAGCCGCGCCGGCCAGCGTGGCGTCGATCGGCGCGCGCACGGCCTGGAAGAACGGGCGGCAATGCGCGACGACCCAGCCCAGGCCATCGTTGATCCACGATTGCAGCGGCAGCGAGCCGTCGAGCAGTTGCGCCAGCAGCGAACCATCGGCGTGCTCCGGCGTGGGGGCCGTTCCTGCGGCGTCGAGCCAGGAAGTATCACCCGGCGGCGCGGGCAACCATGGGTTCGACGGGGTGGATGGCGCCACGCCTGGCTCCAGCGAGGCAATGGTATTGGCAATCATGCTTGTCCTTCCTGTGTTTGTTTATCGGCGCCGCGTGGATCGGCGATCGGTGGCGTGTCGCGGTCGAGGAACTTCAGCAAGGTGGTCTTGCTGATGGCGCCGCGAAAGCTGCCGTCGCTGGCCACCACCGGCACCGCATACGGCAGTTGCGCCACCTGGCCCACCAGGCCGGCAACAGGTTCGTCCGCATCGATGCACTGCACGTCATCCAGGTAGGCATGCTGCAGGCCCAGCGGTCCGGTATGGCCGTCGAGCGCGCCGCGCAGCGAATCGGCCGACACGAGGCCGAGGAACGCACGTTTCGGGTCGACGACATAGGCAAATGCCCGGTCCTGCTCTTCCAGCATCGACAGCGCCGCGCGGGCGCCCCGGGTGGGCGATTCCGACACCACGATCTGGCTCTTGCGGGCGATATCGCCGGCCTTGAAGACGGCCGCCGCATCCACGCCGCGCACGAAGCTGCGCACCCAGTCGTTGGCGGGCCTGCGCAGGATCTCTTCCGGCGTGCCCACCTGCACCACGTGCCCATCCTTCATGAGGGCGATCCGGTCGCCGATGCGCATGGCTTCATCGAGGTCGTGCGAGATGAAGACGATGGTGCGGCGCTTGATCTGCTGCAGACGCAGCAGCTCCGACTGCATTTCCGTGCGCATGATCGGGTCGAGCGCGGAAAACGCCTCGTCCATCAGCAGGATCGACGGGTCGCACGCCAGCGCGCGGGCCAGGCCGACCCGCTGCTGCATGCCGCCGGACAGTTCATCGGGATAGCTGCCGGCATACCCGGCAAGGCCCACCTGCTCCAGCGCCTGCAGGGCCAGCGCATGGCGCTCGGCCCGGGCCATGCCGGCCAGTTCAAGGCCGAACGCCGTGTTGTCGAGCACGGAGAGTTGCGGCAGCAGCGCAAAGGACTGGAACACCATGCTGATGTCCTTGCGGCGCAACGCGCGCAGCTGCGCGTCCGGCAAGGTATTGATATCGCCGCCGTCGACGAGGATGCGGCCGTCGGTCGGCTCGATCAGGCGGTTGAGCATGCGCACCAGTGTCGACTTGCCCGAACCGGACAGCCCCATGATGACGAAAATCTCGCCCGCCTCGATGGTGAAGCTGGCGTCGAACACGCCGATCGTGCAACCGGTGCGGGCGAGGATGTCCTGCTTGCTTGCGCCCTCGCGAACGAGCGCCAGGGCGGCGTCGGGCTGGTCGCCGAATACTTTGAATACATGGTCGATGACGATCTGTTTTGCCACGTTGTGGTTCTCCTTCGATTTCGCGAATGAACGACACCCCGCGGCCATGGGCCGCGAACGGGAATCGGCGAACCCCGGGCCGGCGGCGATGCCACGGCGCAGAACGCGGGCAGGCGACGGAACGGGGCGGGACACGCGTGGGCGCAGGCGTTACCGCCTGGATCCTGGGGTGTCGTGTGCGTGCTGAAGGAAGCTGGGGTTCAGGACGTTCAGCCACGCGGGCGCCATGTCATTGCATGGCACAGGTATCGGACGCACCATGCGCCAGACGATTTACGGAGATGGGCGCGAGGCCCGATGAATGTCTCGCACGTGTTGCACGAAAAAGCGTGCAATCCTTGCGGTACCGCCGTTGGCGGCACGGGTGATGCGAGGTTGCTGCGGCGTCGATCTGTTGTGAATTTGCGTCATTATAACGCAACAGCAGTCAAAAGTCCAGGCGCTGCCGGATTGGATGTGCTAGTAATCCGCACCAGACCGGGCAGCCGGCGGTGGCTGCCGCTGCAGGCCAGGCGTCATGCCGGACGTGCCGCCGTGGCCGCAATGGGAAAGATCCGGTCGTAGGCGAGATTGAACAGGAAGCCGTACACCAGGTAGAAGATCACGATCGCCAGGTCCATCACCAGCGCCGCCCAAATGCCGATGCCCAGGTACCAGGCGATCATCGGGATGAGCATGATCACGAGCCCCGCCTCGAACAGGAGCGTGTGCACGACGCGGATCGCCATGGTCTTGTGGACGGTGCCCCGCAGCGCGCGCAGGGAACGGTCGAACCCCATGTTGAAGATGAAATTCCACAGCGTGGCGATGGTTGCCGACGCGACGCCGATCACGCCCATGCTCTCGACCGGCTTGTCGAACACCGCCGCCGATCCCGGGATGAAGATGGCCAGGGCCACGGCCTCGAACAGGAGCGCGTGCCGTACGCGGTCGCCGAATGTACGCATTTGATTTTTCTCCTTGCAGACTGAACAAAGTATGATCGCATAGGAATAAAATGTATGCATATAGACGAATACGGGGCATCACGCTTCAAATATGAAACACCTGAACTGGGATGACCTGCGGCTGCTGCTGCTCATCGTGCAGGAAGGCACGCTGCGCAGGGCCAGCAAGAAAGCAGGCATGAGCCCGGCAACGCTGTCGCGCCGGCTCGACGACCTGGAGGAAGCGGTCGGGCAAAAACTCGTCGAACGTTTCCAGGCCGGCTGCCTGCCGACGGCGTTCGGCGCCGACATGGTTGCCCTGGCCAGCCAGATGGGCGAGATCGCCCTGGAAGTCGAGCGCACGCGCGATCGCCAGGATGCCCATGCCGCGTCCGGCGTGGTGCGGATCAACACCGACGAGTGGCTTTCCTACTTTCTCACCACCCGGTTCGCGCGCTTCCACGACGCCTATCCGAACGTCGAAGTGGAAATCGTGACATCGCACCGGCCCTACAGCCTGGCGCGGCGCGAAGCCGATATCGCACTCCGGCCTTACCGTCCGGAACAGCTCGACCTCGTCACGCGCTGCCTCGGCACCCTGTCCTTCGGGCTGTACTGCAGCCGGGACGTGGCAGAGCGCCATGCGGCCGCGCTGTCCAGCGGGGATTGGGCGCGCGTGCCGTTCGTGGGCTTCGACGAACCCCGCGCGGAGTTCCAGTCCGACCGGTGGCTGCGGGCACTGCCCGGCGCGCCGGCCCCATGGATGCGGTGCAGCTACGGGCTCGGCATCCTCGATGGCGTGTCCCATGGCGCCGGCCTGGGCGTGCTCGCCACGTTCCTTGCCGGCGACCAGCAAGACCTGGTGGCCGCGATTCCCCACATCCCCGAACTGGACCAGGAAATCTGGCTGTCGATGCACGCCTCCCTGCGCACCAGCGCGCGCATCAGGGCGGTGGTCGACTTCATGGGTCAGGTGTTCGCCGCTTACCGCGAAACAGGCCGCTGACGCGGCGTGCGGGCTCGAGCAAGGCAACGACGCGGTCGCCGCGCTTACGGTCGCCCCCCACGGCGTGATGGCGCCCGGCCAGGAGCCGGCTCGCCCTCCCCCGCCTCGCCGTCTCCGTGATCACGCGGCGCGGGGCCGCCTTCGAGTTCGCCGGTGATGACCTGCTGGCCATGTTCGACCATGAATTCCTGGAACGAGGCGGCCACGGTGGGGATCGGGTGGTCGGCCTTGTGCATCACGTGCCAGTCGGCCAGCACGGGCGTGCCCGGCACGGGCAGGACTTCGAGCAGGCGGTTGCGCACTTCCAGCGTGCAGGCATGCACCGACAGGAAGGCCACGCCCAGGCCCGCGGCCGTCATGCGCTTGATCGCCTCGTTGCTGGACAATTCCGAACCGATCGACAGCGGCGCATTGGCTTCGCGGTACAGGTGCTCGATCGCCGACCGGGTGCCGGAGCCGGGCTCGCGCACCAGCAGGTTGTGGCCGATCAGGTCCGCCGGCGCCACGGCCTTGCCGGCCAGCGCATGCGTGGGCGCCACGAAGAATGCCATGGGGTGGCGGGCGAACCGGCTTGCGCTGGTGGGGAATTCGCGCGGCGGCGTGCCCATGATCGCCAGGTCGATCTCGTCGCGGCTCAGCATGCCGATCACCTCGGGGCGCGAGCCGACGCGCAGCTTGATGTGCACGCCGGGGTGGCCACCCGTGAAGCGCACCAGCATCGCCGGCAGCAGGTGTTCGGCCGTCATCACGGCGCCGATGCGCAGCGTGCCGCTGGTGACGCCCTTCAGCGCGGCGATCTCGTTCCCCGCCTCTTCCCACACGGCCAGGATCTTCTGCGCATAGCCGACCAGCAGTTCGCCCGCTGCCGTCATCTGGATATTGCGCCCCTGCTTGCGCGTGAGCGGCAGGCCCGCCGATTCCTCGAGCATCCGCAGGTGCATGGAGACGGCGGGCTGCGTGACGTGCATCGCTTCGGCCGCGCGCGACACGCTCTGGTGGCGGGCCACCTGCACGAGGGCCTGCAACTGCTTGAAACTGGCTGGATACATCAGCAATCCCTTATAACAATCCGGAAATATCTTATTTTTATTTTATCCGACCCGCCCGTATAGTGAAACCTTCGCAACACATCCATCCAGGAGGACGCATGACGGCACAAGCGGTGATTTTCGATCTATCCACGTTCAAGGTACCCAGCCGGGGCATGTTCCCGATGCGCTCGGACATCGAGGCGCAACGGCTGCTCGACAAGGCGATCGATGGCGGCTGCCATTGCGCGGTGGTGAGCGACCTGCCCCACAGCCAGGCGGACATGCGCCTGCGCGAACGCTTCGGCGATGCGGCCCACCACCTGTTTTCCGTGGTGCTGACGGATGCGGACTTCGCGGCCCGCGGCCACAAGTCGCCCTATTCCACCGTGCTCCAGGTGCTCGGCGTGAATGCCGGCGACGCGCTCGTCGTGTCGACCTCGCAGCCGGCCACGAACGCGGCACGTCGCGAGAACATCCGCGTCACGGAGGGTGGCAACGCCCGGTTCTGACCAGCAGCGCTTTTCAACATCATGGAGAAATCGAATGCAAACCATCGTCATTGCCGGCGGCGGCGTGGCGGGTCTGGAACTGGCGACCCGCCTTGGCCGTGAACTCGGCCGCCGCAACAAGGCGCGCATCGTCCTCGTGGACAGCGCACCAACACACTTCTGGAAGCCCCTGCTGCACTCCGTTGCAGCCGGCACCATCGATCCCGACCACTACCATGTCGACCATGCCCGCCAGGCGATCGACAATCATTTCGAATTCATGTGCGGCGAGGTGGTCGACGTCGACCGCGCGGCGCGCGCGCTGACGATCCGCGCCCGCCTGCCCCACGCCATGGGCCAGGAAACCACGCTGCGCTACGACCGGCTGGTGCTCTCGTTCGGGTCCGTCACCAATTTCTTCGGCGTTCCCGGCGCCGCCGACCACTGCCTGTCGCTGGATGGCGTGGAACAGGCCGAAGCGTTCCGCCGGCGCTTCCTGCGCCTGTGCGCCGCCGCCGGGGCGCGCCAGCGCCTGAACAGCAACGGCGCGACGCTGCCGTCCGCGGCACCTGCCGCGCCTGCCGCCCCATTGGTCAACATCGTCATCGTCGGCGCCGGCCCCACGGGGGTGGAACTGGCGGCGGACCTGCGCCACACGGTCGATACGCTGGTGCGCTACCGGCTCAACGAACTGGATTCGGCATGCCAGGTGCGCATCACGATCATCGAGCGCGGGCCGCGGCTGCTGCCCTCGCTCGCGCCGGCGCTGTCCGACATTGCCGCCGCCAAGCTGCGCGGCCTGGGCATCGATATCCGCACCGACACGGCGGTGGCCGAAGTCACCGCCGAACATGTGATCACAGCCGACGGCGAAGTGTATCCGGCCGCCATCGCGGTCTGGGCCGCCGGCGTGCAGGGTCCGTCCATCAACACGCGGCTCGGCATCGCCCTGAACCGCAGCAAGCAGGTGCTCGTGGACGCGCAGTTGCGCGCCATCGACGACCCGCACATCCATGCGATGGGCGACTGCTCCGCGATGCAGGTGGCCAGCGCCACGGCGATGGTGCCGCCAAGCGCGCAGGCGGCAAGGCAGCAGGCGGACTTCCTGTACCACCTGCTGGCGCGCCCGCAGCGATCGGCGCCGGCATTCCGCTACCGCGACCATGGCACACTCGTGTCGCTCGGGCGCTATGGCGCCGTGGGCATGCTGCGCCAGGTCATTGGCGACCGCCACGTGAACGTGCAGGGCATGGTCGCCAAGGCGCTGTACCTGGTGGCCTACGAGCGCTATGTGATGGCCAATCTCGGCCCCGTGCGGATGTGCGCCCAGATGGTGGTGCGCTGGGTGCGGTCGAAGTGGCTGATGCCGGTCAAGTGGCACTGAACGTCGGACCGGCGGGCGCTGAGAGCGAACAGCGGGACCGCGGCGTCACGCCGACGCCGCGGTCCCGCCAGTGATTACCAGCGATAGTCGGCCGACAGCACGACCTTGCGGCGCTGCCCGAACCAGCAGTCGCCGCGGGACAGGCACGTGGCGATGTAGTCCTTGTCCGCGAGGTTGTTCACGTTCAGGGCAAAACGCCATGCCCGCATGTCGTACGACACCATCAAGTCGCCCAGCGTGACCGACGGCACAGTCACCTTGCCGGTGCCGTCGCCGTTGCGGCCCACATAGCGCAGGCCGCCACCCGCTTTCAGCCCGGCGATGCCCATGCGGCCGAAATCATGGATGGCCCACACGGAACCGCCATGTTCGGGAATGCCCTCGATCTGCCAGCTGGCATCGAGGTCGCCGCCATACGAACCGGCGCTGGCGCGGGCACGCGTGTACGAATAGCTGGCCAGCAGGTTCCACGCGGCGACATCGGCCTTCACTTCCGCCTCGATCCCCTTCACGCGGGCTTCGCCGAGCTGGATGCTGAAGTTCGGGTTGGCCGGATCGTTCGCCAGCCGGTTTTTTTCCTTCAGCGTGTACACCGATGCCGTGGCCTGCACCGGCAGGCCCACCGGTTCCCATTTCACGCCGGCCTCATATTGCTCGCCGCGTTTCGGCTTGAACGACCGCCCCGCCGCATCGGTGCCGGATACGGGCACGAACGATTCGGAATAGCTCGCGTAAGGCGCGAGACCCGGCCTGGCCTGGTAGACGACACCGACGTTGATGCTGGTGGCGGCATCCTTCTTGACATCGCCGCCGACGGTGCTGTTGCGCACCCGATCGCGCCGCGCGCCCACGCGCACGCTGAGCGCATCGTTGAACTTCATCTGGTCCTGCGCCAGCACGCCGATGCGGCGGATGCGCGTTTCGCTCCACGGCGCGTCGATCTCGCCCGGATCGGGGTCCACGCCATACACCGGCGCATAGACGTTGAGCGGTGAGGCCGCCAGTTCGGACGACTGGCCGGCGGCATCGTGGGCCGTGCCGTCGATCCCGACCATCAGCGTGTGGCGCACGGCGCCCGTGCGCACCTTGCCCTGCAGCGTCAGGTCGCCGGACGTCGTGCGCGTGCTGTCGCGATTGACGTAGGCGATGCGGTTCATGTATTGGCCGGTCGGGTCGCTGGCGCCCGTGGCGTCGACGAAACCGTCCCACCACGCCGCATACATCGATTTCATCAGGCCCGTCACCCGGTCGTGGCGCAGGTTGTGCCGCAGTTGCCAGTCCGGCCCGAGCGCGACGTCCAGCGCGTAGCCGGCGCGCTTTCGCGTGCCGCCATAACGGTCCCAGGCCGGTTCACCGATGAACAGGTCGGTGGGAATCGGGCCATTCGGCGCGGCATACAGCGTGCCTTCCAGGCCGAGGAAGGCATTGGTGTTCTTGCTGCGGTCATGCTGGTACTCGGCATACACCGTGACGCTGTCGGTGGCATTGGGCTTCCAGGTCAGCGATGGCGCGAACAGCTCGCGCTTTTCATCCGCATGGCGGATCTGCGTGTCGCTGTCCTTGCCGACGACGACAAGGCGATACAGCAGCGATCCGTCCGCGGTCAGCGGCCCGGTGAAGTCGCCATGCAGTTCCCGCAGGTTGTCGTTGCCGAGCCGGATGCCCGCTTCATGCGCCCGCTCCGCCTGCGGGCGCTTGGAAACGAGATTGACGACGCCACCCGGGTCGTTTTCGCCGGCGATGATCGACGATGGCCCGCGCAGCACTTCGATGCGGTCGTAGGCGTAGGGCTCCGTGCGCACGATGCCCCAGCTGCCCGATAACGGCAGGCGCAGGCCGTCGAGCAGCGTCGTCAGATCCGAACTGCCGCGCAGCGAGACATAATCGCCGCGGTTGTCCACGCCATACAGCTCGTTGCGCACGCCGGCGGCGTAGCGCAGCACTTCCTGCAGGTTCGGCGAGGCCTGGTCGCGGATCTGGTCGGCCGTGACGATGGTGACCGACTGTGGCGTTTCCAGCAGCGGGATGTCCATCTTCGTGGCGGTGCTGGAGCGCTTCGCCAGGTAGCCCGTGTCATCGGCCGCCGCGCCCGTCACGGTCACCACCGGCATGGTGGCGTCCTGGGACGTCGTTGCATCCTGGCCCGATGCCCGAGCGGCGCTCGCGGCGGCCAGGAAAAGGAAGATGGACTGGGCGATGTGCGTGCGATGGAGTGTGGTTGTCATTGTCGGCGGTTAGATGGCGATGCATTTTAAATGAGAATAATTCTCATTCTATTTTTTCTGATGCATAACTGTCAATAGCCTCAACCTTCGGCCTGCTCGGCTGGCACCCGACGGTGATCACGACTGGCGTAACAAATTTGGTATCATTTCCGGCTTTCGCGCAGGCGCGTTGCGATAACATCCCCTGTGACATGTGGCATGCGATAGCCGATCAAATGAAGGTGTACAGGTGAAGAACTGGAATCACGTAACAGGTAGTGAAAAAAACGGATCGGGCCTGCAAGACAGGCGCGGCATGCTCAAGTTTCTCGGTTTGGGGTTCCTGATGCCGCTGGCGGCTTGCAACCAGGGAGAAGGAAAGCCGCGCGAGCATATCGTATTGAATGCGGAAATGTTTTCGTACATCGACCGCCCTGTCTTTGACATCTTCTTCAACGGCGAGGACCTCGGGGTCATGAATAATTACGGCGCTACCGGGACAATTGTTGGCGTCCGCATCCCCTTCGGCGCCCAGACCCTGAGCTGGCGGCTCGACGGTCCGAGAGGCATGCCCCGCAACGGTGAAACGGTGAACATGAAGAATGCATTGGTCATCGCACCCGGACAGATCCCGCCACACATCCGCTATGTTGGCATCCATCTCTATCCGGATGACACGGCGGAAGTCACGTTCTCGGAGGGTGTACCGGAGCGGACGGCAAGGGGTGAGGAAATACTGGCCAAGCGAAAACAAGTTGACAGCAAGTGACACGGTGGTCATTTTGGTGCAGCACCATTCTGCTTCGGACTCTGAGCGACATGCGCCGCTGCAGATCGTGACCGGCGACCCGCACCGGATTGCCGGGCAGCCTGGTGAGCACATGAGCTTTCACGCCGTGTACGAATTGCTGCGCTCCTGGTCAGGGCTGGTCCTCGAACAGGAGTGACTTGGCGCCAGACGGCGCTGCCACCCTTCATGCCATGCCCGAAGTCCCTCAGGCTTCCCCCCATTCCCGCGCCTCGCCGGATGCCCGAACCGATGTCGAACGAATCCTGCCGTGAGCCGGCAGGCACGATGTCGAGCAGTACCGACCCTTAGAAGTTATACGCCGCCCGCACCCCGTACGTGCGCGGATCGTTCAGGAAGAACGAACCCGGCACGCGGCTTTCGATCTTCACCGTATCCTCGATGTTCTTGACGAACAATTGCACGTTCCACTTGCCGTCCGGGTCGGCATAGCCGATCGAGGCATCGGATTTCCAGTACGACGGCTGGCGGTAGCGGATGCCTTCGACCGGGTCGCTGATGTAATACGACGTCGAGTGCCGCGTGTTGGCGGTGGCCGTGATCTCGCCGCCATTGCCCAGCGTGAAATGATGCGTGTAGCCCAGGCTGATCGTCGACGTGGGAGCGCGGTCCAGCTTCTGCCCGGAGAAATCGATCGTGGCGGTCGGATGGTAGCTCTTGTACTTTGCATCGGTGAACGCCACGCTCGTGCTCAGCGTGCCGTCCTCGAACACGCGCAGCTTGCCTTCGAACTCGGCGCCGTCGACTTCCGAGTTGGCCGCGTTCGCCGTGAACGAATGACACGATGCGGGATCGTTGGTACGGCAGGTCGTCGTCGTCAGCTGCTGGTCTTCATAGGCGTAATGAAAGACGTTGGCGGACAGTTGCAGGCGGTTGTCCAGGAAGCGGCCCTTGATGCCGGCCTCGTAGGCCTTCAGGGTCTCCGGCCGGTACACGCCCGTGTCCCGTTCGGCGTTGAAGCCGCCCGCCTTGTAGCCTGTCGAGATGCTGCCATACACCATCACGTTCGGCCGCAGGTCGTGATCGATGCCGAGCTTCCAGCTGGTGTTGTTGAAGCGTACGTCTTCCGAATACGCCTTCGAACTCTCCGTTGCCGGCGGCACCGCGGCTTCGCCACTGAGCGGATCGTAACCGGACTTGCGGTCACGGGTGCGGCGCACGCCGACGATCAGCCGGGTATCGTCGCGCACCGCATAGGTGGCTTGCCCGAACGCCGCCGTCGACTTGTTGTTCAGCGTGGCCAGGAACGGCAGCACGATGTTGAACTGGCCGAAGGGTGCCGTGACGTAGGTCGTGTAGGCGGCGCGGCGGAAGATGTCCTCGTCGAACTTGTACACGCCGGCCACCCAGCGCAGCGGCCCGGTGCCCGTGGAATTGAGGCGGAACTCGTGCGAGACCGCGTCGCTGTCGCCCACGTTCAGCGTGGTGAACGGGAAGCCGAAGTAGACCCCGTTGTTCAGCTGGTCCAGCGTCAGCCGCATCTTCGCCAGCTGGTACGTGACGTCGATGTCGGCCACGCGTGTCTTGAACTCGCCGCGCAGCGACGTGGCCTCGTTGTCGCGGTGGGAACCGGCATCCTGCTTGAATTCCCAGAACGCCGTGCGCTGCACGCCCTTGCCGCGGTCGACGTAGACGGGATCCTTGATATGGTTGCCGCGGCCGGCCGGCGTGAAGCCCAGCTTGCCGATCAGTTCACCGTCGAAGAAGTTCGTGATCGGCACCGGCGACGAGGCGCCGCCGCCGATCCTGTTCTGTTCCGCCGTCAGCAGCAGACTGGTGTCCTTGCCGAAAGTGCCCAGCAGGTGCAGGCGCGCGGACTTGTCGTCCTGGCTTTCCAGCTCGATCGTGTTCGGGCCCGCGTTGTAGTACGTTTCGTGCTTGTTGGTGTTGATCGCCGCGCGCATCGCCCAGTTGTCGCCGATCGGCACGTTCAGCATCGCATCGACGCGCCGCGTGCGGTAGTTGCCCAGCTCGACGCCGACCTTGCCTTCCAGCTTGCGCGTGGGCTTGTTCGTGATCAGGTTGATCGCGCCGGCGGTGGCGTTGCGGCCGTACAGCGTGCCTTGCGGGCCGCGCAGCACTTCGATGCGGTCCAGGTCGAAGAAGGCCGCGGCCTGCGCCTCGTAGCGGGGGATGTAGGCGCCGTCGACATGGAATGCCGCCGACGGGTCGCCCTTCTCCGTCATGTCCAGGCTCGTCACGCCGCGGATCGATACCTGCAGCATGCCGCTCTCCTGGGCGATTTCCACGTTCGGCAGCGCTTCGGCCAGCGCGCGCGGGTCGTTCGTGCCGGCGTTCTTCAAGTCGTCGCCCGATATGACGGACAGCGCCAGCGGCGTCTTGCTCGCCGGCTGTGCCACCTTCTGCGCCGTGATGATCACTTCGGCGATGCCGCCACGGTCCGGCTTTGCTTCCTGGCTGGCGTCACCGGCCTGGGCGGCGGCGCCTGTCGCGAAGGACAGGCAACCCGCGGCGCAAAGCGCATGGGTGATCGAGCTGAGCTTGGGGTGTTTCATTTTCGTCTCCTGGTCATCGGCGGGTCGTGACCCGCTGTCGGGTGTTGTGTTGTGCGAAAAATGATAGTTGCTGGACTGCCCGTTTCGATGCCCCATCCGGCCTGATTGTTTGGATGACTGGCATCGATCCGGTGAATACCGGCGCCGCCGGCACGGGCGTGCGAAGCCCCGCATGGCCACGTGCCAGGCAGGGGTTTCCACGTCCGCGCGAAGGCGCGTCAAACGTGTCTGGATCTGAAAGTGATGCGCTGCCAGGGCCGCCGATCACGGCGCCATCCGGGCCGCCCCGACGTTCGATCAGGCGGCAATAGCCGCCTGGCGGATCGTGGCGATCAGGCGTGCGCGGGCGCGATCGTGGCGCCGGTAGTGCAGCTGGTGACCGGGCTCCACGGCAGGTACGAGATGCGCAGCTGGACCGCCGCCGTCACCTGGTGCTCGCCGGCCGGCAGCCCGCCCGGCCGCAGCACCGATACCTGGGCCACTTCGCCGAATTCCCAGCGTTCCACGTATTCCGTTTCCAGTTCGTCGAGCGTGAAGGTGCGGCCGCGAACCGTGAAGCGCACCTGCTCGCGCGCGATCTTTTCGCCGTCGACGGTGATGGCGATGTCCTCGACGGCCGAGAGGATCTGGCCGCGGTAATACGGCAGGCGCGCGCCGAACTGCCAGCCGGCGCCGTCGTCGGTATTGCGCACGCTGCCGGGATAGATGATGTGCTGGTCGTACATGGGATTCTCCTTGAATGCTTTCTGTGATGGTCAGGCTTCGCCGAGCAGGCGCTTGAACATGTCCTGTTGCCGCCGCACCTGCTCCCGGCCATCCACCTCGAACGCATCCTCGATGTGGCGCTGGCCTTCGTACTCGCTCGACAGGTGGCCCTGGTAGCCGCCCTCGATCAGCACGGGAATGATTTCCTCGTAGGGGATGGCCGGCTCGCGGCCGCTGTCGTCGATCTCGTAGAACTTGGCGTGGATGTTGAAGATCCACGGCATGAATTCGAGCATGCGGCGCGGATTGCTCCAGATGTTGTGGCGCAGCGTCTCGGCCATCTGCAGGTCCACGGCATTGCCGCCCAGCTTGCGCACGTCCATCAGCACGTAGTCGGCCAGCACGCGCGCGGCATGTGCCTCGAGGATGTACTCGACGATCTTCGGCGTGGCGCCCAGGCGCAGGAAGCGGTCGCGGAAGACGGGCGGGTAGTTCTTCGTGTACATGCCCATGTCGGGCACGTAGCCCACATGGTCCGACCCCGTGGCGCGCGTCAGTTCCGTGTAGCGCAGGATCCACGGGTGGTCGAAGTGGAACGGCGAATGCACCTCGATGCCCATGCGCACGTCGAGTTCCTCCGCCAGCGGCACGCAGGCCACTACCACTTCCGGCGGCGTGTTGACGATCACGCGCACGTTGCGGCAGCCGAGCCGCTTCGCGAAACGCAGGTCGCGCTTGAGCGACGTGACCATTTCTTCGAAGTTCAGCTTGCGGTCCTTGTAGAGCTTCACGTCCAGGAACATGTCGTGGCATTGCGCATAGGCGCCGTGGCGTTCGAGCGAGTCGAACCAGCCGTCGATCTGCGCCTGGGGCACGTCGGGGAAGCCGGTGAACGACTGTTCGCTGACGACTTCGATGCCGCGCGCGCCCAGGCTGGCGGCATGGGCGATGCAATCGTCCAGCGTCATCCTGCGCAGGAAGGTTTCGTACTGGTAGCTGTACAGCGAGACGCCGCGCTTGATGTCGTGGGGTGTGGTCATGGTGGTCCTTTTCAGAATTTGGGTTGCAGGAGTCCCTGGCCGGGTCGGGCCATGTGATTCGTGTGGAAAACCGGGCGTTCCGCCGCCGCGGCGCGGCACCATGCAGCGGGTGCCGGACGCCCGTAGAGGGTCGCGCTAGGAGAACGCGCCGGACACCGCCGGCGGGCGCCGCAGCCGCAGCAGGCAGGCGCCGATCGCGCAGATCCCGGCGATGATGCCGAAGGCGAGGAATGCCGCCTGCAGGTCGCCGACCATGCCGCGCATCGCGTTGACAGCCGCCGGCGACAGGAACTGGGCGACGAAGAACGAACTGGCCCACAGGCCCATGCCCTGGCCGCGGTGCTCGAACGAGAATTTGCCCTGCGTCCAGGCGATCAGCGCCGGCACGATGATGCCGTTGGCCAGCTGCTGCACGAAGGCGAAGGCCAGTGCCACCTTGTAGTCGGGCGCGAGGCCGATGCCGCCCAGCCCGATCGCATAGCACAGGAAGACCAGGAAGATCTGCGCGCCGGCGCCAAAGCGCGTCGTCAGCTTGAACACCACGGCGCCGATCGGCACGCCGATGCTGGGAATGGCCATCCACAAGCCGATCGACTTCGGATCGCCGATGCCCATTTCCTTGAGCAGCAGCGAGAAATTGATGACCTGCACGTAGTAGATCGTCGACAGCACCACCGTGACGCCGCACACCAGCAAGGCGACCATGTACGGGAAGGGCGTGGCGGGCGGGCTGCCCGCCGCCCGGCCTGCGCTTTTCGCGCGCGGCGCTGGCTCGTACAGGTAAGCGAGGCTGGCCAGGAAGATCGGGATCGCCACGCCATACACGAGGAACGGGAACTGCCAGCCCTGCGCGGCAAGGAAGCCGGAAGAGGCGATCGTCAGCGTGCCGAGCATGGAGCCGACCACGCCCTGGATCATCAGCCAGCGGTGCCGCGCCTGTTCATCGAAGTAGTCGGCGAGCAGCGTGTTGACGACGGTGAGCACGCCGGCTTCGCCGATGCCGATCACGAAGCGCCCCGCCACCACCGCCCAGAAGTTATCGATGAAGAAGGGCATCAGGCCGCCGCAGCCGTAGAAGGCCATGGCCCACAACAGCAGCTTGCGGCGCCCGAACCGGTCGGCAATCATGCCGGCCGCCGGCGCGAACAGCGCGATGCAGGCGCTGGGGGCCGTGATCAGCAGCGGCACCATCAGCTTTGCGTTCGGCACATCGTGGAAATGGGCCAGCAGCGTGGGCAGCGTGGGCGCCAGGGCGATGATCGCCATCACGGGCAGGAAGCCCGAAAACACCAGGATCCATCCCTGGCGCCAGTCGGCCTGGCGGACTGCTTGAGGACCGTTGTTCTGCATCTTCGTCTCCATCGTTGGTGTACGGCTCTGCGGCCGTTCGAACTGGTTAAAAATCAGAATTCGAATTATGATATCGCTTAATCCTGGCTTTTCCCATCAAAAAGTTTATCCACGCTACCGGATTGTATGGATAGCAGATATCCAAAACTTGAATAGCCACCCGGCCGGGCCACCGGCCCGTTTGTCGCTATATTCGGAGCACTTTTTCCACCCGTTCGCGCACTGGAGATGCAATGCGTTTCAACAAGCTCGACCTGAACCTGCTGGTGATCCTCAATGCCCTGCTCACCGAGCGCAACATCACGCACGCGGCCGAGAAGGTCTTTCTCAGCCAGTCCGCCACCAGCAGCGCGCTGGCCCGGCTGCGCGCCTATTTCAACGACGAACTGCTGGTCGCGGCCGGCCGCCAGATGATGCTGACACCGCGGGCGCGCGACCTGGTCGAGCCGGTGCGCGAGGTGCTGATGCGCATCGATACCACGATCGCCGCGCAGCCCCGGTTCGACCCGGCCAGCGAAGCGCGCGACGTGATCCTGCTCGTGTCCGACTACACCACGGCCGTGCTGGTGCCGCCGCTACTGGCCGCCCTGTACCGCGAGGCGCCGGGCCTGCGGCTGCACCTGCGCCACCAGCACGACAAGCCGGCCGACCTTCTGGAGAAGGGCGACGCCGATTTCCTCGTGATCCCGTCGCAATACCTGTCGAAGGAACATCCATCGGCCGCACTGTTCGAGGACGACTACCTGTGCGTGACGTGGGAAGGCAACAGCCGGGTGCGCGAACGCCTGACCTTCGACGATTACCTGGCCTGCGGCCACGTGGCGGCCGCCTTCACGACCGGCAAGCCGCTGGCCAGCTTCGATGGCTGGTTCATGGAAAGCTTCGATGTGAAACGCCGCGTCGAAGTCACCGCGCCGACGCTGACCGCCCTGCCCTCGCTGGTGGTCGGCACGGACCGCATCGCCACCGTGCACCGGCGCATCGCGCTGCAGGCGCAGCAAACGCTGCCGATCCGCGTGTGGGAACCGCCACCGCGCATCCCGCGCCTGGTGCAGATGCTGCAATGGCACAAGCACCGCAACAACGACCCGGCGATCCGCTGGATCCGTGAACGGATCATCGAGGTCGCCGCGACCGTCTAGAAAAACCCGCGGCGCCCGGTGGGCGCCGACAACCTGGAAACCTGCAATGACCGATACCGTTATCGCCGCGGAGGGCAGCGCTTTTGCCGCGGCAGCCTCCTTTACCCCGCGCCGCCGCACGCTGGCCCTCGTGGCCGTGGCCCTTGCCTTCGTGATGGACCTGCTCGACACCACCATCATCAATGTCGCCATCCCGTCGATCGAGTCGGGCATGGGCGCCAGCAAGGCGGCGCTGGAATGGATCATCGCCGGTTATGCGATGGCGTTCGCGGTGTTGCTGATCGTCGGCGGGCGGCTCGGCGACAGCCTTGGCTACCGGCGCATGTTCCTGGCCGGGATCGCACTGTTTACCTTGACGTCGGTGGCCTGCGGCCTGGCGCCCGATGCGCTGGCCCTGCAGGTTGCCCGGCTGCTGCAGGGCGCCAGCGCGGCGCTGATGGTGCCGCAGGTGATGGCGCTAGTGCAGGTCATGTACCCGCCCGAACAGCGCTACAAGGTGTATACGGTGTTCGGCTTTCTCGGCGGCTTTTCCGCCGCGCTGGGCCCGATCGTCGGTGGCCTGCTGATCGATGCGAACTGGTTCGGCCTGGGCTGGCGGCTCACCTTCCTCATCAACCTGCCGATCGGCCTGTTCAGCCTCGCCGCCGGCTGGCTGTTGCTACCGCCCGGTCGCGGCGTGAACGCCAGCCGCATCGACGCGGCTGGCGCCGCATTGTCCGTGCTCGTGCTGTTCGCCCTGCTGGCACCGCTGATCGAAGGCCCCGCGCGCGGCTGGCCGGTTGGCCTGGTCGCGCTGCTGGTCGCCACCGTGCCGCTGGCCTGGGGCACGGTACGCTACCTGCGCTGGCGCCAGGCCACGCGCGGCAATGCCCTCGTCGACCCGGCCCTGCTGAAGCGCCGCAAGGTGGCACTGGGCTTGCTGTGCACCTTGTGCATCAACCCGATCCTGCCCGGCCACCTGCTGGCCATGACGTTCGTGCTGCAGTCCGGCCTGGGACTGGGTGCCGCCGAGATGGCCTATGCGTGCGCGCCGATCGCCGCCGGCGCGATGGGGGCCATCGTGCTGCTTGGCCCGTGGCTGTTCCGCCGCCTCGGCGTGCGGGTGATGATGATCGGGATCGGCGTGTCGTGTGCGAGCCTGCTGCTGGCGGCGTGGTCGGTGCATGGTGGGCAGCTGGTCTATCCGGCGCTGCTGCTGGCGCAGTTCGGCATGGGGCTGGGCATGGGCCTGTGTGGGCCGCAGCTGTCGAACGCGACCTTGCAGGATGTGCCGATCGCCGACGCCGGCGTGGCCGCCGGCCTGTTCACCGCCGTGCAGCAGATCGCCGGCGCGGTGGGCGTGGCGCTGACGGGATGGGTATTCTTCCACGCAGCCACCGCGGGCGGCAAGGCTGCAGGGTATGCCGATGCCTACCTGTACGCCGCGCCGTTGCTGTGGGCGCTGCTGGCGGCCGCGCTGTATTTCACGGTGCGTCTTGCCCGCGTGATGCCGGCCACGGGACAGCGGCCGGCATCACGCGGGCATTGAGCTTCTTGCGAGGCAAGTGTCAGCCTCAGGTGCCTGTGGACGACAATGGCCGCATCGCCGGGGACATGCGATCGACCGGCAGCCCCGCCCTGCATCGACATGCCCGGCGGATCGAAGAAGCTCAGACGTCGATGATCTCGATGCTTTTCCGCAGGACCGTCAATTTGTCCGCGCTTGCCGAAGGCATCCATTCGTGGCTGACGAAACCGGTGAAACCCTGCTCGGCGATGACACGCGCGACGTGTCGATAATTCAGTTCCTGTGTCTCGTCGATCTCGTTTCGCCCGGGCACGCCGCCCGTATGGAAATGGCCGATCCACTGCATGTTGGCACGCAGGAAGTTCGTGATGTTGCCGTCCATGAGCTGGGCATGGTAGAGGTCGACCAGCAACTTCACGCTTCGCGAATTGACCTTGCTGACCACATCCAGTCCCCAGGACAAGTGGTCGAACATGCTGCCGGGTGAGACAGGCGGGCCGCCGCTGTGGCCCGAATTGATATTCTCGATCGCCAACGTGACGCCACGTTGTTCCGCGTGTGCGCTGACCCGGCGAAGGAAGGCCAGCGCATTGCGCTTGCCTTCTTCATGACCGATGGCGCCACGCTCGCCGCAGGTCAGGATGATGTTCGGGATGCCGTGCATGGCAGCGGCATCGATCCGGTCGCGCAGCGCCGCCTCGAATACCCCGCCCTGGTCCGGCGTGCCGATCGCATTCCAGCCGGGAGGGCCTGCGGGCGCTCTCCCGAGACGGGACAGTCCGCCGCCATGATCCACCCGCAGCATCGTCATTGTCAGTCCATGCTTCTTCAGCAGTGGCCAGTCGGCGGGATTACTGACGAAATCCAGGCCTTTGATCCCGAGCGCGACGGCCATCCTGCACGTGTCTTCGAGATCGGCATTGAACAGGTGCGGTGTCAGGCCCTGGCGCAGCCTGCCGCGCAGTGGCGGAAAGGACGGGTAAGCGTGGGCCGGTCCTGTCGGAAGGAGCGTGGCCGCACTGGACGCCGCCAGTAGCGCCAAGAATTGCCTGCGGTGGGAACTGACGGATTTCATGTGACGACTTCTCCAGGTTGCTGAACATTCGGAACCGCCATCGCGGTCCCACAGCGAACGCGATGCTCTCCGGTCGATGCGGCACGCGATTGCGGTTTCGCACACTGATTATAATTAGAATTCTACTTATATTTCGCTGACAAATCTGCGAAAGCCAGGCGGCTAGCGGGTGAACGTTTTTACCGCTTCGGCTTGAACAACAAGAATGCCAGCATCATGTCGGACAGGTCGTCGAGCAGCTGGTTCCAGCTGCCCGCCTCGTCCAGTCGGCCAATGCTGTCCAGGCCCAGGAAGCGGGCCTGCGTCGCGTAGATGAGCAGCATGCCGGTATCGACGGCGCGGTCCGGGTGGGGATGGCGGATCTCGTCGCGGCACGCCTGGATCAGGCGGATGAACTTCGCATGGTTGTCCAGCGCCGCTCTCTTGCCCGCCGCGCCGATCACGGGATCGGTCGAGCCGCGCAGCATGAACGAACGCAGCACGCTGGCGTGTTCCTTCAGCAGGTTGCCGAGACCCGCCACCACGGCCGGCACGACCTGCGCGAGTCCGCTCGCCTCGGCGGCGATGCGGTCCGCTTCGGCGGTGAACTGTTCGGCGAGGTTTTCCAGGAAACGCACCTGCACCACGCGCAGCAGTTCGTCCTTGCCGTCGACCCGGCCATACAGCGACCCGGTCGACACGCCGGAACGCTGGCAGATCTCGGCCAGCGTGATCTGGTCGTACGCGCGCTCGCCCAGCAGTTCAATGGTGGCGACGATGATACGCTCGAAGGATTCGCGGCTGCGGCCCTGCTTGGGCACGCGGGCATGGGCACTGATGGGCGGCATGGGACTCGCGGGAGATGAATGTTGAGAGGAAGCGAAGCAGAGAGGGATTATAACCAGAACTCCGGTTATGAAGTAGCGCCCTGACCTGCGGTGTGCCGGGCAGGCAATCGAAACGGCGGCAATCGGCAACGGGGCCAGGGCCGGTAATTGGCCCCGATGGCGTTCTGTTAACTCGACATACTGATGACGGCCGCGCCGCTGGTGTCGGACACCTGGGCGCTGCCGCCGTCGATCGCATCAAACGCCGCCAAGTCAACGGCAATCGTGGACGAGCAATAAGTCGGCCACAAAACGACCAGGTTGGATACAAACCATAGAGTCAGCTACAGAGCGGCGTTCGATCTGACAGACTGGGCTTGCCCGGACAGCAGCAAAGCTTATACACTGAACTATTACGACCGGCCGCTTTGTGCTGTGGATTGAAGCGGTGATTGGTTCTCGCATCCGTCGCAGGAAGTGTCTGTCAATGCGCCTGAAGCCCAATTCAACGAATAACAGCGGGGTAAAGTGGAGTATCTGTTGACGTATCGATCCGCCGTCACGGAAGACTGGCCGGTGATCGAGTCGCTGCTGCTGGCATCCAGTCTGCCACTTGACGGCGCCCGCGATCACCTTGAGGACTTTCTTGTCGGCGAAACCGGAGGCGCGACGTGTTGCGTGGGTAGGTACGAACGTTACGGCGACGTAGCGTTGTTACGGTCTTTGGCGGTGACTGAACGAATGCGCGGACAGGGCTTAGGCAAGCAGCTGCTGGATGCCATCAAAGCGCGAGCACGCAGCCACGGCATCGATCGTCTGTACCTGCTCACTACAGCGGCCGCGGACTTCTTTTCGCAGCATGGTTTCTCCTCAGTAGAACGCTGTTGTGCACCTGCCGCGCTGCACGCATCCCACCAACTCCAGGGCGCTTGCCCTGCTTCAGCTACGTTGATGATCGCCCGGCTGGGCTTGCCATAGCACTTCGCACACGTCCTGGATGGAAGCCTGCTTCGGGGCGAAAGCAGACTTCGGGTGGTCGTATGTCAGGCAGAAACAATAGCAGGCTCCACTATGCAGGCAACGTTGCGGGAATATGGGGCAGCCCTGCGCGGCGCCTGTCACCGGTTTTGATTGCCTGACCCCATGCGTCAGCCGGCCAGCCCCAGCGCCTTGCGCGCCGCGTCGAGCGAAGCGGCATCGGGCAGCGTGGGAAAATACTCCAGCCCGATCTCGCCGCGATAGCCTTCCTCGCGCAGGGCCGACATCACCTGCGTCCAGTCGATCGATCCCGTTCCCGGCTCGTGGCGGCCGTCCGTATCGGCGACCTGCACGTGGCCCACCAATGCGATGCGACCCTTGATCGCGGGACCGAGCGCCTCGTCCGTCTGCGCGGAGTGGTAGACGTCGGCCAGCAGGCGCAGTGCCGGGCTGTCGACGGCCGCGACGATATCGAGGCCGCGGCCGATCGTGTCGACGAACATGCGCTGTCCGCCGACGACCATGTACACGGGTTCGAGCCACAGCATCGTGCCCGACTGTTCGGCCAGTGCCGCGGCGCGCTTGAGTACCGCGACCACCGCGTCGAACTGGTCCTGTTCCGGCACACCGGCGCGCGTAAAGCCGGAGGCGACGATCATCGCCGCGCCATCGAAGCGCCGGGCGATGGGAATGGCGTCCGCTATGGCCGCCAGCACGGCGTCGTGGTCGGCCGGATCGGCCAGGCTGCGGCGCGGGTCGACGCAGAAACTGCGCAGGCGGACGCCGGACTCGCGCAGGGCCGCCTCGATCGCATCAAGCGGCTTGTCGCGCCACAGGTGGCATTCCACGGACTTCACGCCCGCCGCGCCGGCGGCGCGGATGCGCGCCGCCAGGTCGGTGCCGGCGTCGGCAAACATCCATTCGATACAGGCTGCAAGTTGCATGGTCATTTTGCTTTCAGGTGAGTGACAGTGATGGCCAGCGCGGCGGCGGCGCAGAGCGCGCCCACCACGGCCACGCTGCCGAGGAAAGTGAAGCCGAAGCCGCCGATCAGCGTCAGCAACGGCGGGCTGAGGAACTGGCCCAGGAAGAACGCCCCGCCCCACAGCCCCATGCCGCGGCCGCGGTGTTCGAAACCGTAGTGATGCAGCGCCCACGTGACGAGCACGGGCAGCATGAGCCCACCGCCCACCTGGCCCAGCGCATCGAGCGGCAGGCCGGTGAACAGGTTTGGCGCCCACGCCACGCCGAGGTAGCTGACGGCATAGAACACCAGCACGACGGCCATCCACATCGTGACCGACATGCCGGCGAAGCGCTTGAACAGGTAGCCGCCCAGCACGGTGCCGAGGCTGGCGACGGTCGCCAGCACGCTGATACGTTCCGGTGATGCCACGCCCATGTCGGCGAAGATGCGCCCGTGCTGCACGGCCTGCACGAAGAACACCAGCGCGAACAGGATCGTCACACCGCACACCAGCAGCGACACGCGCCAGGGAAACGGCGTTGCGGCCGGACGCGCCGCACCGGGCGCCGCCCTGCGGGGCTCGGCGCACACGAAGAACGCCAGCGCGAACACGGCGAAGCCGCTCAGGTACAGCAGGAACGGGTAGCGCCAGTGCATGCCGGCCAGGAAGCCCCCGGACAGCAGGATGGCCGAGCCGATCAGCGGCGCGAACATGTTCTGGTAGCCCAGCCACTTCTGCCGCTGCTCGCCTTCGAAGTAGTCGCCCATCAGCGCGTTGCCCACCGTGAGGATGGCCGCTTCGGCCAGGCCCACGATGACCCGGCTGGCGACGATCAGCAGCAGGCTGTCGAACAGCATCGGCGCAAGGCCCAGCAACGCAAAGGCGAACAGCGACACCAGCAGCAGCCGGCGCCGCCCCCAGCGGTCGGCGATGGCGCCCATGAACCCCGAGAACAGGGCCACGCACAGCGACGGGACCGTGATGATCATCGGCACCAGCAACTGGACGTTCGGCACCGCGGAAAACTGCTGGAACAGCTGCGGCAGGCCCGGCACGAGCGCGGCCAGCGCCAATGTCGGCATGGCCATGATCGCCATCAGCGCGATGCCCTGCGCCGTGCCGGCCTGGCGCGACGACGCTGCACTGCCGGCGGCGGCGCCGGCCGCGTGGGTGGTCTGGTGCGGGTGCATGGCGGCTCCGGGTCAGCGCTGCGCGTGGGCGGGCACCGGCTCCAGCACGTTCTGCCGGTACCAGGCGTTGAGCATCATGCCGGACGCGATCGGCTCCGGTCCCTTGTCGCTTTCGACGACGACCCAGCCGGCGTAGCCCAGTTCACGCATCGCCGCCAGCAGCGCGGGGAAGTCGACCAGGCCCGTGCCCATCTCGCCGAACCAGCGCGGCACCTCGCGCTCGCCGCCCGCCGCGATCATCGCCCGCTCGGCGTTCGCCAGGCGATACTCGCCCAGCGTGTCGACCGCCAGCGCATCCTTGAAATGGAAGTGCACCACGCGCTGGTGGAAGCGGCGGTACAGCGCCACCACGTCGTGCCCGGCGATGGTCAGCTCCGCGGTGTCGATCGCCAGGCCGACATGGTCGCTGTCGCACAGCTGCAGCAGGCGTTCGAATTCACCCACCGTGCGCAGCGCGGACAGCGCATCCACGTGCAGCGCCGTCTTCAGGCCAAGCGACGCGGCCATGGCGCCGACCTCGTTCCAGCACGCCGCGGCGGCGGCCATGCGTTCGTCATCGAGCCCGCCCTCCTTCCAGAACGACGGGAATGGCCGTACCACCAGCACTTCGCCGCCCAGCTCGGCCAGCATCGCCGCATGGATGCGCGCCTGCGCCACGATGCGGGCACGGTCGGCGGGCACGGTGCTCATCAGGCCGAAGTGCAGTTCTTCAAAGCTCATCACGGTGGGATCGAAGAACGTGCTGGCCACGCGGTGGATCCCCAGTTCCGCCAGCTTCAGGCGGAAGTGCGCCGCGGAGCCGTAGTTGATGGCGACGTTTTCCGGTCGCCCGATGGGATCCCAGCGCCCGCTGCCGGCGTTCAGTTCCACCGCATCGAAGCCGCAGGCGGCAGTCACCTTCAGAGCCCGTTCGATTTCCTCGAGCCGCGCGAAGCTGGTGAAGCCGGCCTTCCACTGGTTGACGCCATATGCCCATTTGATCCGCTGATTCATGCCTTTGTCGTTCATGCCGTCACCTCACGCGTAGATTTTCTTCAGCACGTGCTGGATATACCAGGCCGACAGTGCCGTGCTTTCGGGGTAGTTGCCGCCGCCGACATCGGCCTTGTCGTGCTCGACGCCGACCCAGCCCTCGTAGCCGCATTCCTTCATCGCCGCCATCAGCGCAGGGAAGTCCACCAGGCCGCCCGGCGTGCCCATCTCGTGGAACCAGCGCGGCGTGGTCGGCGCCATCACTTCGGCATCGGGCTTGCGGCGGTAGTCGCCCGCCAGGTCCACATGCTTCGTGTCCTTCATGTGGAAGCCGCCGCAGCGGTCGTGGAGCTTCAGGTACAGGTCGATGGGGTCGACGCCGGCGATCACGTGCTGCGCCGTGTCCAGGCACAGGAACACGTAGCGGGGATCGGTCCATTCGTAGAACTTGCGCAGCTGCTCGGCGGAGCGGATGCCGCAGAAGAACTCGTGGTGGCAGCACGTCTTGACGCCATACTCCAGCGTCATCTTGCCGACCCGGTTCCACAGCTCGGCGCAGGCACGCAGCTTGTCGTCGGTGACCGGTTCCACGTCGTAGTACAGGCCGGCCGGCATCACGATGAAGTTCTCGACGCCCAGGCCCTGCGAGGAACGCATGATGTGCTGCGCGTAATTGAAGATGTGGTCGTGCGTGGCGCGCACGTGCGGCGCGCTCTGGCGCTCGTCGTACATCACCGCATGGAACAGGCTCAGTACGCGGTCGATGCCACGCTCCTGCATGAAGGCGCGGGCCTCCTCCAGCGAGCCGAACAGCTCGCGCAGCGGACCCAGGTGGAAATCGAACGTTTCGATCGCTTCGAAGCCGATCGCCGAGATCTGCTTCAGGAAGGCGTCGAAGCGCTTCACGGACGTGTATTGCGACAGCTGGCCCTGCGGTGTATCGATGCGCCAGTGGTCCATGTAGGCCCAGCGCAGTTTTTTATCGGTCGTCATCTCCCGCCTTTCAATCATTGGAATTGGAATGTTGGTTATAAATCTGGTGTGTCGAAGCCTGGCCGAACGTCAGGTAGGCCAGCATCATGTCGCTCAGGTCCCGCAACAGCGCCTGCCACTCCGCTGCGCCGAGCTGGCCGCTGACGTTGTCCAGCCCCAGCGAGCGCGCCTGCGCGGAATACACCAGCAGCATGCCGCTGGCGACGGCGCGTTCGGGCTGCGGGTGGCGGATCTCGTCCACGTGCCGCATCAGCAGCGCGGAAAAACGCGCATGATTCTGCTGCGCCGACCGCTTGCCCACTTCCTCGATCGCCGGATCCGTCGCGCTGGCGCGCATGAACGCACGCAGCACGCCGGCGTTCTCGTCGAGCAGGTTGCCCAGCGCACCCACCACGGCCGGCACGGTATCGGCCAGGCCATGCGAGCCGCGTGCAATGCGCACGGCGTGGGCCTCGAAGCGCAACGCCAGCTCCGCGAGGAAGCGCACCTGCACGGCACGCAGCAGGTCGTCCTTGCCGCCGACCCGCCCATACAGCGCGCCGGTGGACACGCCGGACCGCTCGCAGATTTCCGCCAGCCTGATGTCTTCATAGGACCGCTCGCGCAGCAGCCCGATGGTGGCTTCGACGATGCGCTCGAACGAACGCTGGCTGCGGTCCTGTTTTGTCGGACGCACGTGGGGGTCGATGGCATGCATGGAATTTTCCCGTGCGTCAGATGCGCCCGGCCTTGATCTGCGCCACCGCGTAATCGACCGCGCGTGCCGTCAGCGCCATGTAGGTCAGCGACGGATTGACGGTGCCGGCCGAGGCCATGGCCGCGCCATCGGTGACGAACAGGTTGTCCACGCCATGCACCTGGTTGTGGGCATTGAGCACCGACTCCGCCGGGTCGTGCCCCATGCGCGCGCCGCCCATCTCGTGGATCGACACGCCCGGCATGGTCCGCACGGGAATCAGCTGCACGCGCTCGGCGCCGGCCGCTTTCAGCATCTGCTCGGCCTGTTTACCGGCATCGACAGCCATCTTGCGCTCGTTCTCGCCGTAGGCCACGTCGAAGCACAGTTGCGGCAAGCCGTAATTGCCGGGCTTCTTGTCGTTCAGCGTCACGCGGTTGTTCACCTGCGGCAGCTGCTCGCCGAAGGCGCCCAGGAAGGCGACCCACTTGCCGGGACGGGCGATGTTGTGCTTCATGCCGGCGCCGAAGTCGTCCGTCAACGCGGCCGTGTTGGTCCAGTCGTCGCGCATGGCGCCACCCTGGAAACCATAGCCGCGAGTGAAGTCGGCGTCCTCGTCCTGCCGGCCGAGATTGCGAAAGCGCGGGATCAGGATGCCGGTGGCACGGCGGCCCTTGTAGTTGCGGTCCTCGAAGCCCTTGATTTCGCCGAACGCGGCCACGCCATGGTGGTCGACCAGGTAGCGCCCCAGCTTGTCGCTGTGGTTGCCGATGCCGTTCGGGTTCGCCTCGCTGCGCGATTGCAGCAGCACCTGCAGCGTGCCGTAGGTGGAGGCGCACAGGAAGATCACCCGCGCCTTGAACGTCATCTTCTCGCCGCTCTTCGCATCGATCACGCGCACGCCGGTGGCGCGCTTCGTTTTCGGGTCGACATCGATCGCTTCCACCACGCTGTCGGTACGGACCGTCAGCCGGCCAGTCTTCTGCGCGGCCGGCAAGGTCGAGCTGAGCGAGCTGAAATACGCGCCGAACGAGCAGCCGCGGTTGCAGATATTGCGGTTCTGGCACGCCCCGCGGCCATTGTGTTCCACGGTGAGATTGGCGACGCGGCCGATCGTGACGCGGCGCTCCTTCCAGCGTGCTTCGATGCGCTCCTTGAGCGCGCGCTCCAGCGCCGTCATCTCCATCGGCGGCAGGTACTCGCCATCGGGGAAATGTTCCAGCCCTTCCGGCTGGCCGCTGACGCCGATGAACCGTTCGACGTGGCTGTACCACGGCGCCAGGTCGGCATAGCGGATTGGCCAGTCGTTGCCATGCCCGTCGCGGGCATTGGCGAGGAAGTCGTCGTTGCCCCAGCGGTAGGATTGCCGGCCCCACGTCAGCGATCGCCCGCCCAGCACATTGGCGCGGTGCCAGCGGAACGGCTTGACCTGCTCATAGGGATTCTCCCGGTCGTTGATCCAGTAATGGCGGTTGGCCCAGCTGAACGCGCCCCGCTCGATCTTGCTCTGGATCTCGTAATCGCGCGCATGCAGCTCGCGTTCCGGCAGGCCGCCGTTGGGCGCCTGCCATGGCGGCGTGAACTCGTGGATGTAGCCGGTCTGATGCTCGATCTTCGCGCCCCGTTCCAGCACCAGCACCTTCAGCCCCTTCTCGGTCAGTTCCTTCGCGGCCCAGCCGCCGGTGATGCCCGAGCCGATCACGATGGCGTCGAATTGCGCGCCCTTGTCCTTGTCCTTGTCCTTGCTCATGGCGGTCCTCAGATGACGACCTGGTAAGGCCAGGTCTTGATGTCGACATTCGATTCGAACTTGCCTGGCACCGGCAGGTAACGTAGTTCCTGGTTGCTGCCCGCCTCGGACGTGAAATAGCCCAGCACGACCAGGTCGCGCAGGCGCAGGTAGAACGGCGCCTTCGGATCGAGGATGCGGTCGGCCAGCGAGAACGTGCGCCCGCCATAGGGGCTGGCCGCGCGCAGCGCCTGCAGCAGTTCGGCGCCCTGCTCCGCCGTGCATTCGGCGAAGCCGCGCTGCCAGCGCTGGCGGGCACTGTCGTCCAGGCCTGCCAGGCCGGCGCGGAACAGGGTCGCCTCGTCGTCGGTCATCCAGTTCGACACGAGCGCGCCGATGAACTGCGGTACACCGGCCTCTCTTGCGCCGGGCGTGTCGGTCGTGGGGATGATCACCTGCGCCGCGGCCGACAGGATGGCGGCTTCGCCCGCGCTCAGGCCGGGCCGCACGGTCGCCGCTGCGCCGGCCGCCTTCAGCGCCGCGGCGGCCGCGGCACCGGTCCAGGTGGTGGCCAGCGTGGCCCCGGCCAGCAGCGCGGCAAGCACGTCGCGGCGCGACACGCCTTCTTTCGCGGCGGCTGGGCGTTGCCGGTCGAACCGTATTCTGTTGATCGTCATGGCGCGCCCCTCACGCTGCAAAGGCCGGCTTGCGAACGCCGACCACCTGCTCGGCCAGCGTGCGCAGGCTGGCGCTCACTTGCGCATCGGTGCACTGGCCATCGCCATCGAACAGTTTCACGCCGGCCGTATTGAGCGTGACGCCCAGCGGCGTGGGCCAGCCGCGCAGCGCGTGCACGATCGAGCGCATGGCCGCCAGCGTGGTGTTGCAGCCCTGCCAGCCCGCCGCGGTGACGATGCAGCCGACGGGCATGCCGTCCAGGTACACGCGTTCGTCGGCGCGCAGGTCTTCCAGCAGGTCGATGGCATTCTTCACGAGGCCGGACACGCCGCCGTGGTAACCGGGCGAGGCGAAGATCACCGCATCGGCGCGGCGCACCGCTTCGACCAGCGCGCGCTGGCCTTCCGTGCGATCGCTCAGTTCGGGCGCATAGCCGGCCAGCGACGCCAGCGCCTCGCCGCCGAACAGCATGGTCTCGGCGCCCAGCTCCTCGGCATGGCGCAAGGTCGAGCGCAACGCGCTTTCCGTGCTGGAACCGGGGCGGGTGGTGCCGCCGACGCCGACGATGAAGGGTGCCCTGCCGCTGGCGCGGGCCTGGTTCGTGTACTGGTTCATGGTGTGTCTCCCTGTAATGTGATGGATACCGACAGCGGCAGGTCGGCGCTGGAATGACCCACCAGCAGGTGGACCGGGCCTTCCAGCGTTTGCCAGGCGCCGCGCCACACTTGCATGCGGCGCAACGGAATGGCGATGACGACATTCGTGGCCACACCCGGCTCCAGCCAGGCCTTGGCGTAGCCGACCAGCGTCAGCTCGGGTTCGGTGCGATAGACCTGCACGACTTCCGCGCCGGCCCGCGCACTGGTGTTGCGCAGCGTGACAGTCACTTCGCAGCCGTCGCCGGCCAGCCGCACGCCGGCATCGCGCAGGTGGAACTCGGCATAGCCGCGCCCGCCGCCGAACGGCTGCCGCGGTGCGGTGCCGCGCGCCGCCAGGCCCCGGTAGCCGAAACGCACGCCGTCGCTGTAGGGCAGGTCGCCCTGCGCGTCCGGCTGCAGCGACAGGGCCGGGTAATCGCCGTCCTCGCGCGCGATCGTGACGGGCATGCGGCCGCCCGGCTCGCGGTCGCCGGCCAGCACCTGGGCCAGCGCCGTGCCGAATTCCTGTCCCGGGTACCAGCAGTGCAGCACCGCCCTCGCGCGGGTTTCCCAGCGTGTGTCGAACGCATGGCCGACATTGGTGACGACGACCGTGTGCGGATTCGCGGCGCATACTGCTTCGATCAGGGCGACCTGCTCGGCCGGCAGGCACGTATCGGCGCGGTCCTTGCTCTCCACGCTGGCATCGGACGTTTCGCCGACCACGAGGATGACGACGTCGGCATCGCGGGCCGCCTGCACCGCGGCGGTCAACATCGCTTCGGCCGTTCCCGGGGCACGCACGCCGTACCACAGGCCCTGGCAGCGGGCCGGCGTATAGCGCAGTTCCACCACCACTTCGACCGTGCGGCCCGCCTCCAGGTGGATGGCGACGCTGTCGGCATCGCCGCTTTTCAGGCGCCCCATCACGTCGCCCGGCGCCAGCTGTTCGTCGCGGCGGAAGACTTCACGGCCGTCGACCAGCAGGCGCAGCGCACCGGTGCCGCCCACATGGAAACGGTGCTCGCCCGCTTCGGTGACGGTGAACAGGCCGCTGGCACGCGTTCCCGCGGCGGCCTGGAAGGCGCCCGCTTCATGCACGCCGTGGAACCAGGTCAGCGAATTGGTATCGCGCGTTTCGCTCAGCACCGGAAGGCCGGCGAAATCGGCATTGTCGAAATAGTCGATCGTCATGCCGCGCGTGCAGCCGTCGTCCAGCGGGCGCGCGGGCCGCACGGGCATGCGCGGCAGCCTGGGTTGCGGATCGACGCCCGGCGCATAGCCGGCAATGGCGTCGCCGAAGCGCGCCCGCAATGCATCGATGGGCAAGACCGCGTCTTCCTTGACGGCGATCCTGGCGAAGGTGCCCCCTGGAAGCAGGGCGCGCTGGCGTTCGGGCCGATCACGGCGATGCGCTGCTGGCGCGCCGGGTCGAGCGGCAGCAAGCCGCCTTCGTTGCGCACCAGCGTGAAGCCGGCGGCGGCCGCCTCGACCAGCAGGTCCGTGGCCGCTGCATCGTCGACAGGCTGCCCCTTGCCTGCGCCGAAGCGCTGCGCGGCGGTCGCAACGCGCTGCGCCGCGTCCTGCAGGCGCGCCAGCGGCACCTGCCCTTCGGCCACGGCGCCGGCGCTGCGCGCGCCCAGGAAGCGCGCCGGCCCCGGCATTTCCAGGTCCAGGCCGCCGTTCAGCGAGCCTACCGTGGAATGCGTGCCGAACCAGTCGCTCATGAACACGCCGGGGAACCGCCATTCCTCCTTGACGATGTCGCGGATCACGGGCCCCGCCTCCGCGCACCATTGCCCGTTGATCCGGTTGTAGGCGGTGAGCATGCCGGCGCAACCGGCCTGCGCCGCCATCTCGAACGGCAGCAGGTACACTTCGCGCAGCGTGCGCTCGTCGACCACGGCGTTCATGACGTCGCGCGCCGTCTCGCTGTCGTTGCAGACCAGGTGCTTGGCCACCGCGCCGGTGCCGACCGACTGGCAGCCCTGCACCCAGGCCGCGCCCAGCGTGCCGGTCAGCACCGGATCTTCGGAAAAGTATTCGAAGGCGCGGCCGGCCAGCGGGCTGCGCGCCATGTTCAGGTTCGGCGCCAGCATCAGATCCACGCCGCGGCGGATGGCTTCCCCGCCCACCAGGCGCCCCACCCTGCGCACCAGTTCCGGATCCCAGCTGGCGCCCAGCGCGATGGGCGCCGGCGTCAGCAGGGAAATGTCGCGTTCGTCGATGCGGGCGCCAGCCACGCCCATCGGCCCGTCCGCCATCGACAGCGACGGGATGCCGGCGTCGGGAATGGCCGGCGTGGTCCACATCGTCGCGCCGGCGGTCAATGTCGCCATCTCCGCGACGCTCAGCTCTCTCGTCATGCCTGTCTCCTCGCGCTACTTTTTTATGTCTATGGATTATTTGAATGCCGGCAGTACTTGCTCGGCCAGCAGGCGCAAGGTCTGGTCCGCATAGGCCAGCCGCTGCGCCGTCAGCGGCCCGGTCACGGTGCCGCACAGGATGTTGCCGATACCGACTTCCTCGTAATCGCGCAGCTTGCGGATCACGGTTTCCGGGCTGCCGTACAGGCACCAGGTGGCCATCCATTCTTCGGTCAGCGCACTGTTCGTCCGATCGGTCTTCTTGTTCGCGTCGTCCGCCTCGGCCTTGGCATTGAAGGCCGCTTCGCGTTCGATGGCTTCCTGGTACGCGGTCAGGATTTCCATGACTTCGCGGTGCGCCTGCTCGTCGGTCGGCGCCAGGTGCACGCACTGGTAGCTGTGCGTGGTCCACGACAGCGCGTCGGCCACGGTTTCTGCCGCATGGCCGGCGGCAAGCAGCTGCTCGTGATAGCTGCTGAAATACTTCTTCACATGGCTGAGGGGCTCGGTGCCGCCGATCTTCGGCGGCGTGAAGGCGGGGATGAAGGCGGGCCAGCCATTGACGGCGGCGCGCGTGGTGCTGCTTTCCTTCATCGCCACCGGCATCAGCCGCGCATGCTTCTGGCCATACGGCGCCGGCGCGATGCGCTGCAGCACGCGACCCTTGTGGAACCCGTCGAGTTCGACCGGTGCGTCGTCGACGGTCTTCGTCCACAGTGCTTCGGCTGCCTGCAGGTTCTCTTCCGCGATGCGGCCGGCGTCCTTGTAATTCACGCCGAAGCCGATCATCTCTTCCGGCGTGGTGCCCGAACCGATGCCGACCAGCAGCTTGCCCTTCGTGAGGTGGTCGAGGATATTGATGCGCTCGACGAAACGCACCGGGTGGTGCAGCGGCACGGAGGTGACGGAAAAGCCGAAATGCATGGCCGGCAGCTTCGCGGCCAGGTAGGCGGCGAACATGTAGCTGTCGCTGGCCACCGGCATGTAGCCGTTGAAATGGTGGTCCGGCAGGAAGATCGCGTCGAAGCCCAGCTCCCCGGCCAGCAAGGCATGCCGCTCCAGGTCGATGATCAGCTGTTTGTCGGCGTCGGCGCTCATGGTGCGCGCATTGAGGAAGACGGAGAAGCGCATGGTGATTCCTTACAGGTTGGTGGGCCGCGTTATTTAGAATAGTAATTCTGATTATGTTATGGCCGCGGCTTGGCCAGGTCAACCAAAGATTGCGCGCGGAGGTATGGATTGGATGGATACCTGGAATTCAGCGGACCGGTGAGGCAGCGGACTGGTGAGTCAGCGGGCAGGTATCTTGCGGGACCGGGCGACGGCCTGGCGCATCGCTGGCGAATGAAGGGAATACAGCTGCGGGCGTGGGACCGGCGGCCCGGCCACGCCCGCCGCTTACCGTCAGTAGGACAGCACCAGCAGCGATACCGCCTGGCGCGGCAGCTGCATGCGCAGCGTGGCGGCACCGTCGCGTACCGTCACGGTGGACGGCTTGGCCAGTTGCGCCAGGCCGCCCGCCTTCTGCAGGGCGGCGATTTGCGCCGCCGTCGGGCTGGCCGGTGAGCCCATGCGCTTCCATGCCGTGTACGAATTGCTGTGCTCCTGGTCGATGCGGTAGTGGCGCACGGTGGCGCGCTTCGCCGGGATGCCGGTCAGCTTCACCTCGACCGGCGAGCCGGCGTCGATGATGTCGTTGTCGTGGTAGTTCCAGACCATGACGGCCACCTGGCGCCCTTCCCTGCTGGCCAGCGCGTTCACATCGGTGCGGGCACCGCGCACGCCTTCGCGCTGGATGCTGTCCGCGTCATGGGCCCCGTCGCCGCCGACCTTCAGCCGCGCACCGCGCATCATGCCCAGCATGCGGAACACGTTCAGCACGGGCTTGTCCACGCCATTGGTGGCCAGGTCGCGGTATCCGGCGAACCACGGCTGGTCCTCGAACAGGAACGACCAGTTGACCGCGCCGATCAGGTTGGTGCCGCGGCGGTCGGCCAGGTCGTACAGGCGCGCCACCGAGGCGGCCGTGTAGCTGGCGTACAGGGTGCCGTTGCGGTAGGCGTTCTCGGGGTTCGTCTGCATGCCGCAGGCGGCGCAGCCTTCCGGGTCGGATTCGCCGATGATGACGGGGATCCCCTTCAGCTCGGGGTACTTCGCCACCATTGCGAAGCCCCGGTCGAGATTGCGGAAGTGCGTGTCCATGCCCATCTGCACGACGTTGTCGACGACCTTCGGTGCGCCCTTCGCATGCCACGCCACGAAATCGAGGGGCGAGCCCTTCTTGCCGGTGGCGTGGTTTGTGCCATGGAGGGCGTGCTTGAGGAATTCTTCCATGAAGTCCCCGGCCACGGCCGTGTGCGGGCCGCCGAACCGCGCGGTCGGCAACGCGCGCTTGACCGCATCGGCCGCATGGTCGTACATCTTGAAGTAGGCCTGGCGCCGGTCCGGGGCGATCAGGTAGTGGCCATCCGGCTCGTTCCACACTTCCCAGTACCAGCTCTCGACTTCGGCCTGGCCATAACGTTCGACGCAGTGGCGCACCCACTGGTAGATCAGCTCGGACCACTTGGCGTAATCCTTGGGCGGGTACGCCCATCCGGTCATGATCTCCTCGTAGCGCACGCCCGGTTTCCACTGGTGCTGGTAGGGTTCGGGCTTGGGCGACAGCGCTTGCGGCATGAAGCCGATCTGCGCCAGCGGCTTCATGCCACGCTCGACATAGGCGTCGAAAATGGCATCGACGATCTTCCAGTCGTAGACGGGATTGCCGTTCGCATCCTCGCTGTACATGCCGGTCGAACCCCATTTGAGCGCATGGCTGCCATCGCCGGAGGTCATCAGGTTGTGGGCACGCACATACACCGGCACCGGGCTCAGGGCGGCAAGGTCGGACAGCAGCTTCTTGCCGTTGGGGGTCGTACTGTAGTTTGGCTCGTCGTAGCCGAACCAGGCCCAGAACGGCGTCATGGGGCCGGTCTCGGTGCGCGTGTCGACGGTCAGCCGGACGGTGCCCGCAGCGGGTGCCGGCGTGGGTGGCGCGGCGGCGGCGGCGAGTGGAAGCAGGCCGGCGGCCAGGCAGGCGCCGGCGAAGAAGCTTTTCATGTGACGGGTCTCCAGTTTTTTGTTGTTCGCCGAGTCTAGGCGAAACCAACTGGCACGACCAATCACGATTTTTTCGAATGCGATATCAATTTGTCACCGGCAGGCGCAGCTCCACCACTAAGGCCCGGCCCGTGTCCGCCGTGGGGTCAACCCCAAAAGTGGACACGGGCTCAGCTCTATCTGGCGACCGTAAGGTCGAGCCCGTGTCCGAAAATGGGGTTGACCCCAGGGTGGACACGGGCTCGGGCTTAGCAGTAGCTCAGCGCGTTGTAGATGGTGCGGCGGGTGTCTTCGATGCGGCGGCGGCCGTGCATGACGCGGGCGTTGTCGATGACGACGATGTCGTTGTCGCGCCACCCCACGTCGACGGTGTGGCGCTGGCAGACTTCGTCCAGCGCCGCGCGCATCGCTTCGGGCAGCGGCGTGCCGTCGGCGAACGTGATCCTGGGGCGCTCGTAGTTGAACGACGGCCCGAAGATGCTGTTGGCGAACGCCGGCAGGCCGGGGCTAAACGGCGAACGTTCCAGGATCGACGGCGTGCGGAAGCTGTACGTGACCGAGTGGTCCTCGTTCAGCTCGACCTGCGTGTTCACGTTGCCGTCGACGAGCGCCAGCATGCGCTCGAAGCAGGTCTGCGTGTCGACTGCTTCCTGGCCCGCATCGGAAGCGTGCCGCACGTAGTTCTTCCACAATGCCTCGCCGACGCTGCGCGTGTAGACGATATCCTGCGCCCGCAGCGCCGCGCGCATTTGCGGCGACAGGTCGCGGTACACAGCGGCACCATCGCAGACGGTGGTTTGCGATCCCACGGCAGGCGCCTGCGTGCAGAAGAACCAGCACAGGTCGGGCCAGAACGGGCTGTTGCCGTTTTCGCAGTGCAGGCCGATCGCATCGCTGCCAGCGTCGACCTTCTGCGCCAGCACCTTGCCATCCTTGTCGTGGAACTGGCGGGCCGGATCGAGGCTGATGCGGCTGCTGTGGGCGCGCACCAGATCCGAGAAGCCCTGCACATCGCACGGGAAGCCGCGCAGCACCACATAACCGTAGCGGCCCAGCCACTCGGCCAGTTGCGCCTTGTCGATCGACGCCAGGGCCTCGCCGGCCTCGCCTTGTACCACCAGTCCCGCTTCGCGGGTATGAACTGCAGTTTGCACGTGTTTCTCCAGAAATCCAGATTGATGAGAATTGGTAAGGCGGCGATCACGCTGCCATCGGGGTGGCCGCACGGCGCTCGCGGACGTGCCGCTCGACATCCTGGCGGCGCGGCCGGCCCGTGACGGTGAACAGGCTGGCGCGCAGCGCCGGCGAATCGGTGTCGAACACGAAAGTGGCGGCGCGCTCGACCCCGGAGAGCCAGCGCTGGCCATGGCGTTCCAGTTCGCGGCGCAGTGCTTCCTGGTCGGCGCCGGCCTCCGTCAGCACATAGGCCGACAGTGTTTCCTGCCCTTCGCCCAGCAGCACGATGTCGCGGACACCCGCCACGCTGCGGTACGACGCCTCGGCCGGTTCCGGCGACACGTTGCGGCCGTGCGCCGTGATGATGAGGTTCTTCTTGCGGCCGATGATCGTGATGAAGCCATCGGCATCGATCTCGGCCAGGTCGCCCGTCCACAGCCAGCCGTCGGCATCGGTATGGCAGGCGCTGGGATCGCTGCCGCTGTAGCCGGCAAACAGCGAAGCGCTGCGCACGCCCAGTTCACTGTCCGGGCCCAGCTTGACCGCCACGTGCGCCAGCGGCTTGCCGACGCTGCCGATGCGGTTCTCGGCCCGCGTGTTCCACGACACGACGGAACTGTTCTCGGACAGGCCATACCCTTGCAGCACCGTGATGCCGCGTTGCGCCAGCCGCCCGATCGTGGCGGCGGCGACAGGAGCGCCGCCCGCCGCGATCAGGGGCGCGGTCGAGCGGCCGAACAGCGCCTCGCACAGCGATTCGGCATCCAAGTCCGGCAGGCGATCCGCGGCATTGGCCAGCGCCTCCACGAGCGATGGTGGCAGCGTCACGGCGCTGGGTCGTGCGCGCCGCAACAACGAGAGCTTGTCGGCGGCCACGGCCCCCGGATCGCCCAGCGGCGCTTCGCCGACCGGCGGCAGCACGACGGTGCCGCCGGCCGCGAACGGCATGTACAGCGCCGTCACCTGTTCGATCAGGAGGCTGAACGGCACCAGGTTCAGGTAGCGCGTGTAGTCGTCCCGCGTGGCATGCCGCCACAGCGATGCGAGCAGCGCATCCAGGCCGTTGGCACGGATGCGCACACCCTTGGGCGCGCTCGTCGTGCCGGACGTGTGGATTACCTTGCAGACGCGGTCCGCCAGCGTGCCGACGGACAGCGCCCGGGTCGTTGCGACAGCGCCGGCGTCGATCAGCCGGCCGATGGACAGGCACGGCACCGATCCGAACGCCTGCGGCGCATCGGCGCGCCATGCCTCGAAGCGGCGCTGGCCTTCATCGTCGGTGAGCACCACGCTGCACGGCGCCAGCAGGTGGGCGGCCTGCTCCGCGCTGAACGCCAGCGGCACCGGCACCTCGACATGGCCGCCCATCAGCAACGCGAGGTCGGCCTCGATCCATGCGATGGAGTTGGCAGCCACCAGGCCAACGGTGCTGCCTGGCGCGCACCGGGCGGCAAGCGCCGCCGCCAGCGCATTGCACTCCTGCCCCAGCGTGCCGTAATCGACGACACGGCCTTGCGACACGGTACCATCCAGCTGCACGATCGCCACGTCGGCGGCGCGTTCGCGCATCATGGCGCGGATGCTGTCGATGAAATGCTTCATGCCGCCACCTCCATCGCCGGCTTCGCCGAGGCGGCGCCATCGTTCGCACTTTCGCCAGCCAGCAGATGCTGGTTGTAGCGGCAGCTGACGGTATCGAAATATTCGCCCAGCGTGTCGACGCGGATCACGCCCGTCATTGGCCGGGTGTCGTAATACGTTCCCCAGTTCACGCCGCGCACGAACGGCAGCCTGTCGGGATCGGCCTCCGCGAGCGGATGGAACTGGAGTTTCATGGCTTCGAAGCAGCGCCGCAGCTTCGTGGTGACGGTGCATACCACGCCGCGCAGCCCCATGTACCAGCAGACCAGCGGCATCACGCGCATCAGTTCCGTGCCGATCGTGGGCTCGATCGTGGCCAGCGTCGACACCTCCGCGACATCGCGCCGCGCCACGTTGCGCTGGAACAGGCCGGCCAGCGCCTGTTCCACCGGCGCATCCATGTAGTGCTCCGAGAACAGCGGCGCCCTGCCGGCAAACGACAGGCCCGCGCAGGCGATGGCGGCGCCGGTCGCCAGGTCGATGCAGACGATGAAGCGGTGCGGGCTGGGCGCGGTGGTGGCGCCATAGGCGCGCAGGTAGACGGCCCGCGCCAGCTCGACGGCGGCGCCGTAATGATGGTCGTCTGGACCGACCAGCTTGAAGACGAGGGAACGACCGTCGAGGTCAAGCTGGAACGCGAGGCCTCCGGCTGTCGTGGGTGCCGCGGCGGAAGCCGAAGCGCTTGCGGATTGGATGTGCACTACGTTGTCGCTGGCTGCTGGTGTATTCATGTCGTTCCCTGATGTGCAAGATGTCGCTGGAGAGAAGTGGACGAACAGGCCTCCGTCCCGGCTCGGTCGTGAAATCACAACCAACGCAATGCATGGTATAGAACGAATGTTGGACAAACTGAGCGGATGTTTCGCAGATTTGTATCGCTTCGTCGGGGCATCGCGACGTTATCTGCGGCAATAGCCGCGCGTTCCAGCCAGCTTTCCCGGGCGGATCACCGCCCCAGCACCACCCTCTGTACAGGTCAGGATATGCGCCACCCGACGGCCGCCGCTACCGCCGGCCCGCACCGGCGAGACGGCACGCATGCTCACTGCCAGATCCCGATGCAGACGAGTTGCGACACCGCACGCGTCAAGGATCGTCCCTCCTTGCCCATTCAGCCTGCCCCTCGCGAAGCCAGCGTCGACCGTGCAACCAGGTGCGGCTCGCGCAGCACTCCAGACCGTGCTCGCCACGACGAAGCACTTTCGAACGAAAGTAAATGATACAAATCGCAAGAATACAACAGTCAATTCGAAAAAACGTAAGAAGCTTTGTCTCATATCGCAATTCGCTATAGACTCAAAATCACTGTTTTCCGAGGCGTTTTCCAGCGGTTTTCGATATATCGGCATCGAAAGTGATGCAAGGCAAAGTGACACGATACGAAATCAAACGAAAGCGCCGCCGATCGGGTGCCCGCCAGTCCGAGCCTGGCTGGCAAGCTGGTGATCACGACCGGGCGTCTCTTCCGTTCACCGGTATTGCCCTGCGCCGCTCCAACAACCTCTAGAAGGAAGCGTTTAATGAGTTCTCACCTGCAACGCCGCCCGCACGTCGACAGTGACACCTGCTTCGTGCTGAAACCATTGACTTCCGCCTGCCTGCTCGCGCTGGCGACGATCGCGACGCCGTCCAGCGCGCAGGAAGCGACCGACGCGCCCGAAGCCGAAAAGCTCGAACAGGTGATCGTGACCGGCACCCGCGCCAGCCTCCAGCAGTCGCTGATGCTCAAGCGAAATTCCGCTGTCGTGCAGGACAGCATCAGTGCGACCGAACTCGGCCGCTTCCCCGACAACAACGTGGCCGATTCGCTCAGCCACATCACCGGGGTTTCGATCTCCCGCACGGCCGGCGGCGAAGGCCAGCGGGTCAGCATCCGCGGCCTGGGTCCCGACTACACGATCACCACCTTCAATGGCCGCCTGCTCGGCACCGACAGCGCCGGCCGCTACTTCGCCTACGACGTGCTGCCGGCGGACGTCATCAACGGCGCCGACGTCGTCAAGTCGACCCAGGCGCAGTTGATCGAAGGCGCCATCGGCGGGCTTGTGAACCTGCGCTCGGCCAGCCCGTTCGAGCAGAAGGGCCAGCGCGGCCTGCTGCGCGTGGAGGCCGACCGCAACCAGATGAGCGACCTGAATGGCAAGAAGCTGTCGGGCACGTACAGCAACACCTTCGGCGACACCATCGGCGTGCTGCTCGGTGTCGTCTATGCCAAGCGCGACGTGCGCACCGACACGGCCGGCAACGATGGCGGCTGGTCGCGCAATGCGGTGCCGAGCGACCCATCGCAGTTCTGGGAGTTCGGCAACACGTGGGGCGGTGCCATCGATCCCAACGGCAACGGCATCCTCGACGCCAATGAAGAAGGCCTGGTCGGGCCGGGCCAGTTCCGCTTCGGCTCCATCATGGAAAAGAAGGAACGCCTGGCCGTTTCGGGCAAGGTGGAGTGGCGGCCCAACCGCGACCTGAAAGTCGTCGTCGACGGTTTCAAGACCCGGCTGGACTCGCCGCAGGTCGGCTACCAGCTGTCGTTCTACCCACTCTACGCGCCGGGCCGCTGGTCGAACATGCAGGTCACCAACGGCGTCGTGACCGACCTGACCTTGTCCAGCACCGACCCCGAGCTGCGGCTCAATCCCGAAGTCCTGAACAAGACCGAGTACCGCGTGGTGGATACCGCGATGTATGGCGCCAACGCGGAATGGAAGATTTCGCCAACGTTGAAACTGACCGGCGACATCTACGAGTCCACATCGAAGCGCAACTCCGGCGGCAACGACACGTACGTCGTGCTGCGCATGAACCAGCCCAACGTGACGCGCATCCGGCTCACCGGCGCCGCCGTGCCCGACGTGACGACCACGTTCGCCGACGGCCGCGACCTGCAAAGCGGGCTGGCCCAGGGTCTGTTCAGCGGCAGCGACTTCAACACCCACTTCTACAGCCGCACGGGCGACAACATCGACGACAACATCCGCGGCGCGACGGTGGATGGCGAATGGAAGCTGGACCGCTTCAACGTCGAGCGGCTGAGGTTCGGCCTGAGCCAGACCAACCGCAAGAAATCGCGCGACATGATCAACAACGCGTTCAACGCGGGCCAGGACCATTACTCGGGCGCGAGCGCGATCAACGTGGGGAGCCTGGGCGGCAACGTGATCAACCAGACGCTCAGCCCGGGCAAGTTCCTGTCCGGCGTGAGCGGCAACTTCCCGCGCAGCTTCCTCGGCTTCGATGTCAACAGCTACGCGCAGGCATTGAAGGCCTTCGACGGCCAGCCGCGGCCGGGCGGCGGCGTCTACAGCTCCACCCTGTCGGCGCCGGCGTTCAACCCGCTGGAAAGCTACCGCGTGAGCGAGAAGACCACGGCCGGCTTCGTGCAGGCCGACCTGGCCGGCGACAACTGGAGCGCGGACGTCGGCGTGCGCCTCGTGCACACCAAGACCTCGGCCCAGGCGTGGGACGCGAAGATCAACGACATCGTCGAGAATGGCGCGTTCAACTTCACGGCCGTCTATGCCGATCCGTCCGTCGTGAAGCAGGATGCCAGCTACACCTACGCGCTGCCATCGTTCAACTTCACCTACTCGTTCACGGACACCCTGCAGCTGCGCCTCGGTGCCGCCAAGACGATGGCGCGCCCGTCGGTGGACAGGCTCGCGCCGTCCAGCACCACCGCCAGCATCTCGTGGGGCGACTTCACGCAGATCTACGGCGGCAACGCCAACCTCAAGCCGTACACCGCGCGCCAGGCCGACGTGTCGCTCGAGTGGTATTACGCGAAGAATTCCGCGCTGACCTTCGCCGTCTACCAGAAGAACATCAGGAACCAGATTACCAACGAATGGCTGACAGGCCAGGACATCGGCGCGCCCGGCGGCCGGCTGTTCAACGTGCAGCGCCCCATCAACGGCGACAGCGCCAAGGCGCGCGGCATGGAGATCGGCCTGCAGCACCTGTTCGACAACGGCTTCGGCGTGCGCGCGCAATACACGCGCAACCTGTCGAGCAGCTGGGTCAACGGCGTCGAGCGCCCGCTCGAAGGCATTGCGCCGGCGACCGCGTCGTTGGGCCTGCTGTACGAGCGGGGACCATGGAGCATGAGCACCACGGCCGACTACACCGATTCCTTCGTCACCGCCACCAACGTGATCGGCGCCGGCTGGAACGAGACGGCCAAATCGATGACGTGGCTGACAGCCCAGATGGCCTACGAGGTGAACAAGTCGCTGCGCATCAGCATCGAAGGCAACAACCTGACCGATGCGGAGCAGGCGCCCTCGCTCAGCAACGGTACCATCAGCCTGCCCAACGGCTATTACCGCTACGGCCGCTCCATCACCCTGGGCGCAAGCTGGAAGTTCTGAAGCGGGACGGGGTGCTGCCTGGCCGCGCCCCGGCCCGAACCGCTCCACCGAACAATGGAAACCCGATGCGAATTCTTGCTTTTTCCCTTGCCGCCCTGCTCTCCGGGACGGCGGCTTTCTCCGCCCACGCGGCGGGCGAGTCCAGCTACACGATGGCCGACTACACGCGTGTCGTAAAGATCGACGCGCACCTGCACCTGCACGACCCGGCGCCCGCTTTCATGGAAGCGGCGAAACGCCAGAACTTCAAGGTATTGACGATCAACGTCGATTATCCCGACTTCCCGCCGCTCGACGACCAGCAGCGCGTCGCCATCGCGCTGAAGAAGGCGTTCCCGCGCGACGTGGCGTGGGTCGCCAGCTTCACCGTCGATGGCTCGGACAAGCCCGAATGGCTGCCCGCGACGCGCCAGCACATTGCCGCCTCGATGGCGGCCGGCGCCGTGGGCGTGAAGGTGTGGAAGAACATCGGCATGAGCCTGCGCGACAAAAAGCAGCACCTGGTCATGATCGACGATGCGCGCTTCGCACCGCTGTTCGAGGATTTCGCCCGCCAGGGCATCCCGTTGCTGGGCCACCAGGGCGAGCCGCACAACTGCTGGCTGCCGCTGGAGAAGATGACGGTCAACAACGACCGCGAGTACTTCAAGGCCCACCCGCAGTACCACATGCACAAGCACCCCGAGATGCCGAGCTGGGAAGCGCAGATGGCCGCGCGCGACCGCATGGTCGCGGCGCACCCGAAGCTGCGCTTCATCGGCGTGCACCTGGCGTCGCTGGAGCGCGACGTGGACGAACTGGCCGCCTTCCTCGACAAATTCCCCACGGCCGTCGTGGACATCGCCGCGCGCATCGGCCAGGTGCAGTACCAGAGCCAGAAGGACCGCGAGCGCGTGCGCCGCTTCTTCGTCAAATACCAGGACCGTATCCTCTACGGCAGCGACATGGCGCAGGCCCCCGGCCAGGATGGCGCCGCGCTGGGCCGCGAGGCCGGGGAAGTATGGCGCATGCACTGGCGCTACTTCAACACCGACGAGACCTTCAAGGTGGCCGATCTCGACGCCCCGATCCAGGGCCTTGCGCTGCCGCGCCAGGTGGTGGACAAGCTTTACCGCGTGAACGCCCAACGCGCCTTCCGCGGCGCCTGGGGAGCCGGCCAATGACCGCGCGCCGCGCATTCCTCCAGTGGCTGGGCGCCGCACCGCTTGCCACGCAGATGCCGTTCGCGCGCGCCGCCGAAGGCAAGGGCCACGTGCGCCTGCAGGACACCACGGTATCGCTGCAGTTCGACGAGCAGATGCGCTGCCGCATCGTCAGCCTGGCCGGCAGGCAGCCCGTCGCGCTGACCGGCTTCGACACGAGCGAACACCTGGTCGTGGGCGGCAAGCCGCTCGGCCGCTTCACGCTGCACAAAGCCGAGCCGGCCCGGGCCACGACATCGTTCGGGGCCGGGCAGGCACTGCGGCTCGTCGGCCGGTCCGTGGAAGGTATCGAGAAGCGTGTCACCGTCACGCTGCTCGACGAGCACCCGGGCGTCGCGCTGCTGGATGTAAGCTACGTGAACACAGGCAGCAAGCCGCTCGTCATCGACGCGTGGGTGAACGGCGCGCATCGGCTGGCCGCAACGCCACGCCACGCGGGCGGCTACTGGACCTATTCGGGCGCCAGCCATGCCGACCGGCGCGACTGGGTGCAGCCCGTCAAGCGCGGCTTCGAGCAGCGCAACTTCATGGGCATGAACGCATCGGACTACGGCGGCGGCACGCCGGTCGTCGATGTCTGGCGCCGCGACGTCGGCCTGGCAGTCGGCCACCTGGCTCTGCAACCGCTGCTTGTCGCGCTGCCCGTGAAGGCGGTCGGCGACCGTGTCGACATCTCGCTGCGCGGTGACACGCCGCAGACGCTGGCACCGGGCGCCGCACTTGCCACCCCGCCCAGCTTCATCGCCGTGCACCGCGGCGACTTCTACGTGCCGCTGGACCGCTACCGCCGCCTGATGGCCGCGCAAGGCCTGAAGGCCCCCGAACCGCCACCAAGCGCCTACGAGGCGCAGTGGTGCGCGTGGGGCTACGAGCGCGATTTCTCGCTCAGCTACGTGCGCGCCACGCTGCCCAAGGTACAGGAGCTGGGTTTCAGGTGGGCTGTGCTGGACGATGGCTGGCAGGTGAAGACGGGCGACTGGACGCCCGACCTCGCCAAGTTCCCGCGCGGTGCCGCCGACATGAAGGCGCTCGTTGCCGACATTCACGCGCGCGGCATGAAGGCGCGGCTGTGGATCGCGCCGCTGGCCGTCGCCCCCGGCAGCGACGAGCTGCACGACCACACCGACCTGCTGCTGCTCGACCAGAACGGCGCGCCGCAGGACGTCTCGTGGTGGAATTGCTTTTACCTGTGCCCCGCCTACGGCAAGACGCAGGCGCGCCTGGCCGAAACGATCCGCATGATCATCGGCGACTGGGGCTTCGACGGCCTGAAGGTCGACGGCCAGCACCTCAACGGCGTGGCGCCGTGCTTCAATCCCGCGCACAAGCACGGGCGGCCGGAAGAGTCGGTCGAATCAGTGTCGGCGTTCTACAAGGTCATGTTCGACACCGCGCATGGGGCCAATCCCGACGCGGTGGTCGAAGTGTGCCCCTGCGGCACCAGCTACGCCTTCCACAATATGCCGTACATGGACCAGGCGCCGTCGTCCGATCCGCTGTCGAGCTGGCAGGTGCGCCACAAGGGCAAGACACTGAAGGCGCTGATGGGCCCGTGGTCCGCCTATGCGGGCGACCATGTGGAACTGAGCACCGGTGGGCAGGACTTCGCCTCCAGCGTGGGCATCGGCGCCGTAGTGGCCACCAAGTTCACCTGGCCGGTCGATCCCAAGCCCAAGGATTCCTTCCTGCTGACGCCCGAACGCGAAGCGCACTGGCGCCAGTGGGTGGATCTCTACAACAAGCAGCGCCTCGCCGAAGGGCGTTACCGCGGCGACCTGTACGACCTGGGCTTCGACAAGCCGGAGACCCACGTCGTCGAGCAGGATGGGGCATTGCACTACGCGTTCTATGCCGGGGAGTGGGACGGCGCCGTTGCATTGCGTGGCCTCGGCCCCGGCGTGTGGCTGGTGCGGGACGCGCTGACCGGCACGGCACTTGGCAAGGTGACGGCCGACAAACCCACCCTCCCCGTGCGCTTCACGCACAGCCTGCTGATCGAAGCGCGGCCCGAAACGCCCGATACGCTGCCGGTCGCATTCGCCGGCAAGGTATCGGGCGTGGCGGCGGACGGCTTCCCGCTCGCATCGCAATGGGCCGATGCGCCCGCGACCTTCTTCCGCCACGACTGGCTAGGCAGGCCGCTCAACGGTCCGCAATCGACGCGCGTGCAATTGCTGCGCGGCGCGGGGCACCTCTACCTGCGCTTCATCTGCAAGTACGAGACCTTGAACACGTTCGAACGCGCCGGCTCGGCGACCGACATCTGGCCGCAGTGGGAGCGTGATGTCGTCGAAGTGTTCCTGCAGGCGCCGGAGCGCGCGGGGCTGAAAAGCTACCGCGAAGTCGAAGTGTCGCCGAACGGGCTGCTGCTGGACATCGCCGTCGAAGTGTCGGGCAAGAAGCGCATCGTTGGCGAGAGTCGCGCGCGGGCGCAGGTCGATGCGGAGCACAGGGTGTGGACCGCCGAACTGGCCGTGCCGATGCGCGGTGCCGCCGAAGATGGCTGGCGGCTGAACCTGTTCCGCGTGGAAGGCCGCGAAGGCTCCGGCAAGGGGCGCGTGCTGTCCGCGTGGAGTCCGACGGGTACGGGCAGCAGCAGCGGCAAGCCCGACTTCCACGTTCCCGCCGTCTTCGGCCGCTTGTTGACCGCCTCCTGACCGGCGCATGATGATGAAACGCCTGCTGCCTCTCGCCTTGCTCCTCGGGTTTGCGGCGCAGGCCTCCCTTCCCCTTCCAGCCGGCATGGTCGAAACCACGTTCCGCGCAACGGCCGAAGAGATCGCCAATCCGGAGCGCGGCATGTACGTCTGGGCGGCGGACAACCTGGTCGCATGGACGCAGCAGCAAGCCGACGCGCAGTTCAGGGCCGGCTACCGCATCGTCTACGCGCCGGTGCGGCTGGACGCATACGCCGGGGGCCCGCTGCCCGAAATCCTTCTTGCCGGGCTGTCCGAAGGTTTTGCCACGGCGCGGCGCGCGGGCCTGAAACTCATTCCGCGTTTTCTGTACAACTATCCCGCCGGCGAGACAGGATACCAGGCGGCACAGGATGCGCCGCTCGACCGCGTTGTCGGCCACATCGGGCAGCTCAAGCCGGTGCTGGCGGCGAACGCCGATGTCATCGCGTACCTGCAGGCCGGCTTCGTGGGGGCCTGGGGCGAATGGCACACGTCGTCGAACAACCTTACCCTGCCGGCGGCGCGCACGCGCATTCGCGATGCCCTACTTGATGCACTGCCGCCCGACAGGTTCCTGCAAGTGCGCTATCCGCCCTACCTGATGGCGTGGGCACCGCAGGCACCGCGCTGGCGCGACGGTTCGGCCGCCTCGCGCATCGGCGTGCACAACGACTGTTTCATGGCCTCGCGCACGGACGTCGGCACCTACAGCGACGATGCCGCGACCCGCCAGCGCGAGCGCGACTATGTCGCCGCGCTGTCGGCCGCCGCCCCCTTCGGCGCGGAGACCTGCAACCCTGCGGACGAGGCCAGTCCAACGCCGCGCACGCACTGCGACGACATCCTGCGCGAGGGGCGCCGGTTCGGCCTGACCTACCTGAACGACACCTATTACCGTTTCCTCTTCCACACGCGCTGGGAGGCGCAAGGCTGCATGGCCGAAGTAAAACGCAGCATGGGCTACCGCTTCGAGCTGATGACACTGCGGCACAGCGCGACGGTCGCGGCTGGCCGGTCGGGCGAGCTGGCGCTCACGGTGCGGAACAGCGGCTGGGCACGTGCGTTCAATCCGCGCGGTGTGCTGCTTTTGCTGAAGCACCGCGACACCGGCGCTGTCGTGCGGATTGCCCTGGCATCGATCGACCCTCGCGACTGGCTGCCGGGGGTTGTTAGCAACGCCACAGCACGCTTTACCGTGCCGGGCGGTACACCGGCGGGCGCCTACGAGGTGCTGCTGGCATTGCCGGATGGCGCACCTGCTCTTGCGGGCGACGTCCGCTACAGCGTGCGGCCTGCCAATGCCGAAGATCCCGCCAGGTCGCAAGCGTGGGAAGAAAAGCTCGGCGCGTTCCATGCCGGGACAACGCTGCGGATTCATTAAGACACAGTCTTCCGGCGCCCGTGAGAATCGAGCCGCCTGTCCGATCGTCGGTCCCGGCCTGCACTGCATGACGACGGAAGTGACGGTGCACGCCAATCGCCGATCCGGTCACTGCTGTGCAGGTTCAAACATTATTTGGCTGATAAAGGTAGATCCCGTATAGCGTTTTGTCTATTACATTTATTCGTTTTACAAAATTCGCCGGAATCCGGTAAGTTATCACTTCATCATTTCGTCATTCCACAGGGAGATTTCCGATGATTCGAAGAGTATTGCTGGCCGTTGCGGCTGCCGTTTTAATGAATTCCGCGCAGGGGGAGACGATCGACTTCGAATCCCAGGCAGGTGGTTACGGTTATTCGACGTACAGCTTTATCGAAGACGGGTTCCGGATAACCTACTCGCCGATCAGCGTATTCGGTTTCTACCTGATCGACGATCCTGCCGACAATTTAGGCCAGTGCAATCCCGCCTGCGCTTCCAATGGAACGACTGCTTTTTATTCTTTCAATGAGAGCAGTGTCACGATCGATCTCGAGAACAAAGGCTTGTTCTCGCTGACAGCGCTGGATGTTGCCAAGACCTTTACCGGAAACGGCAAGCCCTTGACGCTGACGATCACTGCGATGGGAGTCGATGGCGCCATGACGTCCACGATCTTCCTGGAATCCAATGCGGCAGAGACCTTTTCAACGTTCCAATTTGCAGACTTTGCAAACATATCGTCCTTGACGATCGTGGGGGGACAGGAATTCCCGGAATTTGCAATCGACAACGTCATTCTCTCCCCGGCGCCGGTGCCAGAACCTGCATCCTGGGCAGCGCTGGTTGCCGGCCTCGGCATCATTTGTGGCGCAATGCGCCGTCGGCGCTCAGGATCGCAACGACGCAATCGGCAGGCATTGCGGGAATAAGCAAAGCGTGGCCCGGCTACATCGAATCGGCGATAGGTATTCGGCGACGGGCTGTGTCATATCGTGAAGTCACGACCGAGCCGGGCAGCAAGCCCGCACCCGTCGAGCACTTCTTGCGCTTGCCTGCTCACGCATCTGCCGGGGGCGAGCAGAAGTCTTGCTAGGCACCCTCAGTCGGCAACCAGCAGCTCGATACCCGCATCCCGCAATCCATCGCGATACTGCGGCCCGATGTCGCCATCGGTGATGACAGTATTGACCCGGTCGAGCTGGACGATCCGGTGCAAGCTGATGAAGCCGAACTTCGTGGAGTCGGCAAGCACGATGACCTTCCTGGCGCGTTCCACCATCTTGTGGTTCAGGCTTGCTTCGGCCTCATGGTGGGTCGTTACGCCGAACTGCAGGTCCAGGCCGTCGACGCCGAGGAACAGCTTGTCGAAACTGTAGGCCTGCAGGCAGGCCTCGGCCTGCAAGCCCTGGATCGACAACGACTGCTTGCGCAGCAGGCCGCCCGTGAGGATCAGGTCGACGCCGGGTGCGTTGACCAGTTCCCACGCGATGTTCAGGCCATTGGTCATGACCGTCACGTTCTGGGCGTCGCGCAGGTGGCGGGCCAGCGAGAGCGTGGTGGTGCCCGAATCGATGATGATGTTCTCGCCCGGCTTCACCAGGCTCGCGGCCAGTGCGCCGATGCGTTCTTTCTGTTCGTGATTGAGCGCGTCTTTTTGCGAAACCGTGTGTTCGGTCGGCGGCATGCGGGCCAGCGTGGCGCCGCCGTGGCTGCGTATGGCAAGGCCCTGCGCCTCGAGCGCGGTGAGATCGCTGCGGATCGTCACCGCCGAAACGTTCAGCTGTTTCACAAGCTCGCTGACTTGTACCGAAGTGTGTTCAGTAAGTGCCTTCAGGATGGCATCGCGGCGCTGACCGGTTTGTCCCATGGTCGGACGAATAATTTTAATAAAACAGCAGCTTACCAGATTGCAGCAGGGGCCGGCAGTACAGTCGGGCCCTGCTTGCCGCCATCCGGCGCGTTGGCGGCATTCCCTGGCGATCGGTGGCGGGTCAGTGTGTGTCCGCCAGGCGTTGGCGTGCCGCGGCGTCCAGCGGCGTGCCGGCCTGGAGCGCCGCATACAGCGCGGCACCGAGCACAGGCGGCAGGCGCGGCGCCACCAGGCTGTATGGCCCTGCCTCACTGGCGGCCAGCACCCGTGCGAACGGTGCGCGCAACGGTCCTTCCGCGCCGAACAGGCCACCGGAATACGACACCGCCACTTCCGTGCCGGAATCGACGCCGAGCTGGCCCCGCACGGCGTCGACCAGTGCCGCCACTTCGCCGGCAGCCGACTCGAGGATCGCCGCCGCCTGGGCATCGCCCTGCCCTGCCGCCTCCGAGACAAGCCGCGACAGCGCGGCGACCCTGCTGCGCTCCCCTTTCAGTTCGCCGTAGACGACCTGGCACAGATCGAGATCGTCCTGCAGCGCCAGCCGCTCGCGCAGCAGCGCGTGCAGCGGCCCGCGCCGCGTGCGGCCATCGCTCATGCGCGAGAACAGCGCCAGCCCGGCGCGGGCGATCCAGTAGGCCGAGCCCTCGTCGCTGAACAGCTCGCCCCATCCGCCCGCGCGCGCACGTTGCCCTTTCACTTCGCCATAGGCCATCGACCCGGTGCCGGCGATGACGCTGATACCATCGGCGCAAGCCAGCGAACCGGCCCAGCTGCACACCATGTCGTTGCCGCACAGGTAGCGCCCGTGGCCCAGCACGGCGCGCGGCAATGCATCGAGCTGCGGTTGCACGTCGCGGTCTTCGCCATACGCCGGCAAGCCGAAGAACGCATGGTCGATATCGCCCGCGATGACGTTGGCCGACGCGAACAGTGCGGCGCAACCGCGTGCCAGCACGGCAGCCGCACCGTCCATGCCGACTTCGAGGTAGTAGGCGCTGCCCTCCTCCTGCCGCGCGAGCACGCGCCCCTGCCGGTCGACCAGCGCGAACGCGGTCTTGGTGCCGCCGCCATCAACCCCGAGGAACATGGCCGTCTCCCGTCAGAGGATAGATGGTGACGCCGCGCACCACGCGGTTGACGGTGCCCGACACGCTCGGTGTGTCCGGCCGCAGCCCCAGCGCGAGCGACTGCAGCAGCGCGTAGGCCTGGCAGAACACGATGTACGGCAGCGCCAGCGCCAGGTCACCGGCCTCCTCGACGCCACGCAGCGCCACGCAGCCATCGCCCAGTTCCGCTTCGGCGCGCCCGCTCAACGCCAGTACGTAGCCGGCGCGGCCATCGTTGCGCAGCTCGCGCAGCAGGTCCAGGTCGTAGCGGCGCGCCTGCCCATCGTTCGACAGCAGCACGACGACCAGGGTGTCGCTGTCGACGATGGTCTTGGGGCCGTGCCGGAACCCCAGCGGCGAATCGAACAGCGCCACGACCTGGCCATCGGTCAGTTCCAGCAGCTTGAGCGACGCTTCGCGGGCCAGGCCGCGCAAGGCGTTGCTGCCCAGGTAGACCACGCGGCGGAAGCCCCGCGCCACCAGCGCTTGCAGCAGCGGCGGCATGGTCTCCAGCACGCCGGCCGCCGCGGCCGAGGGTGCGGCGATGGCACCCGGCGCCACCACGCCGAAGGCGCTCGCGGCGGCCAGCAGCATCGACGTGAAGCTGGTGGTCATCGCGAAGCCGCGGTCGTGGGTGGCATCCGGCAGCACGATCGCGTGGACGTTGGCGCGACCCTGCGCCATGCGGCACAGTTCCCCGTCGGGGTTGCAGGTGATGACGAGGTGATGGACCTCGTCGACCAGCTGGTCGGCCAGTGCCACGGCCGCCACGCTTTCCGGGCTGCTGCCCGAGCGGCCGAAGGAGACCAGCAAGGTGGGCACCTTCGGCTGCAGGAACTGCTGCGGGCCGGATACCAGGTCGGTGGTCGGCACGGCCTCGGCGCGCCGGCCGGCGCCGAGCAGCGCGGGTGCCAGGCATTCGCCGATGAACGCCGAGGTACCGGCGCCCGTCAGCACGATGCGCAGGTCGCCGCGCGCCAGCAGCGGACCGAGGAACGCGTCGAGCGCGGCGCGCTGGCCCGCGACCAGTGCCTCGATCTCGGGCCAGACGGCCGGCTGCTGCGCGATCTCCCGCGCGGTGAGGCCGGCGCCGGCGGCGTCGAGCCGCTCCACGCCGATGCCGAGAAACTCCGTGTGTGTCTTGATGTCTGCTACTGGCATGCTTCCAGCTCCCTCGTTGCGGCGCCTGTCGTGCAGGCGTCCTTGTGACAAGCGTTCATGTATTGGCGCAGCACCCTGGCCACGCCTTCTTTCAGTAACTCGAGCGGCCGGTTGGCGAGGCACCCCGCGCGCACGGCTTCGTACTGGGCCGGCAGGTACTGGCTCAGCAGCGTGAGCGGCGGCGCCTGCCGTTCCAGGCTGGCCAGCAGGCGCGCCTGTGCCGCCTGGATGGCCGGATGGGGCCAGTAGTAGCGGATCCGGTCGCTCAGGCTGTACTGCTGGTCGAAGCGCGCGCGGCGCGGATCGCGCGGGTCGTCGCTGTAGTACTTGCGCCAGTACTCGGGCTCGGCGCGCATCACTTCCAGCACCGTGTCCTTGAAACCGGAGCCCTTGCCGTCGCCGGCCATCGCCGCCTCGATATCGGCCAGCGCCCACAGCGTTTCGCGCAGCGCGAAGGTGGCACCGGGCCCCACCTTCAGGATCGCGAAGTGGCCGGCCACCAGCGCTGCCAGGTTGGCCGGCGTCTGGTAATCGGTCGAGTGGGCTTCGTAGACCAGCGTGGGCACGTCCTCGATCATGCGGCTGAGGGCGACGGCGCGCTCGGGCCGGAAGTCGATCACCTTGTGGTGGTCGAACTCGACGCCGGGCTGCACCACCAGGCCGACCACGCGCGGCCACGCGGCATCCAGCCCCGCCGCCGAGAATGCGCCATGGTGCGCGGCGATCGTCTGCGCCGCGGCTTCCGGCGTCGTGACGCTCAGTTCGTCCAGGTCCTCGTGCGCGCCGCCGGGCACTGGCACTTCGGTACCGACCACGTAGACGGGCGCTTCGCCGCCCGCGGCCTGCCAGGCCCGCTCGGCAACGGCGCACAGCCGCGCGGCGCGCGCCGCCACCACATTGTCCTGGAGCGGCACCGGATCGCCGGCGCACGACATCGAGCAATCCAGGTGGATCTTGCGAAAGCCCGCCGTCACGTACTGTTCGATCAGCACCTCGGCCTTCGCCATGGCAGTACCGGCATCCTGGGCTTGCCACGCATTGGGTCCCAGGTGATCGCCGCCGAGCAGTACGCGCTCGCGCGCCAGGCCCACGCGGTCGGCGACGCCATGCACGAAATCGCGGAAGGCGTCCGGCGTCATGCCGGTGTAGCCGCCATCCTGGTTCACCTGGTTCGACGTGGCCTCGATCAGCACCGGCTGCGCCGGCCCCGCCGCTGCCGCCACTTCCATCGCCGCCTCGATCACCAGCGGATGCGCCGAGCACACCGAGTGGATGCCGACCGGTTCGCCGGCCTTGTGGCGGCGCACCAGATTCAACATGTATTCCATTGTCAGACTCCTTTGGTTGATTCTTGCGGTGCGGCGCCGTCATCCGGCTGCAGCGCGAGGAACAGCGCGGCCGCCAGCGACAGGCCGATGCCGGCCAGCCGGTAGCCGCCGGGCACCGAAGCGGCCAGCGCCATCGCGATCACGGTGGTCAGCAACGGCGCGCCGGCATTCACCAGCGGCGAGACCGTCAGCGCCTTGCCGTGCCGGAACGCATAAACGAGTGTCAAGGCACCGACGGCGTTCAGGATCTGCGTGGCGGCGGCCAGCAACGGCCCCGAAGGGCCATAGTTGATCGGCTGCGAAAAATCGGTCATTGCGAGCGCCACCGGAACGCACAGCAGCGCGCTCGCCGTCATGTAGAAGAAGATGCTTTCGGCATCCATGCGCGTATTGGCCAGCTTGATGAAGTACGCCTGCAGGCCCCAGGCGACCAGTACCCCGAGCGCCAGCACGAACCACAGGCCGTATTGCTGCGGCGCGCCGCCCGGGTTGTAGTCGAACAGCGGCAGCGCGCACACCGCCAGCACGATGCCGGTGATGCCCATCGCACCGGTGCGTTCGCGCAGGAACGCGAACGACAGCACGATTGTGATGACCGGCGACAGCGCGATGAGTGGGAAGATCAGGTAGGCCGGCCCGGCCTTCACCGCATAGAAGAGCACCATCTGGCCGCCGGCGCCAAGCAGGCCGATGGCCAGCCCGTGGGCCAGCGCGGTGCGGTCGCGGCGCACGTGCCACCCCGAGCGCGCCAGCACGAAGAGCGCCGGCGGCACCATCGTCAGCGCCCACACCACGTACACCAGCGTTTCCGGAAAGCCGTGCTGGCTGGGCAGGCCGGCGAAGGCGCCCCACACACCCCACAGCAGCGCGGTGGCCAGCGCGTAGCCGAGCCACCGCGGTTTGCGGGTGACGGCGGCTCCGGCGACCGCGCCGGCGGCAGTGCCGGCTGCCATCGCGGTCGCTTGGTGCGGAAATTCACTGCTGCTTTTGCTTTCCATCTTCGATTCTTCCTCCACTAGGTAATGTCGCTGTGCTGACTTACGTTCCGACCCGTTCCGATAGTAATTAAGTATCGAACGAAATGTAAAGAAGTTTCGTATTATTTTCGTTTTACTGTCTCTTCGGGGTCTCCAAAGGCGCTTTTGTTTTCGAATTCTTTCGATTATGATTGAGAGCAAGAGCTCCACCAGAGTATGCGGGTCGCCTTTCGAATCCGCCTTGGCCTAATGAGAAACTGCTGCTTCGAAAGCGCTAAGGATGAAACAACGGTGATTGACGTGACGTTGAACGACCAACAGGAGATTTGTATGGCGAACAGCAGGTCCAGTAAAACCAACCGCGTGCGGCGCCAGCTGTTGCCGGTCCTCTTGGCAACGGCGATGGTTTCGGTCATCCCGCATGTGCATGCCGATCCGCTGGCACCGGCGGGCCGCTGGGAAGGCAAGGCAGGCGGCAGTGCCAGCACGCCGCCGATGGGCTGGAACAGCTGGAACGCGTTCCGCACGGAAGTCGACGAAGACAAGGTCATGGGCGCGGCGCGCGTGCTGGTCGACAGCGGGCTCGCCAGGCTTGGCTACACCCATGTCAACCTCGACGATGGCTGGTGGCTCAAGCGACGCGCCGGCGATGGCCGCCTGCAGATCCGCACCGGCATCTTCCCCTCCGCCGCCACGGGCGGCCCGGAGGGCACCAGCTTCAAGCCCTTCACCGACAAGCTGCATGCCATGGGCCTGAAAGCCGGCATCTATACGGACATCGGCCGCAATGCCTGTTCGCAGGCCTACGACCTGCATTCGCCCAACCTGCCGCAAGGCACGACTGCCGAGCGCGAGGTGGGACTGGAAGGCCACGTCGCACAGGACATCGACCTTTACTTCAAGCAGTGGGGTTTCGACTACATCAAGATCGATGCCTGCGGGCTGGCCGATTTCGTGCCGGGTTCCGATCTCGTGAAGCAGCAGAATTACCGAGGGCAGGCCCCGCTGATCGAACGCGGCTCGATCAACCGCACCGATATCGGCGCCGTGCGGCGCCGTTACGAGGAAGTGGCCGCCGCGCTGAAGGCAGCCCGGCCCGCCAACGACTACGTGCTGTCCATCTGTGCCTGGGGCATGGCCAACGTGCGCAGCTGGGGCAAGGACGTGGGCAATCTCTGGCGCACCAGCAGCGACATCACACCCAGCTGGACCAGCATGCTGCACAACTTCGACAGCGCGGCGAAACGCGCGCTGTATGCGGGGCCCGGCCACTGGAACGATCCCGACATCCTGCATATCGGCCACGAAGCGTTCGATGCCTCCCACCCCGTCGAAGTGCGCTCGCATTTCTCGCTGTGGGCGATGATCAACGCGCCCCTGCTGGTCAGCTACGATCTGCGCAACGGACCGGCGTCGCTGCTCGCGGTCCTCGGCAATGCGGACGTGGTGGGCCTGAACCAGGACAAGGCCGGGCACCAGGGTGTGGTCGCCTACGATTCGGACGATGCGCAGATCATCGTCAAGACGCTTGGCGATGGCCGGCGCAAGGCGGTTGCCCTGTTCAACCGCGGCGCCACGCCCGCACCGGTGACCCTGCTGGCCAGGCACCTGAAACTGTCGGACAGCGCGCCAGTCCTGCTGCGCGACCTGTGGTCGAAGCAAAGTTCGACGTTCACCGGGGAGAAGGCGTTCACGCTCGCACCGCACGAAACGCTCGTGTTCGAAGCGACCGGCAAGCGGCAACTGGAGAACGGCGTGTATCTTTCCGAGATCCCCGGCGCGATCAACGTCGCCGTCGACGGCACCAGGCAACCGCAACTCGACCCGACCATCCACCGCATGATCGACCCATGGTCGAGCACCCGCTCGGGCGGCTCGCGGCCCCAGTATGCGGGCTGGGGCGGTGCGCAGGCGGATGCCACACCCTACGGCCAGGCCTTGCAGGTTGCGGGACAGGGTTTCGGGTCGGGCATCGGCATTCTGTCCGGCTCACGGCTGCAGGTGCGCAACGACGCCGGCCACACGCAGCTGATCGCCGCGGTCGGCGTGGACGATTCGACCGAAAACACCAGGAAGCCCGTGCGCTTCCGCGTGTATGGCGATGGCAGGCTGCTGGCCGAGAGCCCGGCGATGGCATTCGGCGGCAAGGCGCATCGATTGAAGGCGAACATCCGGGGCGTCAAGGTCATCGAGCTGGTGGTAAGGGGATCGGCATCGGCATCGGGCGAGGCACCGCCGGTCGTGACAACCTGGGGCGATGTCCAGCTGGTGCGGGATGCGGGCGGAGGACGCTGACGGGAATTCACGACCCCGCACCGCGGATGAGTGCAGCATCGCACCGAGCCGGTCCCGCATCCGGCGTATGGTGACGATACAAGCGCACGGCACGCCGTCGTGTCGAGCCGTACTTCACTCACTCTTCGACAGGAACCTCATGCAAAAGCAACAAGCAGCCATACTGGGTGGATTGGTCGCCGGCGTCGTCACGACCGCTTTCATGGTCGCCGGCCGCAAGACCGGCCTGCTGACCAAAACGCTGGACCGCGACGCGGTCGACTGGATCGATCGCACGACCGGATCGCGCGACGTCATCGGCGACACCGGCACCAGCATCGTCGAATTCGCCAACCACCTGGGCGCTTCCGCAGCCTTCGGGGCCGCCCTGCCCACGCTGCGCGAATGGGCGCCGAACCTGTCGCCCGTGGCGCTCGGCACACTGTATGGCACCGCGCTGTACGCCGTGAATATCGCCGGCATCGCGCCGGTGCTGGGCATCACGCAGGGCGAACTGCAGGCCGGTCCGCGCAAGGCCGGCGAGCGCTGGGCCGTGCATGTGCTGCAGGCTGTCGTCACGGCGCTGGTTGCCGAGCGACTGGAGCGGAAGGCCGGCTGATCCCGGGCGTCGCGCCGGGCTACCGGTCCGGCGGATAGTCGGGCCGGCGCATGCGGAACAACTGTTCGGGCGTGATCTCGAAGTAGTCGGCCGGACCGCCGCCGCGCAGGATCGGCCGGGCACCGGCCGTGTCGTAGATGCCTTCCTTGAGCAGATGCCGTGCGATGTGCACGCCCACCACCTCGCCCAGCACCAGCCAGTTGCCGGTGGCCGCACCACTCGCCGATTGCAGCGGGATGATCTGCGTTGCGCGGCATTCGAATGCCACCGGCGATTCCGCCACGCGCGGCGTGCCGATCACGCTCGACTGTGCCGGCGTCAGGCCCGCCAGAGCGAACTCGTCGATCTCGGGTGGCGCGGGGGCGCAGCTGAGGTTCATCGCCTCGGCCAGCGGGCGCGTCGCGAGGTTCCATACGAACTCGCCCGTGGCCTCGATATTGCGCAGCGTATCCTTCCGGCCCTGGCTCGAAAAGCCGATGATGGGCGGGACATAGTTGAAGGCATTGAAGAAGCTGTAGGGTGCCAGGTTCAGCACCCCATCCGCGGCGCGGCTCGAAATCCAGCCGATCGGGCGCGGGCCGATGATGGCGTTGAACGGATCGTGCGGCAGGCCGTGGCCGCGCGCGGGTTCGTAGAAATAGTAATCGTGGTCCACTCGTTCTCCGGTAAATGCGAAATCGCTGCCGGCAAATGCCGGGCAGCTTGAACATCATGTCGGGTGCGAAGGCAGGCCTCCTCAGGCCGGGCGCCCGACCCGGCGCAGCCATGCCTGCTCCTTCTCCTGCAGCGCTTCCGCCAGGTAGGCAACCATCGAATCGATCTTCGCCGATACCGCGGAATGCCGGTAGTACACCGCCTGGATCGGCCGCCGCACTTCGGTGAGCAGGTGCGGCAGCACTTCGACGAGGCGGCCACCGGCGATATCGTCGGCAATCATCCAGTCGGCCATGCAGACGATCCCCATGTCCTGCAGCGCCAGCTGGCGAAGCGTTTCGCCGCTGGTGGCCAGCACCGTCGGCACGATCCGCACCGGCTTGCCATCGGCATCCTGCAGCGGCCACACGTTCAGGATCTGCGGTTCGCTGAAGCCCAGCAGCTCGTGCCGCAGCAGCGCCGGCAGGTCGTGCGGCGTGCCGTACCGCCGCAGGTAGCCGGGTGTGGCCGCCATGCGGATGCGGGAATGCCCCAGCAGGCGGCTGTGCAGCGTGGAATCCTTCAGTTCTCCGATGCGGACGGCAAGGTCCACCCGGCGTTCCAGCAAGTCGATGAAGCCTTCGTTGCTGCTCAGGGACAGCGTCACGTTCGGATGCCGGGCACGGTAGCCCGGCATCAGCGGCACCAGCACGTGCAGCATGAACGGCGTGGCGGCGTCCAGGCGCAGTTGCCCCGACAGGTTTCCGCGCCGTGCCATCGACCGGTCCTCGGCGGACTGCACCGCCGCCACGATGTCGCGCGCATCCGGCACGAAGGCACTGCCCTCGTCCGTCAGGTCGAGACGGCGCGTCGTGCGTCGCAACAAGGCGGTGCCGAGTTTACCTTCCAGGCGTGCAAGCAGCCGGCTTACCGTGGAGACCGGCTGGCCCAGGCGGTCGGCGGCGGCCGTCATCGAGCCGGTATCGACGATGGCGAGGAAAACACCCACTTCCTCCAGGTTCAGCTTCATCTTCTCAAACCAAGCAAAAGTCTTTTGCGGATTATCCTCTTTTTCTGGAAAATCCGTGCCGCCATACTGCAGGGCCTGGTTATCCCATTGCCGTACTCAACAAGAACAGGCCTTCCCATGCATGCTTCCAACCCTTCCAACGATCTCTCCACTGAGCCCATCCCTGTCGAGGGCGCGCCGCGCAATGCCACACTGCCATTGCTGGCGCTGGCCATCGGCGCGTTCGGCATCGGCACCACCGAATTCGGCCCGATGGGGATGTTGCCGACGATCGCCAGCGGCATCGGCGTCTCCATTCCTTCCGCCGGCATGCTGGTGTCGGCCTACGCCGTCGGCGTGATGGCGGGCGCCCCCTTCATGACGCTGCTGCTGGCGCGCTGGCCACGGCGGCGCGCCCTCATCGCGCTGATGGTCATCTTCGCGATCGGCAACCTGTTGTCGGCGCTCGCGCCCGGTTATGCAAGCCTGATGGCCGCCCGCGTGATCACGAGCCTGACCCATGGCGCCTTCTTCGGCATCGGCTCGGTCGTCGCGGCCAGCCTGGTCCCCCGCGACCGGCAGGCCAGTGCCATCGCGACGATGTTCATGGGCCTGACGATCGCCAACATCGGTGGCGTGCCGGCAGCGACCTGGCTGAGCGACTACCTCGGGTGGCGCCAGTCGTTCGCCGCCATCGGCGCGCTGGGCGTGCTGGCGATGGCCGCACTGCTGATGTTCCTGCCCGCCGGCAGCAAGGGCGCCACGCCGGACGTGCGCCGCGAACTGAAGGTGCTGCTGCGCCCTGTCGTGCTGCGCGCCCTGCTGACGACCGTACTATCGTCGGGCGCCATGTTCGCGCTGTACACCTACATCAACCCCGCCTTGCGAACATTCGCGGACGCGTCGCCGGCCTTCATCACGTTGATGCTCGCGCTGATCGGCATCGGTTTCACGGTTGGCAATACGGTGGGCGGCAAGATGGCCGACCGTTCGATCGACCGGACCATCATGGTCTTCCTGGCAGTCGAAGTGGCGACGATGATCGCGTTCCCCTGGCTGGCAAGCACGCATGCGGGTGCGGCGATCGGTTTGTTCGTGTGGGCGACCGCGGCTTTCGCCCTGGTGCCGCCGGTGCAGATGCGTGTGATGCACGCCGCTGCGGAAGCGCCGGGGCTGGCGTCCTCCGTCAACATCGGCGCATTCAATCTTGGCAATGCCATTGGTGCCGCGCTCGGGGCCGCGATCCTCGATGCGAGCCTGGGGTATCCGGCGCTGATGTTCGGCGGGGCGGGACTGGCGGCGCTGGCGCTGGCGCTCGTCGGGTGGTCGGCGTATCGCGGCCGGGCGTTGCGGACGGTGCAGGGGGCGGGCCAGGAGGTGGGACAAGTGCGCGGCGGGACTGCCTGCGGCTAGCCGGCACCGGCCCGCCGGCACTCACCCGGTTGCGCCGATCGTCGCCAGCGTGTTGGCGGTAAGGCGCCCGCCGCGCGGCACGACCGACAGTCCCGCGTCGACCGCGATGTCGCCGGAATGCAGCAGGTTGCTGCGATAGAAGATCGCGCGGTTGAACTTCGCGTTGACACTTGCGGTGCGTTCGAACAGCGCCGTGTCGCCGCGGATGTAGGTGAAGCTGCGCGCGCCCTGACGCATGACCTCCTGCTTCAGGCGGGGAGCATAGCCGGCGATGCGTTGTGCATCCATGCTTTCGAAACCGGTGCTGCGATGGCGGTAGAACGAGGTGCCGCCGAACCGTTCGTCGCACAGGTAATGCACGCTGGCGATCAGGTTGCGCTCCACGCTATCGAAATGGGGCAGGCTCTGGATCGGGCGCAGCGCCTCCTGCGGCGTGGTGGCCAGCGACAGCATGCATGACAGCGGATTGATAGCCGCGTTGCCAGCAGGTCCGAACTAGCGTTCCATCACGACTGTAGGTTTTTTAATACCAATACTTATCTAGCGAGTTCAATTTAAGGGTGTTTTGTTGAACGTTCAGCTTCTAAGGAAAGGAAATTTAGAGCTTTGAGGTCAAGATCTGCAAGCGCCTTTTCGACCTCCATAACACTATCGTGTAATTTAATGTGCGTCTCGACCTGAAGTTTGGATTTCTCCGATTCCGCTTCTTCTCGTTCGGGCGTCCCAGTATAAGTTTTCCTCATTTTATCGAGGATCGGTGCCAGATTCCTATTGTAATCTCTGGCAATCTTATCGCGCTGCGCGCGCGCCGCATGACCCGCCTGAATCTCGCCGATCAGCCGTGCATGATTTGCAAATACTCCATCGAGAAATACACAGACGAGCGCAGCAGCTCCAAGAGCTTGATTTGCATCAGGAAAAAAATTTGATGCAATCGCAAGGCTGCTCCCACCAGCTACAAGCTTGAAAAAATAAGCGGTTATTCGCCTGAATTTACCCTTCTTCTCCAGTGCAAGCAAGCGATCATTTAGTTCAGAAATTTCCTTTTCAAGGAGCGATATTGGCTCGGGCATGTAATTTCTCCGATAGTTTACATCGAGATAGTTGCGCCGCCGGTGGCATCAGTATCTACCGATACCCGGATAACTAAGTTTTCGGTATTCCCATCTGCATCTCTGACTTCAATACTATATCCGCCTTGATGATTTAACCAGGTATCTCTTTTCGGCGTTATGGTAAAAGGTTGGCCACTTTGCACAATGTGAACACTGCATTCTCGACAACCCTTAAAGCGCGGCGGAGGCGGCGAATCCACAAAACAACTGATTGAAATATGCAATGCTGAATCAGCAATAACTTCAACGCTGAATGGCTGCCCAACCGTAACTTCATTTGATGAGGAATTTACAGAATAGATCACAGCGCCCCCTTGCAGTTAATTATTAAAAATCCTCGACTGCGCCGAAAGCGCATTACCACTAATCAAGCCTTAAATATAATAATGGATCAGGATTATGCTGAAATACTCGGATCTTAAAATTACATCCATTAGTAAATCGAACGCCTAGCGACCACCCTGTTGCGGGGCCGTAATTTTAAATTATCCAAGCGTACACTTTACCCCAGCGAACAAGAGTAGCCAACTAGGACTGTTGTAACGTGACTCTTAATTCGGTTTTTAATTGGACGCGGCTTGGCAACTCATGCGGCTATTGCGCCAATGTACCGTCATGAAATTTTGCGTATGCGCGGCATAGTGCAACGACGTAGTCGAACGTACAGCCATCTCCCACACACCGGCGATCGCACGGGCAGGACACGGCGAAGCCTGGACGTAACTTTATGCAGTTCTTTAGCGCCATCCTGGTCGAAACCCGGCACCACAGTCGTCTCATACAGCGTGTTGCCCAATTTGCGAATCAAGACCGTGTCGGCAGCGCAGCAGGTCGGCGCTTCCACTTTGACATGGATACCCACGCCGAGACCGAACATGAGAACGAGTGCCGCTGGACCATCTAGTACTTCAGGCCGATCGAGATGCCCAACTCATGCGGTGCTTTCCGGATTGGTTTGGTTAGCGGCTCCAGTCCCCGCAGTTTCATGTGCTCCGGCAGGCCGTCTGCGTTGCGGGAGCTCTTGATCCAACAATGCGCTGACGTTTCTTGGCCAAGTCGACGACGTCCGAGCAGGTCGTTTCCTGCGCCAACCATCTCGCGTTGGTGCCGCGCTCGGGGCCGCCATCCTCGATGCGAGCCTGGGGTATCCGGCGCTGATGTTCGGCGGGGCGGGACTGGCGGCGCTGGCGCTGGCGCTCGTCGGGTGGTCGGCTTATCGCGGTCGGGCGTCGGGGACGGTGCAGGGGGCAGGCCAGGAGGTGGGACAAGTGCGCGGCGGGACTGCTTGCGGCTAGCCGGCACCAGCCCGCCGGGGCTCACCCGGTCGTGCCGATCGTCGCCAGCGTGTTGGCGGTGAGGCGCCCTCCGCGCGGCACCGCCGACAGTCCCGCGTCGACCGCGATGTCGCCGGAATGCAGCAGATTGCTGCGGTAGAAGATCGCGCGGTTGAACTTCGCGTCGACGCTTGCGGTGCGTTCGAACAGCGCCGTGTCGCCGCGGATATAGGTGAAGCTGCGCGCGCCCTGCCGCATGACCTCCTGCTTCAGGCGCGGCGCATAGCCGGCGATGCGTTGTGCATCCATGCTTTCGAAACCAGTGCTGCGATGGCGGTAGAACGAGGTGCCGCCGAACCGTTCGTCGCACAGGTAATGCACGCTGGCGATCAGGTTGCGCTCCACGCTGTCGAAGTGGGGCACGCTCTGGATCGGGCGCAACGCCTCCTGCGGCGTGGTGGCCAGCGACAGCATGCATGACAGTGGAGTAATCGGCGGAGTGACTGCGGCATCGCCACCGGCGCCAAACGTGGCCAGCAACAGGTCGCGCAATTGGGCATACACCTCGCTCGCGTATGCCATGTCCAGGGGCTTGCGGATGCCGGGATAGAAATCCCCCTCCTGCCGCTGGAACGCCGCCCCGCTCTCGGCCCAGGCCAGCATGGCTTCGGGGTCGAGCAACAGGTCGTCGACGATCAGGACGGGCTCCCGCTCCACGCCGACGTGCAGCACCTGATGAACAGGGGATCGGTGAAGGGCGAACATCGGTACCATGGCCGTATCCATCGATTACGCCGCGCGCGCAAGCCGCTTGTTGCGCCGGTCGATCATGGCATAGACGTGGCCGAGCGAGGCCAGCATGGTGTAGGCCGGGGCAAGGAAGCCCTGTGCGTGCAGGGTGGCTACCGCTTCCCCGTCGAGTTGTGCCAGGCGGGCGTCATCGATCGTGTACAGGCCCTGCACCGAGGTCGTGTCCCCGTTTTCAAACGTGATCTCCAGCTGCATGGGTAACAGCAGCTTGAACTCGACGAGCATGTCGATGAACTGCCGTGTCGGCGCTTCGCCGTTCAGCAATTCGGCCAGGCGCCCCTTGGCTTCCTCCAGGCAGGGCGTCTCCAGGCCATCGGCGTCGAAGATGGGCTCGCCGTCGTGACCGATGCTGGCGTGCCCGGTGTCGATGCACACGACAAAGTGCTCGCCGTCCGGGGCTTTGCCAAGGAAGAATGGCTGCCGCGAGACTTGCAGCGGCACGTAGATGGCGTCCCATCGCCCGGCGTCGACGAACAGGTTTTCGCTGTCGTGAAAGCCGAACAGCGCGACGCAGGCAAAGCGGCCGGTGTCCTTGTCCTTGGTGAAGGCGATCGGGTACTGGACGACGAGTTTCAGGAATTCGCTCAATACCACCGGCACCATGTTCAGTGCCGCGCCCGCGGCTTCGACCCGCCCTTTGTCGACGCGAACCTGCCGGTGCACCGTGTTGTCCAGTGAAACGAGATGTGCCATGCGTGTCTCCTTTGTTGTTGTGGGTTGCTACACCGTGGGCAAGCCGTAGGCGTGAATCCTGGCGATCAGGTCGCGATGGGCCGGCAGCATTTTCAGCGCCCTCCTGACGGCTACGCTGTTCTGCGACAGCTGCTCCTGCGCCGCGCGCCCTTCGCTGGGCGACGGCCGCAGGAATTCCGGGTCCGTCCTGAAGCCCATGCCGTACAGCACGTACTGGTAACTGGCGGCCGGGAACACCTCGTTATTGCTGGTGAAGTCGCAGTTGCCGGGCGGGCGGTAGCGCCACAGCCGCATCAGGTCCTTCAGGCTGTCCGGAATGGTTTCGGGGTCCCGGTTGTCGGTCCAGAAGGCATTGTCGGTGCGCTTGCTGAGGATGTAATGCAGCTTGAGGAAATCGATGATCCGGTCCCAGCGATACAGGAAGGTCTCGTTGAACCGGCGGGCGACGATGTCCATGGTGTCGCGGGTGGCGGGCAACTGCTCGGCCAGCATGTCGGCCGACAGTTCCACCAGCACCAGCGCCGACGCTTCCAGTGGCTCGAGGAATCCGGCAGCCAGGCCGACGGCCACGCAGTTGTTTTTCCAGAACAGCTGGCGATGGCCGGAGCGGATCGGAATGCTGCGCGTGCCGACCGACTTGCCGGCCGGCCCGATGTACGCGCGCAGCGCAGCTTCCGCCTCGTCGTCGCTCGTGTGCCGGCTGGAGTACACGTAGCCGATCCCGCGCCGGGTCACCAGCCCGATATCCCAGATCCAGCCTGCCGCCTGCCCGGTCGAGATGGTGTGCGAGGCGATCGGCGCATCCTCGCGCTCGTACGGCACCTGGGCGGCAATGGCCTTGTCGATGAACAGCACGTCGCTCCGGTCGACGAAAGGCACCTCCAGGTGCTTGCCCAGCAGGAGGGATGAAAAACCGGTGCAGTCGATGAACAGGTCGCCCGCGATCTCGCCCTGCTGCGTGGTGACGATGGCCGCGATGTCGCCATTGGACGCGCTCCTGACGGCTGTCACATCGCCCAGGACATGCTCCACCCCCAGCGTGGCGGTGCAATGGCGCGTCAGGAACGTGACGAATTTGCCGGCGTCGAGGTGGTAGGCATAGTTGGCCACAGAGGCGTATTCCGGCGTGGTGATCATTTTCGGCGCCAGCCCGTGTTCGCAGACCTGCTCCTGCAGGCACACGGTGTCGGAGAACGAGCGCCCGGCGCAGGCCGTTTGCCAGTAAGGCACCAGGTCCAGCTGGCCGAAGCCTTGCGGCAGCATCAGCGGGTGGTAGTAATAGTCGTCCGAGGTACCGTCGACCCAGCGTGCGAACTTGGCGCCCTGCTTGAATGTCGCCTCGCACTCGCGCATGAAGTCGCTTTCCGAGATACCCATTTTCATCAGCGTGCTGCGCATGGTGGGCCAGGTGCCCTCGCCCACGCCGATCGGGCCGATGGATGGCGACTCGACCAGGGTGACGGTGATACCGCTGTCCGCCCGTGCATGCCGGGCCGCGATGCGCCCCGCGGTAATCCAGCCGGCCGCGCCGCCGCCGACGATGACGATGTGTTTGATTTGCTGGTTCATGTCTGCCTGTTATCAATGATTGGCAATGGAACGGTTCAAATGGAGGGGCGCCGGCGCGTTTTTGACCATTTTTGGCCCGCGCCCCTCCCGTCACGTCAGAACTTGGCGATCAGGCCGAGCGCGAAACGGCGGCCCGAATCCTCCGCCAGCAGGAACTGGTTCGTGTAGCGGCCATACTTCTTGACCACCGCTTCGTTCAGGTTCGTTGCCTCGAACACCACCGACAGGTTCTTCGACACCTCGTAGCTGCCGCTCAGGTCCCACTGGCCATAGGCCGCCACCTGGGTCACGCCGTCGCCGTTCTGCTGGGTGAGCGATTGCAGGAACTTGTCGCGCCAGTTGTAAGCCAGGCGCAGCTGATACGGCCCGCGTTCGTAGAAGCCGACGACGTTGGCCGAATCGCTGATGCCGGTCACCGCGAACTTCTGGGTGATGTCGCCCGGATTCAGGTTGGAGTCGCTACGCACGACGGTGCCGTTGACGATGAAGCCCAGGCCGTTGTCGAACGTGTGCTGCACTGCCAGTTCGAAGCCGTGCACCACCGCCGATGGCCCGTTGCTGGGCCGGGTCAACGTGAACACGGCCGGGCCATCGGCCGCATCGGGCTTGAGCTTGTCGGTACCCGTGCTGGGGTCCGTCAGCACGCCGGTACTGGTATCGAACTGCCGCGTCGTGTTGCTGGACACGATGAAATTGCTGACGTCTTTCCAGAAGAATCCACCCGAAATGTAGCTGGCCGGCTTGTAGTACCACTCCAGCGACAGGTCGAGGTTATTCGACTCGAAGGGCTTCAGGGTCGGATCGCCGGAGGAGGCGGTCAGCGTGCCCGGGCGGGTCGTGACGATGTTGGTGGCCGGCGACAGGTCGTCGAGGCGCGGCCGCGTCAGCGACCGGTAGACGGCAAGGCGCGCCACCAGCGCATCCGTCACTTCCATGCTGGCGTTCAGGTTGGGCAGCACCGAGTAGTACGAATTGCTGACGTTGATGGCCGACTTGGCGCCATACACGGCGCTGAGCTCCGTGGCATCGAGCACGTTCAGCCGCTCGATATTGCCCTGGGTGCCGGACACCTTGATGTCGGTGTGTTCCAGCCGGGCGCCGGCCGTCATCCGCACGGGCATGTCGGCCAGTGCCCCCGCGAATGCCAGTTCGAGGTAGGCCGACGTGGTTTTTTCCTCAACCGCATAGGAATTGTCGCGCACCACGGCATCGAAGTTCTTCCCGCTCTGCTGCTCGACGAACGCAAACTGCTTCTCGCCGTCATGGCGCAGCCAGGCAGTGGGCGTGCGGCCGCTGCCGCTGACGCCACGCAGGAAGTCGCTGCCCGCGTTGAACACGCTGAGGGTGCCGGCCGGAATGGCCGGCAAATCCGCATAGCCGCAATACGTGCAGTGGATCCCCACGCCTTCGTTGTCCCAGCGGGTGAGCGACTTGGTCTCCTGCGAGCGCTGCACACCGAAGCGGGCCGAGACCAGGCCCTCGCTGCCGCCCTCTTTCCACACGCCGTCGACCTTGTACTGCCGGATCGCGTCGTCGACGGCCCAGCCACGGCGCAGCATCACGTGCGCGCGCGCGTTGGCCGGGTCGAGGTAGTTGCCGACGGAATGGGTGACCGGCCGGCCCTGGGCATCGAATTCGTACACCAGCCCCGTCGCCGGCGCGGCGAATTCGCTCACCCAGGGCAGCGTGGACGCATCGGACTGGAAGCGTGCGCGGTTCTTGTAGCCGATCAGTGACAGCTGGTCGCCGCCGCCGTTGTTGGGCTCGCGCGTCGCATCCGATTTCCACGCATCGAAGACGATATTGAGCTTGTTCGAGATCTTCCAGTCGGCTTGCAGGCCGAACGACTTGGTGTTGGTGAGCCGGTCGAATTTCTTGGCATGGAAGTCCGTTGCCAGCCCCACTTCCTGGTACAGGTCGGTGATGGTGCCATTCGCATCGGTGCGGGCGCGCTGCACGTTCGGCGCGGTGAACCAGTGGCCGTAGGATGTGGCATCGGTCTTGATGTCGAAGTCGGAATACAGCGCGTCCGCCGTCAGCGTCAGCGCGCTCGATGGCCGGTATTGCAGGACCAGGTTGGCATTGGTGCGGGTGCGCTCCTCGAACGTTACCTTGGTGTCGTAGTTGCGGGGTGAGAACACGGCGCCCGCGAAGCCGGCGCCGTCATTGAGTTCGCCGGTCGGGATGCCGGCGTTTTGCAGCCAGCCATCCGTTTGCGCCTGGTTCAGGCGCGTCCTGGCTTTCTTGCGCGAGACCGCGACCAGGGCACCGAACTTGCCGTTGGCGAAGGTATCGCTGACGAGGAGCGAGTACTCGGGCGTGGTCTCGCCGCGATTGTCGTCGTGCAGGGCCTTGACCGAACCGGCCACCTTGAATCCGCCCAGGGCCAAAGGCCGCGCGGTGGTGATATTGATGGTCGAGCCGATGCCGCCCGACTGCTGGGTGGCCGTGCCCGTCTTGAAGACATTGATGCTGTTGACCAGGTCGGCCGAGACGGTATCGAAATTGAACGCGCGGTTCTCGTTTTCCGAGGCGACCTGGCGACCGTTGACGAGCACCGTATTGAAGTCGGGACCGAAGCCGCGCACGGTGACCTGCTTGCCCTCGCCGCCCGAGCGGTCGATCGAGACGCCGGTGATGCGCTGCAGCGATTCGGCCAGGTTCTGGTCGGGGAACTTGCCGATGTCTTCCGCCGAAATGGCGTCGACGATGCCGCTGCCTTCACGCTTGGTGTCGAGCGAGTTAATCAGGCTGCGCCGGATGCCCTTGACCACCACGGTGTTGGCGCTGGCGCCCTCGCCGGCCCCTGCGGGCGCGGCCTCCTGCGCCGCGCTGTTCTGCGCGGCCGTAAGCATCGCCGTGAAGGCCAACACGATATTGGAAACGTTTCTATTTTTTCTCATTGCGCTCCTCTACTCCTTCTATTGTTGTGCTATTGGGGGAAGACTCTCGCACTGTGGACGGCGCGAGCAGAGCAAGCCGGCAGGTGATTCGACAGGCATGGTGCACGCCTGGTGCCGTGCAGCGATGGTATGTCAATAATGCAAGTTCAGAAACGATTTACGTCGTGTTGATGTAGTTTTGGTACAGCGTGTTTCCTTTCCCGGCAAGTTGTGCTAATCGGGTCGACGCTGGCACGTATCGATCCGACAACCGCGCCAGATCACAGAAAATTTTACCGAGGGAAAAGGTCATTGGCGGCGTATCCTCGGCTGGCTGTGCTTGCCGGACAAGTTGGCACGAAACCACTCAGCCGCCAAACAGAGCCCCCTTAGTTTTACTACACCAGCCGTTGCTAATCAGAACGGGACTGGTGGCCAGTTCTGTGTCCTGCCAGGCATTGACCGGACACGGCGCGCAACGCCGGCGTTCCGTCAGAACGCGTGCCGCACCCCGAACGCGACGCTGCGGCCCCGCAGCGGCGACTGGTTCTTCACGAACGAGGTATGGGCAAAGGCCAGTTCATCGGTGAGGTTGGTGCCCCGCGCATAGAATTCCAACGACTGTCGCGAGCCCATGTCCCACCGGTAGACCAGCGTTGCGTTGACCATGTTGTAGCCTGCCGTCCCGGTTTCATAGGCGGCGATCCGGCTCTGGCCGAACGTGCGGGACACGTCGAGATCGGCCGAGAGCGGCCCCCAGTTCCGCTCGTAGCGCACACCAAGCCGGCCACGGGGGATGCGCGGCAGATGGTCTTCCATGCTCTTCATGCGGGCATGGACATAGTCGCCGGACACCGTGACGCGCGAAGCGGGCGTTACCCGGTAGCTCACTTGGCCATCGATGCCGGCGAAGCGCACGTCGGCCGCCGTGTAGGCCAGGAAGTTGTGCGCAACGCCAGTCGCCTTCTCGGTCTCGATCAGCCGCGCGAAAATGTAATCGCCGACGTCCTGGTAGAACACGCCGATCTCGGCATCGAGCGGACCACCGGTCTTTCGCAAGGTCAGGTCGATCGAGTTCGTCGACTCGAGCACGTCCCCGGCGGGGCGCTTGCCTTCCTTGAAGATGGGATTATCGACTGCAAGCCCGAGTTCGTAGCTGTTGGTCGAGAGATTGTTGCCACGGGCGTAAAGCTCGCGCACGTTCGGCGCGCGCTCGGTATGGCCGAACGACAGCCCCACCGAATACCCCTGCCCCATGGTCCAGGTGCCGCCCAGCGACGCCGAGAAAGGATTGTGCTTCGTGCCGGGATTCCTGGCGAGGAAGCTGTCGACCGCCTCGGTCTCGATGATCCGCCGCCAGTCGCTCCCGTACCATTCGGTGAACATCGCTTCATACTCGGGCGTCATGGTGGCCAGGAACGTGGGCGCCGGTACGCGTATCTCGCGCCAGTCCTTGCGCACCGCGAGTTCGAGATCGACCGCGCCAAAGGAACGGCGCTCGCTCAGGAACAGGCCGATGTTTTTTGTGACGTGATGGTAGGGCGGCACAAGTCCGTAGGCATTTTCAGGGAACGGCACATGCAGGTCTTCGACGTTGATGCCGCTGAAGGTGCCGTCCGTGTACTGTGCGCCCAACGTGCCCGTAAAGCCCAGCAAAGGCCGATGGGTCAGCTCGAAGCGTCCATCCTTGACCTTGTTGGTATAGCGCGTGAACAGCTTGTCGCCATCGATCTCGTCGTGCGCGTAGTCGGTGTGGGACAGGCGCAGGCGCGCATGGGAAATCCCCGGCAGCGGGTCGTCATGGTCCGCACGGATATCGACCCGGTCGCTGCGCAGCCGGATGACGGCGGCATGGCTGTCGGGGGAGCCGAAGGGATCGTCGAACCCGCCGTGTGCCGTGCAATGCAGGTCCATGTCGTGCGTATGGCACACGCCGTTCAGGTGGCTATGACCCGGGAGGCCATAGTGGCTTTTCATGCGTGTGAACGCGGCGCCGATGTAGCCCTTCGACGTGATCCACGACGCACCGAATGCGTAGCTGGTGTTCTCGGCGAAGGAATCGCGCAGCGCATCGGCGCCATAGGCATCCGGCACCTCGTAATCGTCGGCATGACGGCGCACGCCCTCGGCGTGGACCGCGAACCGGCCCATGCTGGCGGTGACGCGACCGACGGCCGTCTTCTCGTTGTCGCCCGTGCCGTAGCGCACTTCGGTCGCACCCGCCAGGCCGCCGGCCGGCAGCCTGGTCGGCACTTTACTGTCGATCAGGTTGATCGCCCCATTGACGGCGTTCCCGCCATAGCGGACAGCGGCCGGACCGCGGATGATCTCGATCGCGTCGAGCAGCAGCGGGTCGGTCGTGACCGCGTGGTCCGGCGAGACCGAGGAAACGTCGAACAGCGCGGCGCCATCGCTCAGGATCTCGACGCGTGGCAGGGTCTGTCCGCGGATGACGGGGCGCGACGCGCCGCCGCCAAAGCTGTCCAGGTGCACACCCGGCAAGCCGGCGATGGTCTCGCCAAGCCCGCCTTGCCGGCGATGTACCAGCTCGGCGCCGGACAAGGTCTGTGACGGCGTGGTCACGGGCCAGGCATCCGCGGCCCGGCTTGCGCTGATGGTCACCGTGTCGATCCCACCCGACACGGCCTGGGGATCGGATTCCATTGCCTGCGCCCACAGGACGGTAGGCAGCATTGCCAGGACACTGGCGGCTTCCCTCAGTGCGGGTCTTTTTTTCATGTTCATGTTTTCCTGTTTGAATTGATCGCGCCATGGCCAACGCTGCATCGCTGCGCCACAGGCTGGCATGCTCACGATGCGTGCGGTGATAATGAGACACCATTATCATTAAAAGATATGCATTAGGCAAGACGTTGTCTTGGCGTCGTGGCACCCGGGGAAGAACACCGCACACGGAGCATGGTTGATCGACAACACGGGCGCGGTATAATCACGGCCGGGTGTTCGTATCGTTGGGGTACGGCAGGACGCGCGATGGTCGGGCCGCCACGCGGCTTTTTCGCGACCATCATGAACATCACTGTCCTGACCTGCAACGATTCTCTCTTTCTTCCCCTCGCCTTCCATGCCGCGCCGGAGGCGGCATGATGCGCGTCGAACGCAGCCTCTCCCGCACCTTCAAGGCATTCATCCAATCGAGCAAGGCCGGCGGCGTGGTGCTGATCCTGTGCACGCTGGTTTCCCTGTCGATCGCCAATTCTTCGTTTGGCGCCGCCTACCTCGGCTTCTGGCATCAGGTCGTCGCCGGCCTGAGCGTGGAGCACTGGATCAACGACGGACTGATGGCGGTGTTCTTCCTGCTGATCGGTCTCGAACTCGAACGCGAGCTGTATAACGGCGAATTGTCCGACCTGCGCAATGCCGCACTGCCGATGCTCGCGGCGGCCGGCGGCATCGCCGTCCCGGCGCTGATCCACTTTAGCCTGAACGGTGGCACGCCCACCCAGCCGGGTGTCGGCATCCCGATGGCGACCGACATCGCCTTTGCCCTTGGCGTGCTTGCCCTGCTCGGCAGCCGGGTACCGGCCTCGCTGAAGATCTTCCTGACGGCACTGGCCGTGATGGACGACCTGGGCGCGATCATCGTCATTGCCCTGCTCTATACGACCGACCTGTCCTTCCTTTATCTGCTCGGCGCGCTGGCCGTGTTTGCCGCACTGATGGCGATGAACCGGCTGCTGCGCATCATGGCTCTGCTGCCCTACCTGATTGGCGGTGCGCTGATGTGGTTCCTGATGCTCAAGTCGGGCGTGCACGCGACCATTGCCGGCGTTCTGCTGGCCTTTGCGATCCCGTATTCCACGAAGGAGGACGACACCGCGTCGCCCTCGCACCGCCTCGAGCATTTCCTGCACAAACCGGTCACCTTCCTGATCCTGCCGATTTTCGCACTGGCCAATACGGGCATCGTGATCGGCGCGGACTGGGCTGCGGAGCTGGCGAGCATCAACAGCCTGGGCATCATCGCCGGCCTGGTCGTCGGCAAGCCGGTCGGCATCGTCCTGTTCAGCTTTGCAGCCGTGGCGCTGAGCCTGTGCCGCCTGCCGCTCGACCTGGGCTGGCGGCACATCGCGGGGGCGGGATTGCTGGGCGGGATCGGCTTCACGATGTCGATCTTCATCACCAATCTCGCGTTCACGGGCCAGGCGGACGTGATCAATGGCGCGAAGATGGCCATCCTGGCCGCATCGCTGCTTGCGGGCGTGCTCGGGTTCGTGTGGCTGAAGCTGCGGGGCGCCCCGCTGGCAGGCGACTCGGATCCCGACACCATGGATCTGAAGCAGGCTGCGCCACGGTAGGCGCTTCGCGCGGCTTCATTGGCTGCGGGCGCGGCCCGCCGTCAGTGCAGGACAGCGCGCAAGGAGGATGCCTCGAAATAGATGTGGCGGATCGCGGGATGCCCGGCCGCCACCGCCGCCTCGAGCCGGGCGATCGCCTGCTCCACCTCGTCGATCGGCATGCCGCGCCGGAACTGGACGGATGCCGCGAGCAGCAAGTCGCCAGGGCCCATCTGCATGGTGCGCAAACTTGCCACCGACTCCAGTGCGCTCTCGCGTGCAAACAGCGCGTGCAGGGCCGCCAGTTCGTCGCGGTCGATGCTTTCGCCCACCAGCAGGCCGCCGGTTTCCCGCGCCAGCATCGCGGCCGCGCCCACCAGGAGCAGGCCGATGAGGATCGAGGCGGCCGGGTCGATATACGGATTGTCGAAGTAGTGGCCCAGCGCGATGCCGGCCGCGGCGATCGCGATGCCGAGCAGCGCGGCCGAGTCTTCGATGAAGACCGTGAAGACCGATGCATCCTTGCTGGCGCGAACGGCCTGCCACAGCGACGTGCCGGGCCTGCGTACGGCGTTCAGGGCCTCGCGCGACACGTTCCAGCTGTAGCCCTCGAACACGGCGGCGGCCCCGAGCACGACATAGTTCCACAACGGGTCTTCCAGCGGCGGCGGGGCCTGGAGCGCGGCGACGCCGTGGTAGATCGACAGCCCGCCACCCAGCGAAAACACCGACAGCGCGACGATCAGCGCCCAGAAGTACAGCGACTTGCCATAGCCGAACGGATGCTGGCGGTCGGGCGGGCGCGCACTGCGCCGCTCGCCCAGCAGCAACAGCAGTTCGTTGCCCGTGTCCACGGCCGAGTGGATGCCTTCGGCCACCATCGCCGCGCTGCCGGTGATGCCTGCCACGGTGAACTTGGCGGCGGCGATGCCCAGGTTGGCGACGATCGCGGCGTAGATCACTTTCTGCGATGCTTCGCGCGATGGGTCTGGCGCCGGGGCGGCCGCGGGCGGCAGGCCGGCGCCGCCCTCCTCTACGCGTTCACCCTTCACTTTGTGCGTGGCGTCGTCCATGGTTCCCTGCCGGGGCGTGCACGCGGTGGCAATGCTCAGGATTTCTTCGGCGACCGGCGAGTGCGCGAACGGCTCGTGCGGGACTTGCGCCGCGATGCCGAGCGGCTCGGCGGCTTGTGGCGTGTCTTTGTCTCGCCGCTCTTGGCGCGCTGCTTGTTGACGATGCGGGCGGCAACCTCGTCCTCGCGGCCGGCATACCGTTTTTCCTTCTTGAACTTGCGCTCCAGCTTCTTGGCTTCGCGCTCGCGCTTCGGGCTCGCTCCTCGCGGCATGGTTTTCTCCTTGACGTTTTTTGCGATGGTACTCAGCGTTGCGCGACGGCGGCGCACGCCAGTCGTGCGCCGCGTCAAGCCGTGGCGGTAGCAGGCTTTATGCCGCACGAAAGGGCATGGCAAGCCGGTGGATCAGGCCTTTGCAGGCTCGGCAAATTTTTCGGCAACGGGTCCGTGCGCGGCGGCGGACTTGCCGTGCCGGATCAAGCCGATGGCCACCGCGGCGATCACGGCCGGGATGGCGATCGCGATGAAGTTGTACTGGAGGGGCAGCATCATGCCGACGAGCGTGCCGATCACGATGGGCGCCATGATCGCGCCGGCGCGGCCCACGCCGGAAGCCCAGCCGATACCAGTGGTGCGCACTGCCGCTGGGTAGAACTGGCCGGCGTAGGCGTAGGTGACGATCTGGGTGCCGATGGTGGAGGCGCCGGCCAGGCCGACCAGCACGAACAGCACGGGTGTCGATACCGGATAGCCGAGCAGCGTGATCGACACGGCGGCCAGCGCATACATGGCCACCAGCACATACTTGATGTGGAAGCGGTCGGCCAGCCAGCCGCCGCCGACCGCACCGATGACCGCGCCGAAGTTCAGCACCAGCACGAACGTCAATGCCGATCCCAGGCTGTAGCCTGCTCCCGCCATCAGCTTCGCCAGCCACGAGCTCAGTGCATACACCATGAACAGGCACATGAAGAACGCGATCCAGAACATCACCGTCGAGAAGCCGCGGCCATCCTGGAACAGCCGGCCGATCGGCGCACCGGAAGCACGGTCCGCCGACGGCAGCGCGTAGGCATCGTCGTGCCGCGGCATGAACGTTGGCTCGAGTTTGCCGATGATCTCCGTCACCTCGTCGAGCCGCCCTGCCCGCACCAGGAACGGCAGGGATTCCGGCAGCGACTTCAGGACGAACGGAATCAGCACGACCGGCACGCCGGCGGCCAGGAATACCGATTGCCAGCCCCACGCCTCGATCATGCCCTTGCCCAGCAGCGCTGCCAGCATGCCCCCCACGGCATACCCTGAAAACATCAGGGTGACCAGCGTGGCGCGGATTTTCTTCGGCGCGTATTCCGTCATCTGGGCCACCACGTTCGGCATGACTCCGCCGATCCCGAGTCCTGCGAGAAAACGCATCGCGCTGAACACATATGGATCGTTCGTCATGCCAGCCGCGGCGGTGAAGACGGAAAACAGCGCCAGGCAGATGGCGATGGCGGCGCGGCGGCCGATGCGGTCGGCGATCGTGCCGAGGAAGATCGCGCCGAACATCATGCCGAACAGCGCCGAGCTGACCATGAATCCGGCATTCTGCGCGGTGATGCCCATTTCCTTCATGATCGAAGGCAGCGCGATGCCCGCCACTGCCAGGTCATAGCCGTCGCAGATGATGATGATGGCGCACCATGCCAGGATGCTGGCATGGAAGCGGTTGAACCGGGCGTTGTCCGCCATGCCTTGCACGTCGATTTGCCGCATGATGCGTGTCTCCTTGCTGGATTGGTGTTGTTGCGAATCGTTGTTTCAGCGTGGCCGCGAAGTGATCGAGGCTGCGTCCGGCCTGGCGGGTCTTCGCCCTTATCCCTGGTCTCCGCCACCGACCGGCAGCACGCTGCCGGTGATGTACGACGCTTCGTCGGAGGCAAGGAACAGGATGGCGGCCACCTGCTCGTCGATGGTGCCGTAGCGATGCATCGGGCTGCTCGCCACGGTCTGGTCGACGATCCCCTGGTACCACACCTGCTCCCGCGCGCTGAGCGGCTCGGGATTGCGCGGCACCACGCGGGGCGGCGCTTCCGTGCCGCCGGTGGCTACCGCGTTGACACGGATGCCGTCCTGCGCGTGCTCCATTGCCAGGCTGGCCGTCAATGCGTTCACGCCACCCTTGGCCGCCGAATACGGGATGCGGTGGATGCCGCGCGTGGCTACCGACGATATATTCACGATCGCACCGGCGCCCTGCGCGAGCATCGCGGGCAGCACGGCCCGGCAGCACCACAGCGTGGGGAACAGCGAACGACGGATTTCAGCCTCGATCTGGTCTTCTTCGTATTCCTGGTAGGGCTTGGCCCAGATCGTGCCACCGACATTGTTGACCAGCACGTCGACGCGGCCGAATCCGGCCAGTGCCGCGTCGATCACGGCAACGGCGCCCGCGTAGCTCTCCAGGTCGGACTGCACTACGGCGACCCGGGCCCCCAGGTCGATGCATTCCGCCGCCACCTGCCGCACCAGGCCGGCGCGGTCGGCCAGCACCAGCCGGGCCCCTTCGCGTGCGGCGGCCAGCGCCACGCCGCGGCCGATACCCTGCGCGGCGCCTGTCACGATCACGACCTTGCCGCGAAACCGTTCACGGGTGTTGTTCGGTTCTTGCGTCATGTCAGGCTCCGCTGGTGGACGAGAATTTCTCGAAGTGGAAGCTGGCCGGCGCCACGCCGGTTTCGGTGAACCAGTTGCGCACCGCATCCACCATCGGTACGGGGCCGCACAGGTAGACATCGACGTCCCCGCCGTTCATCCAGCACGGCTCGACATGCGCGGTTGCGTAACCCTTGCGCGGGTGACTGCTGTCGACCGCCGCGGCCGTGGTGACATAGCTGAATTGCGGGTTGGCTGCGGCGATGCGATCGAGCTGCTCCAGGCCCACGAGGTCATGGTCGTTGGTCACCGCATAGACCAGCCGCACCGGATGCGTCAATCCCTGGTTCGCCAGCACATCGAGCATCGACAGGAACGGTGCGATGCCGGTGCCGCCAGCCAGCATCAGCACCGGGCGCTCGACCGGGCGCAGGTAGAAGCTGCCGAACGGGCCGGTGAAGGCAATGGCCTGCCCGGGCGACGCGTCCCGCGACAGGAACTCGCTCATCCGGCCACCGGGCACATTGCGCACCACGAAGCGCGCCTGCCGCAAACCGGGCGGCGAACTGAACGAGTACGAGCGGGTCAGTTCCGTACCGGGGATGCCGACATTGACGTACTGCCCGGGCAGGAATTCGGGGCTGGTACCATCGAGATCGATGGCAAACGTGATCGTCGACGCGGACAGATGCTCGATGGCGGCAATCCTGCCGCCGAAGGTGGCCGGCCCCGATTTGCAGGCAGCCGACGTGGCCGGAATCTTCACGACGCAATCGGACGTGGGCCGCATCTGGCAGGCCAGCACGTAGCCTTGGGCGGCATCGGCAGGTTCCAGCGCGTCGTCGATATAGCTCGACGCCGGCATGTCATAGCTGCCGGACTCGCAATGGCCGCGGCATGTGCCACAGGCGCCGTCGCGGCAGTCCAGCGGGATGTTGACCTTTTGCCGGTAGGCGGCGTCGGCCAGTTTTTCGTCGTGGTTGCAGGTGATGAAGCGGGTGATCCCGTCTTCGAACTGCAGGGCGATGCGATGAGTGTTCATCACCTGTCTCCTTCTCGTTCGGTGAATGGCTAAATGTGATACACGTCGATGACCTGTTTGATGTAATCGTTTTTCAGCACGACATACTTGTCGAGGATGCGCGGCTGGTCTCCGCCGAAATCGATCACGTAGCGCGACATGCCGAAGTACGCGAAATCGGTCTTGTAGCGATGGCTCAGCGTGTTCCAGTTGAAGCGCACGGTGACGCGCGTGCCTTCGACGCCCACCACTTCGATGTTGGCGATGTTGTGGCTGGTGCGCGTGTCGGGAATCGTCGCGCTCGAGCGTTCCGTCTTGATGCGGAAGACGCGGTCTTCCAGCCCCTGGCGGGTCGGGTAGTAGATCAGCGAGATTTCCCGCTGCGGGTCCGTCACCAGCGTGCCGTCGTCGTCCCAGGAAGGCATCCAGAACCGTGCATCGGGGTCGTAGCACGCGAGCCACTCGTCCCACTGCTCGTCGTCCAGCAGGCGCGCCTCGCGGTACAGGAAGGCCGCGATCCGTTCCAGGTGGACCGCGCTCATGGCTGCACCGCCGTCTTCGCCAGGGCCTTCTGCATCACGTCGAGCCAGTAGCGGTGCTGCACCGTGTACAGGCCTTCGTCCTCGGTACGCACGCCCGACATTACCGGTTGCAGGCCGATCGCCCTGGCTGCCTCGTCCGGTCCCTTGATCCAGTGCGTCGCGCCGCGGCACATGTCGTTCCACGCCATCGCCGCGCCGGCGTAACCGGCCTGGCACGCGCGGAACTCTTCCAGGTCGTCGGGCGTCGCCATGCCGCTGACGTTGAAGAAGTCTTCATACTGGCGGATGCGGCGGGCGCGCGCGTCGTCCGGCTCGCCCTTGGGCGCGATGCAGTAGATCGTCACTTCGGTCTTGTCCACCGAGATCGGTCGCAGCAGGCGGATCTGCGACCCGAACTGGTCCATCAGGTACACGTTCGGGTACAGGCACAGGTTGCGCGAGCGCTCGATCATCCAGCGCGCCGTCCCCTCCCCGAACTTTTCCGCATACTCGGCGTGGCGCGGATGATTCGGCCGGTCCTGCGGATTCGACCATTGGGTCCACAGCAGCATGTGGCCGTGCTCGAACGCGTAGAACCCGCCGCCTTGCCGGCCCCAGGTGCCGGCGTCCATGGCGCGGATCTTGTCTTCGCGGCCCGGCTGCGCTTCCTGTTCCTTGCGGCGGTTCGTCGTCGCCGCATAATTCCAGTGCACGGCGGAGACGTGGTAGCCGTCCGCGCCGTTCTCGGCCTGCAGCTTCCAGTTGCCGTTGAACGTGTACGTCGACGCGCCGCGCAGCACTTCGAGTCCGTCGGGCGACTGGTCCACGATCATGTCGATGATCTTGCCGGCGCCGCCAAGGAATTCTTCCAGTGGCACCACGTCCGGATTGATGCTGCCGAACAGGAAGCCGCGGTAGCTGGCGAACTTCGCCACCTTCTTCAGGTCATGCGAGCCTTCCTTGTTGAAGCATTCCGGGTAGCCGGCGCCTTCCGGATCCTTCACCTTCAGCAGCTTGCCGCTGTTGTTGAAGGTCCAGCCGTGGAAGGGGCACGTATACGTCGCCTTGTTGCCTCGCTTGTGGCGGCACAGCTGCGCGCCGCGATGGCTGCAAGCGTTGATGAACGCATTCAGTTCACCGTGCTTGTTGCGCGCGATGAAGACCGGCTGGCGGCCGATGTGCGTGGTGTAGTAGTCGTTGTTGTTCGGGATCTGGCTTTCATGGGCCAGGTAGATCCAGTTGCCCTCGAAGATGTGGGTCATCTCCAGTTCGAACAGGTCCGGATCGGTGAAGGCGCTGCGGTGCAGCCGGTAGTCGCCACGGACTTCGTCTTCAATGAGCAGGCCGTCGATGGATGACGGCGCCCCCGGCCTGGCGGGATGGATCGGGATCGTGATGCGCTGGTTCATGGCGAGACTCCTCAAGCGGTGGCGCGGGTGTAGTCGATGTCGGTGGCCGGTTCCTGCTGTGTCGTGCCGGTCTCCTGATGGTTTGTCGTGCTCGGCGGTCGAATCGCCGGCATTGGTCTCAGTCGCGGAATCATATTTAATTCGTATAGTCGAAAGCGATATGAGTACAATAGACTGGGTAAAACTGCCAGTCCAACACCGTTTTGGTATATTTATGATACTTTTAAGGTATAGAGATGGAACTACGCCACCTGCGTTACTTCGTTACCGTGGCCGACGAGCAGAACTTCACCCGCGCGGCGGAACGCCTGAACATGGCGCAGCCGCCGTTGAGCCGGCAAATCCAGCAACTGGAGGAAGAGCTGGGCGTGGCCCTGATCGTCAAGGGCGCCCGCCCCGTGCGACTCACGGAAGCGGGCACCTTCTTCCATGCCCATGCGCAGGAGCTGCTCGCCAAGGCTGCCGACCTGAAGGCGATGACGCGGCGCGTGGGCGCGATCGAACGAAAGCTGTCGATCGGCTTTGTCGCCTCGACGCTCTATGGGCTGCTGCCGGAAATCGTGCGACGCTATCGTGAGCAATACCAGGAAGTGGAGATCAGCTTCAATGAGCTGACGACGATGGAGCAGTTGAAAGCGTTGAAGGATGGCCGCATCGATGTGGGCTTCGGCAGGCTGAAGTTCGAGGATGCGGCGATCCGCCGCATCGTGCTGCGCGAGGAACCCCTGATCGTCGCCCTGCCGGTCGGGCACCGGCTGGCGCAGGCGGCGGGGCCGCTGAAGATGTCGGACCTGATGCAGGACACGCTGATCGTCTACCCGAAGGCACCGCGCCCCAGCTTCGCGGACCAGGTGCTGGCAACGTTCAGGGACCGCATGCTGGTGCCGCAGCAAGTGCTCGAAGTGCGTGAACTGCAGATCGCCATCGGCCTGGTCGGCGCGGGCCAGGGCATCGCGATCGTGCCGGACAGCCTGCAGGGAATGATCCGCACGGATGTGTGCTACCGGCCGATCGACGACCGCCAGGCGGTCTCCCCCATCATCTTCAGCGCCCGGGCAATGGACCGCTCGCAGGAGCTGGTCAACATGCTGGCGGTGATCTACGCCATCTACGAGGAACGCGGGATTCCCCACACTGCCCAGGAACTGTGACTTCCGCTACCTGAGCAACTACACGGGGGGCTGCGGGTCAATGGCGCCTTGGAACGCCTACAACACGCACCGCGCCAGGATCGGCTGCGTTTCGGTGGCCGGCAGCGGCATCGAAATGAAATAACCTTGCAGCTCGTCGCAATCGAGCTGCTTCAGTTGCCGGGCCTGGCCTGCCGTCTCCACGCCTTCCGCCACGACCCGCATGCCGAGCGCGTGGGCCATGGTGATGATCGCCGTGAAGAAGACGCTGCCCTCTTTGGTCTTCTCCAGCTCGGCGGTAAAGGCCTTGTCCACCTTGAGCACATCGAAATCGAGCCGCTGCAGTTGCGACAGTGACGAGTAGCCGGTGCCGAAATCGTCTACGGCAAGGGCAATCCCCAGCTGCTGCATGTCTTCGAGGGATTCCGACACGTGGACGTTATCGGCGGTCATCGATGATTCCGTCAGTTCGATCTCGACGAGTTCAGGGGCGATGCCATGGCGCGTGAGCGCCTTGCGCAGCACCTCGGTCACGTCGGATTCGTTGAACTGGCGGGGCGACACGTTGATGGATACCGGGACGACGTGCCGCCCCTGCCGGGACCAGTGGGCCATCTGCGCGCAGACCTTGTCGATCACGACTTCGCCGAGCTCGACGATCAGCCCCGTTTCTTCCGCAAGAGGAATGAAATCGATTGGCTCGAGGAGTCCCCTGGTGGGGTGGGCCCACCTGACCAGTGCCTCCAGGCTGCACGTCTCGCCCGTAAGCACGTCAATGCGCGGCTGGTAGTACATGATCAACTGGTCGGTGTCGAGCGCGTGCCTCAGCTCCGCATTGCGGTCGATCTTCGCGCGGATGGTCTCGTAGTATTCCCGATCGAAGAAACGATAGTTCATCTTGCCGCTGGTCTTGACGGCATACATGGCCGCGTCGGCATGCGTGAGAAGTTCCTGCATTTCCGTGCCATCCTCCGGGAACAGGCTGATGCCGATCGAAGCACCGACAGGGTAGCTGCCCTCTGCGACGTGGAACCGTTCCTGGAAGGCCTGCAATACGCGTTCGGCAATGTGGGCGACCGCGGCACGGTCGTGCACCTGCTCGATGATCACGATGAATTCGTCGCCGCCGACCCGCACGACATGGTCCGCCGGGCGCACCGCCAGCTTCAGGCGTTTCGCGACATTGCGCAGCAGCGCATCCCCGCTATGGTGGCCGGCCGTATCGTTCACGTTCTTGAAGCCGTCGAGATCGATGAACAGCAGCGCCACCATGCCGCGCCTGGCGGTGGCGCGCTGCAATGCTGCGGGCAGGTAGGCAGTCATCCAGTGGCGGTTGGGCAGCCCTGTCAGCCCATCTTCATTGCCGCGGCGCTCGAGTTCGAACATATGCTGCCGGCTTTCGGTGATATCGCAGGCGGTTACCGACAACAGGCCTTTCGAATGCGCCATCTTCACGCGGTACCACTTTTCCCGTCCATTCTTGAACGGCACTTCAATATCGTCTTCGAAGACGCCGCGTTCGACGGCAACGATGAAACGCTGCAGCAGCCGGGCGCGCCAGTCGCTCCTGTCCGCCTCGTGAAGGTGCGACAGCCGGGCACCGATCATGGCCTCGCGCGGCCTGCCGTACAGCTCGGCCCCGGTCCTGTTGCAGTCGATCACCTCGAAGTCGACGATGGCAGTGTTCCTGTCCCGTATCACACGGCAGATGTAGAACCCTTCGCTACCCTCTTCCGTGGCGAGCCGGTACGCTTCGCGGGTGAGTTCCATCTGGTACTTGCGCCAGCCGAGGCGCAGCGACAGCGCCATGGCGACCACCGTGAAAAGGGCCAGGACGACCGTGCTGATGGTCGTGCGCGCCAACGTCGTCGCCCTGACCTTCTCGAAGGCGGCGAACGCTTCCTGCTGGTCGACGCCGGCAATGGCGATGACCGGATAGCCCGGCACCTTCTGCCAGCCGAGGTAACGGTTGCGCCGGTCGAGGAACCACGCGGCGCCATCGACAAGCATGCTGCCCCCGGGCCTGGCCATCGGTTCGCCGCGCAACGCCGACGCAGCCAGCGCCGTGGCGGCGAAGGGACTCGTAGTCGACTTGTAGACGCTTTCGCCAACCCGGCTGGCCCGGATGGCGCCGTCGGTGCCCAGGATCGACAGCAGCCCGTTGCCGCCGAGCGCGACCCGGTCGTAACTGGCCATCAGGTAGGCTGGCGCCACCGCCGCGCGCACCACGCCGGCGAAGCTTCCATCGTTGCCGGTGAGGCGCCGTGAAAAATGCACGACACTGCGCCCGGTCGACCGGCCGATGGCCGCCGCGCCCACGTACAGGGTGTCGGCCACTTGCGTTTTGTGGAGCCGGTCATCATGGACGCGGAAATACATCCTGTCCGACACATCTTCCGAGCGGACCGGCAGCGTATTGGTGATCAGTTTTCCATCCGTGCCGACGATGCCGACATTGAAGATGGGCGTGGACGGAAACAGGCCGGGCGCGCTCGGGCCTTCCAGCCGCAGGCGCTGTTCGCTGAGCGCCCACTCGAAACGCACGTGCTGCAGGATCTGGTCGATCATGTGGAAGGTCCGGCCCAGGTGCCCGGCATACCCCCGCGCTATGGCGGCGGCATCGCGCAGCGCATCGTCTTCCCGGGCGCGGCGCTCCCTTTCGAGGGTATCGAGGATGGATACCCAACCGAGGACGGCAATGCACAGCGACAGGATCGGCCAGAACAGGATGAGCCTCGAGCGCCGCGCGACAAAGGAAATGCCAGGTCTGAAATCCATGGATGGCGGACGCACGATCGGCAAAGAGCTACCTGCGCGTCGACAGGCACTCGGTTGCATTGGCTCGGCAACGGCGCCGAGGTTTCACGCCTGGGGCGCGCTATCGCGCGCCGGGGCCAGGCCCGGCATACCCTTGTAAAACATGATGATCTTGCAGAAAGAGCAACCAGTGTACCCGATATGCGGGGATGGCGGCTGCACGGCCAGGGCATCGTTTACCAGCCGCGACATTGTCGGGTAAGCTCCCGGTTCCTCCGTTCCAGGGAACTTCGCATGAAAACAGTTACGTTCACACTTGCATTGCTGGCCCTCTGCGGCGAGGCCGCCGCACGGGATCCGGCGTCCGGCAACAGCCCGGGCCATCCGGAAATCGAAGGTTACGTGTCCGTCTGCGCCCAGGCGGTGCCGCAGCGCGAATCGGCCTATCGGGCGCTGCTCGACGAGCCACTCAGTTGCGGCGCCCGGCTGGCGAAAGGCCCGCTGCCCGCGCGCTCGTCCGGGCAGTACAAGGAGCGCTTCGACAAGGCGGCGCTACAGATCGTGCGGGAATCGCGGGGCGATGCCAAGGGCACTCGCGGCGCGTGCGAACATCTTGCGTTAGCCTGCTACAACCGTCACCCCACCTGGTCGACCGAGCAGAAAATGACGGCCTTGCAGGCGATCATGGTCGAGGACGATGAGCGGCGGGAATCATCACCCTGATCGCGGGTAGAGAAAAATAAATCCGAACAGATGCCTGCTCGGCGCTGTTCCAAAGCACGACGGCGAATCGCGGGGTGCCTTGGTCGCAAGTCAGGCATTGCGAGCGATTCGTGGAAGCAGCGCCGTTATTTCACTGAGGACACTGGCTTGGTCAAGTGGTGGTCGATACCCGCCTTCAGGCTTTACGAGCGCTCTTCCGCGGCTGCGGCTGATGCGGGACACATCGAGAAGATCGTCGATCAGACGCACTATGTGGCCGAGTTGCCGCTCCATAATGGTCGAGGCGCGGCACCTGCTCCGCCCTACCGATCTCAGCAACGCCACGCCCGTCCGGATGGGGTCCAGGGGATTGTGCAACTCATGCGCCAGCGTCGGCAGGAATTCATTCTTGTAACGGTTCGCGTCGAGAAGCCGGGCCGCCTAATGGCGCAACACGTCCGGTGGCGTGTTGCGTTCAATGAGATCCGCCGCCTGCCTGGCAATGCTATCGAGCAGGCGCACATTGCTTTCCGGGGGACCGTGCCGACGAGCCCAGTGCGTGGTGATCATGCCGGCGAGGCGCAGGCTTCGTGTCAGCAACGGCTTCGATTGGCCGCTTTCGCCCCGGCCTTGCGAAACTCGTTCAGGTCTTCGCTGCCGGCGATAGAAGCGCTCGATTCGAAATCCGGCACGACAACGCGTTCGCCGAGTTCCAGCGCACGTCCGCAGGTCGTTGCCTGACCTGGTCGCACCCACTACCAGAACTTTAATGCGGCGGCATTTAAGCCGATGCGGGCGATGAGTTCCAGCTGGTCCCGATCGTGATCGTAGCGCTGGATCGTCGCAAAATCCGAACAGATGATCAGGGCAGCCGCTTCGACGAACCATTGATATTGATACAGCGCGCCGATCTGATCTTCGTCGACCAGCATGGCACTCACTGAGTCTTTGACCAGTTTAGCATCCTTGAATTCGGCTTGCAGTTGTCGCTGCGTCTGTACGTCCGCATCGTGAAAAGCCGGATTTTCAAGCTCCGGCTTGTTGTTGTAGACCCTGTATTCATCATTGGCAATCGGTTGATGCCCTTGAAGATGCTTGGACAGGTTACGACACTCAAGGAAGACTTGGGTTTAGGAAATATCGTGCAACTGTGCAGCAAAAAAAACCTCCCGAAATCGACTCTTTATGCACGGCAGTGTGGTTGCAGGACTGAATGTTGGCCAATTGAAACTAATGTCTCTCCCGTTCTTGGCAAGCACAAATTTAATCAGCGTTTAAAGCTTAGTGTACTGAGCGTTGAAATGTGAAAATTCGCTGTTTGCCGAATTGAGACGGATGAAACAAAGAAAGATGACAGTTGCGCCATATCTAAGCGAATTTATAACGTGCCTCAAGAATTATTACTAAGCACCAATCATCCAATACGGGTGTCCTTGCTCGGTCGACGTTAAGCGAATACCGAACCTACTCTGAGGAGCTGCACCGTGCTGGATTAGCGAATGCATATCGTTGATGACTGAACGAGCTTCGGCGACGTAGCCATGACCAAGCAAAGTGAGATCGGCATTGACGACGTTAATGGTATCTATACCCTCCGCGACAGTCACGGGGGGCACCAATCCGGCACGCGGAAAGTCGTGCAGCCACCGAGATGCTTCCACAGCCATGTCCCTGCTTGAGACGTAGAGAGTCGTCCGATCAGAAATAGCACGATAAGCAGCACAATGCTGCTGAAATTTCCGAACATCGACGTCAGGCGCTGCTAAAATGAACTGGCCGAACTGTATTCCTGTACGTCGCTGCGCATTACCTGCAATGCGGTCAACCGCGCGCAGTACGGCGCGATTGCCCATACTATGCGCGATAACATGAACCCGACGGGCGCCACTATACCGTGCAAAATCGCATAAGTAATCGGCAAGAATCATTTCATCAAGCTCGATTGTGGCCGCATCCGCTAAATACATATTCGCTTCACCTCGCGATGCCCAGCTAAAAAAAGCCATCGCCCCTTTCACTTGCATGTCGAACCCGATCTGTGCAGTACGCAAGGCCGCCTCTTCAAAGTCAACATTAAATCCGTGAACGAAGATTACCGCATCGCGTTCTTCGATCGGAGACCTTGATAATTTTAAAGCGACACTTGCCCAGAATGTCTCTTCAGCCACGCGCTCGACCGCCAACAACTGCAGTCGATCATCATTGCACGTGAGAATGCGCTTCCACCACGGTGAACCAACTGATCCAATCTTGTGCGATTTCGGAACGAACACTGTACAAGAACCATAGTGAACTTTGCCATCATGTTGAACTCCATATCCTTTTGAAGGATCTGCTCGATCTACTAGACTACGTGTAGTCGCGTACCAGATTTTATACTCAGCATCGCTTACTGGGTCAACTGTGCGAAAACCTGCGCATGTGAGAAGGTTTTGACCCACCGCCCGCAATAAGCCGGGCTGTGCCGTTTCCCAACGCGGCGACGCTTGCGCCCCGCTCTGTAAGAAATTAAAGGCATTGAATTGACTCTGCAATATGTTCAGAACCTTAATAGGGTCAAAGTCTACGAGTTCTTTGCCGAAATTGAGTAGCTTTGGGGTATTTATTAAAGCTTCGATTTCAATCCGCTGCTGGAAATTGCTCGCTAGGAGGAGTAAAACAGATCGGGCCACGTCACCGTAAGACGGCACATCGACTGCATCACATGGCAGGGAAAACTCCAACCCAATTGCCGAAGCCACGTCTTCACCTGATAGTTGGACAGTAGACGGAGAGTGGCAGGCACGAATGAGCTGATTCACATATTGAACCGCTTTCTCGTCACTTAATCTTGTTATGGCTGATTCTAGCGGTGTCACGTTATATAACCTTTGACTGTCGATGGAAATGGGCGACTCTGATCAACTATCTCGAGTGTGGATACGACGGCGCTCGTCTTCCAGTTGAGTAAGGTTGTACGCACTGAGGCTATCCAATGACTTGTGATAGTACCGGTCTGCCGCTTCAAGATCGCACAATTCCATAGATATCGCCCAGAGCTGTTCGTATATTATCGCAATGCCAAGCAGGTCCCCTCGGCGCTCTGCTATTCCAAGGAATTTGAGGCACCAATTGTTAGCCATGTCGAAATTGCGTTGCTCCATTGCCAATATGCCGAGACGATAGTACGTATGCGCGGCGTTAGTCTTATCTTCCTTATTCAGGAAGTCCAGCGACTTACGGTACCACCCCTCGGCTACGTCTAACGCTCGCCGCTCCTCTGCGATCATCCCGAGTTGATGACATGTTTCTGCGGCGCCGAGGCTATTGCGGAGCTCGGCCCTTATTTTGAACGACTTTAGATACCACCCCTCCGCTATATCAAAGTCACGTCGTGCTTGCGCGACCTCCCCAAGTTGATGGTAGGTAGTCGCTGTACTGAAGTCGTTGCCGAGCCGCTCTTTTATCTCTAGCGCCTTGCGATACTCGCTCTCAGCCACATCGAAGCGATTCTGCTTCGAAGCTAAAATTCCGAGCTGATGATGAGTGTTAGCTAAGCCGAGTTCATCACGAATACGCTCCCTAATGTTCATCGATTTACGGTACCATACTTCAGCCACGTCAAATTTGTGGTAGTGCGCAGCTAAGACACCGAGCTGGTGAAGGGTGGTTGCGGCGGCACGTTCCTCGCCCAGGCGCTCGGTTATTCCAAGCGCCTTGTTGTAACATATTTCGGCCAGATGAAAATCGCCCCGCGAATGGGCCAGCGTTCCAAGTTGATGACAGGTTGCCGCAATCCCGGATTCGTCACCGAGCTCCTCCTTAATTCCTAATGCCCTGCGATATTCCCCCTCGGCCATATTAAGGTCGCGTCGCTCTTGGGCCAAAAGTCCGAGCTGATGATGGGCACCAGCCACGCCGCGCTTATCGCATAGGCGCTCCTTAATCTTCAAAGACTTTCGGTACCACTCCTCAGCCACATTGACTTGCATCCCTCGCGCAGCCACCATTCCGAGCATGTGGTAGGCTACCGACGCATGGGTGTCATTTCCGTGCATTTCAGAATGCTGCGCTAAAGTTTCGAAATACGTGCGAGCTTGCGACATATCCTGCCGCTCATAGGCATAGTTACCTAGATATTGCATTAACGTGCCATAGTCTTTAGGACTAACAAAATCATCGACCATCTTGCATGCTTGCTCGACACTCTTACCAAAGAACGAATAGAATGTATGTTGGGAGTGTAACGGGCTGCTTACGTTCAGACCGACTAAAGTCGCCATAGTAGCCACAAAAGCATGGCGCCATGCCTGCGCTGCGGCGCTGTCAACAACGCTTTTCGCCTCGCCGCGCAGATAGCAGACGAGCGCCGGATGCAGTTTGAATATATTGCAGCCTATTTCCTGTGCGAGTCCCGCCGCCTCTAACATCTCCATGGCGTTTTGCGTCTGCTGAGCTGTAAATGGTTGAGCAGCTCTACTTGCCATATTGGCTAGCTCGGCCGTGTCTACATTGCCGCCGTGCAATCCAACTGGGTATAGCAAAGGTTTAAGTTTAGTTGGCAGCCCACCCTGAACGTAGCACAACGTTGCGTAAAGCTGGCGCTCTATCGAATTGAAGCTGGCAGGTTCTGCCAGGTATTGCGCCATCGCCTGCATCAACGTAGCAGGGCTTTCTCGTGCTAACTTGGGTAAAATGACACGCATCATCAGTGGATGCCCTTCCATACTCGTGATCAGGTCAGTCGTTTTATGGTCTTTAGGATTAAGCCGGATGCCATGGTCGGACAGAATATGCTGCGCCAACTCCTCGCGCTCTTCGCCCTGCAGGCCACTTAACGGAATTCGCCAGCACTCTGAAGTATCCAGCCAGTCCTCATCGGTACGGCTCGTGATGAGTACCTTACTTTTACCTCCGCGCAGCTGCTGGAGAAAATGTTTGAGCCGTTGACGGTCATCTGCCGAAATGAGGCAGCCCGATGTTTCATCCGTCCCAACATCAGCAGTATTGTTCGTACATTTGAAGTCGTCCCAAACGATCAAGAGTGGGGCATTCCGTAGGAAGCGTACAAGCTGTGACCACTTCTGGGCTCCCGGCTCAGCGATAGCCTCGATACCTAAGGTGGCCTCGACTAGTCGGCTGAGCACGTAATCCGCAAAACCAGTATCCACGAACGATATCCATACGATCTTCGGCGGTAGACCTTCGGTGCGCGCCAACCAATCGATATAGCCGCGCACCAGCGTTGTCTTGCCCACTCCGCCCATACCGTGCACCAGCAGAGCAGCAGGTGGCCGGCGGCTAGCGCGCTCTAATGCCAACACTGCGCTATCGCGACCGATCAGACCATACGGCGTTTCACTGGTGTCGAGCCGAGCCGCCTCAGGAATGACGAACTCGGAAGCATGCGTTTCAACGTGGGTTTGTTTAGTGAATTTAAAGTGCAGGGGTTGCTGCTGGTACAAAACCGGTACGAGCCAGTCCTGAAGGGCAAAGCCGGATCTACGTTCGGGATGCGCAACGAGTGCTTGGCGGCCAGCACGGGTTGCGTCAGCTACACTACCAGACTCAAACAGTCGCCGGTAGAATGGTGGCAGAAACTCCCGAGCCGCACTCACGTACAGCGAGTAGCCCATAGCTACAACGCTACGCACACCAGCCTTCAATAGCGAAGTAGCGACTGAGGCAAAGGCATCTTCGGCTTCCGCATCTAGCGTAGCCGATTGGCAGGCATTGAGCACGGCGATTGGAATGCGATGCTCACGCAGCAGTTGGCTTAGCAGCTCTCCTGTAACAAACGCTTCGCTTCCGTCGTGCTGCTCAAATATGAGCTGCCCCTGTGCTCCTTTCAGCTTTTGACCAGTCTTGTCAGACTCAATGCCGAATCCACCGTGACCGTCAAAATGCACGATATGGTAAGCACCCGGGTTTGCCTGAAGCTCCGCACGCAACTGATCGAAAGTGGGCGGACGGAGTAGCTTGACTCTGGCAGGCAGATTTTCCTTGTGAATGAGTTCAACCAAGGGACGCGAGATACTTCGATAGCCTACGTCGGCGTCGTAGGGACGTGCGGTAACTAGCAAGATACCGATGCTTTCACGCGAAAGCGCCGGATGCGGCTCAGGAGGATCTTCCAAGTACTGAAGCTGGCGCTCGATGCGGCAGTGAAGCGCCAAGTCGCCAACCAGAGGATCATGCAACGCCTCCCATGGCCAAGCAAGCACCCGCGCATCGTCACTGGTAATAATTAGGTGCAGTTCCGCATGGGCGCTACGAGTGGCATCACGGTACCAATCTCGAGCTTTATCTTGGCCGAATAAGGCATTAAACGCCTGTATACCCCACTCCTTGAGCGCGGTTGTAACGCGTTCGGCGCGCTGCTGGTTGGGCCCGTATGGATAGTCCAGGTAATACTCCAGATACCACGTAAGCTCATCACCCAGGCGCGAATTGGTCTGGCTCAGCGCTAGTGCTAGTGGATCGGCGACTGCGACCGCTGCCGCTTCTCTGATACTATCAGGGAGAATTCGCTGTACCCTGAAGTGAAAACCGTCACCTTCCGGGTCATGTCGGATTTCCAACTTTTGCATAAGGCATCCCCTTCATCTCCGAAGTTAATGCTGTCATGGCGCGAGTATTTGACGACTGACGAAAAATTTTTACATGATAAGAACTGTGCGCAGTTTGGAATACCAGAGCGCCCACTATCCGTTTTATTGCTGTGGTAGTTCTTCCTTCTTAGGCTGCAGCTGATGCATCATCCAGTTTCAACCTAATTGCAAACAGAAGCAAGCCTTGCTGCGTGAGTTGTTAAAGTGTCTGCTTTACGTCTTCACGAAGGCCATGTGTTAAGACGAATGGCATGCCATGCCGCTGAGTTATTGAACATAAAGCGCCAGTAGGCGGGACGGCTTCAGACAGGAAATCGGCAACGCGATTGTGGACAGTTGGCAATAAGCATTAGCATACGGTGCAACGAACGTCAGGGTCGAGACCGTTCAGCCTGGTCGTGCCGATCGACCTGTACATCTAGGCCGCCGCTGCCGCCGCGGGTTAAGGTAGTCCCGCCTGCGCACACGGCACCGCGCAGCATTCAATTGCGAAGCTTCTTATCCTGCTCGCGAAACAGCACTCATTGCAGTCCAATACCATCGGAAATGCCATTACTGCTGAGTCCCTCCGCTCATGCGGCTTGGAGATCTCACGGCGACGAACTATCACTCAGCAATTCGTCAGGTCGCGACATCCATAGGCGTGCTGGCATATGACGCTCGCTTCATCATAACCAGCTTGTTACCGAAAGGCCTTTCAATGACCTTCGGCCCGCACTGTGACGGCCGACGTCTCCCGCCCGGGCCAGCGCCGGCCCGTTAACCGACGGATGCCTCCTGGCGTTTTTTTCGCAGCGCGGCAGCATGACGATCACCAGCGCCACCAGTGAATGGCCAGCATGGTTGCACTGATGGGGCTGTTCAAGAACACGGTCGAGTCACTGCGCGACAGCAGCAAGGCACGCCGCTAATACTCCTCCTTGATCGGCCCGGTAATGAAGCCGAGCATCAGGGCCGCCGGTCCGCATTCAAGCTTGGCGCAGAGATAGCGAACAGGCCGAATGCCCCATCAGGTAAATGTCGAAGTCGCTGTTGTTCAGGCTGACCACCCCGATCGCGCAGAATAGCAGGATGGCCAGATACAGCAGGTGATAGGGCACCATGATCATGCGCACCCAGAGGCCGATCATAGGCCTATTCAGGACGATCAGGAAAAAATTCCCGATCCACATCGATGCGATGATGCCCCCGGAACAGTTCAGGCTGTTCAGTCATCACCGCCGGCCCCAACTGAATGCCCTGGATGATCGTCGCTCCGATCGTCAGCGCCATCACCGGGTTCGAAGGAATCCCCAGCATCAGCATCGGAATGAACGAGACCTGCGCGCCCGCGTTGTTGGCCGCTTCGGGCGCCGCGACGCGATCATCCCCGCATGGGCATACGCATCCCGTTTCCGCGGGATGGCTTTCATGTGGGACTTGATGGTGTCCCCGCGCCCGCCAGGCCGGTCGGGCCCGCGCTGCTTTGAACGGCCTTCGCCGACAAGGCGCAGCATCTCGATGCCGCCCTGGGTCAAGGCATCGAACTAGACGTGGTTTACCAGGCTGGCGGCAACCGGCTGGCCTCACTTATCGCCCAAGTGGCAAGCCCGCCGGCATCGGCGACCGCTGGCGCAGCGCTGCGCGTCGATGGCGGTGTCGTCAAGAACGCCTCATAACCCGTGTCATCGGCCGACCGCCACGGTCGGTTCAAGGGCTTCCGGCGCCTGCGGCGCCATCCACACGAATTCCCACACATGGCCATCCAGGTCTTCGAAGGCATGGCTGTACATGAAACCGTGGTCTTGTGGCTCGCGTGGCGCCCTGCCACCGGCCGCAAGTGCTTTCGCGACGATTCCATCGACTTCCTCGCGGCTTTCGCAGCTCAGGCAGATCAGCACGCCGGTCGCCTCTTTCGCTTGCGCAAGGGGTTTGTCGATGAAGGTCTTGAAGAAATCCCGGGTCAGCAGCATGGCGTGGATGCTGCCTTCGTTGATGACCAGACAGGCACCGCTCTCGTTGGTGAACTGCGCATTGAAGGCATAGCCCAGCGCCTGGAAGAAAGCCTTGGATTTGTCGAGGTCTGTGACGGGCAGGTTGACGAAGATCTGCTTGTTCATGACGTCCTTTCGATGAAGTTGGGTGGAATGACGGGTTCTGCACTGTCACGACGAACGATACCGCGTGAAATCGACAGGTGATCAAAAAATTATGGTGCGTCCGTCGGCGTCGCCAGCCATGACGTAAACCGCTCTGCCACGGCCGCCTCTTTGCCTGTTACATGCCCGGCACCGATCCGGCACGGCCATGTCATGTTTGTCACGTTCGGTCTGGAAATCATCGGAATGGTTACCCAGGCATCAACGCGCAAGTGCGGCAGTAATGGACCGGTATCCGAATGCAATCCGAAAGAAAAATTCCATGACAAAAATATTGCATGATTGTGCCAACCGAAAAATCAGTAAAAGTGATACCCTAGCCTCCAATGTGATAGCTATCGACCGGCCCGACAACACCGCAATGAGGAACGATGCAGAATTTCGCGCCAAGCTTTCAACTGAACATCGCGATCGACAGACCGATTGCCGCCGCCCTGTCGGACGTCATCTGCCAGGTTCAGGCGAATAACGGTCATGTGTTGCAGATGGAGTCTTTTACGTCCGACGCGGTCATTCTTCACATATCGGTCCGGGATGCCAGCTATGCGGTACTGACCGCGATGCTGAGCGCGATTGCCTGCGTGACCGAAAAACCGCTTGCTTCCGGAAATATCGTGGACCGGTCCATCAGCCAGGAACAGCTGGTGGGTCGCCTGACAGTCAACGCACTGTCACATTGATGCCGTATCAAGCCGAACACTTGAAGTGAACGCAGTCTTTACCCTGACGCCTCCGTGCGTCGATTGCTGGAGGAGACATGGCCAACGCCTTCGATCAACCCGCCCACGTGATGGTGGTCGACGATGCCGCCTTCGAACGCCTGATGCTGGTCGATCTGCTGAGTGAAGCAGGCTACCATGTAACGTCCGCCAACACGGGGACGCAGGCCTATGAGCTGGCGAAGACGGACCTGCCGGACCTCATCCTGCTCGATGCGAAGATGCCCGACCTCGATGGCTTTGCGTGCTGCCGCCTGCTGCAGGCTTCCCCGGCCACGAGCGGAATTCCGGTCATTTTCCTCAGCGGTGCGGACAGTCCGCTGGAACGGGTCACTGGGTTGATGGCGGGCGCCGTCGACTACATCACGAAGCCGTTCGACAGCGAGGAACTGCTGGTCCGGATCGGCATCCACTTGCGCCTGGCACAACGGCATGGGCCGGCGAAAGGGTTTTCCGCCGAGGATGGCGACGCCGATGCGGTGTTGCTGACCGCCGCCAAGCGGGTCATTGCCGAGAATATCGGCAATCTGCCGGGCTTGACGGAAATCGCCCACCGGGTCGGCACCTATCGCGAAAAACTCAATCAGTTATTCCGCGCGCGGGTAGGCTGCAGCGTCTTTGAGTACGTACGCGAACTACGCGTCGAGCGCGCCACCACCCTGCTGCGCGATACGGAGATGGAGGTGCGCGATATTGCGCAACTGGTGGGATTCCAGAACGCCGGCAATTTCGCTACCGCATTCAAGGATCGAACCGGTTATACGCCGACCGCGTTCAGGAGCGCCCTGCATCGCCGTGTTCCTGCAAGTGTTGACCAGCGGACCGGGGCCGGGCAAGGTCGCGGCTAGCATCGACACGCCTGACGTATGCCAGTGTCACGGTATTTTTGTGACTATCAAAAAGCAACAAACCTGCCAAAACATCGTAAAACCTGCCTTGGGCGTTCGCCACCCGATAACGCTGATCTATAATTCTCTTCGACTCACCCCTGCCTGGCATCCTACTGATAACACTCACCCCTGGCAGTTCATCTGAACAACCCCTGCAGTGCCCACCCCTGGCAGCTCCCATGACCCAGCAATCCCACCCCGGCATAACTGGCAGCAACGACGACGCAACCGAGTATTACTCGACAAAGGAAGCCGCTGCCATCCTGGGCGTTGCGCACCGCACCGTGCAGCTGTGGGTCGAGAGCGGCGTGCTGCAAGCGTGGAAGACGGCCGGTGGCCACCGCCGCATCGTCAAGGCGTCGGTGGAAAGGCTGGTGCTCGAACGCCGCCAGGCGCGTGCGGTGAGCGCCAGCGCGGCGGCGCAGGTACGTCACCGCGTGCTCGTCGTGGACGATGAACCAGCCATGCTGCAGCGGTACGAATTGGAACTGTCCGGCTGGGATATGCAGATCGACATCGTCAAGGCCCGGGACGGCTTCGACGCGCTGCTCGAGATCGGGCGCGAGCGCCCGCGGATCCTGGTCACGGACCTGCAGATGCAGGGCATGGACGGGGTCCGCATGATCCAGAAACTGCGCGCGAACCCGGACTACGCCGGCATGCAGGTCATCGTGGTCAGCGGGTTGGAACGCTCGACGATATCGTCGATGTCGCTACCGGCCGACATACGGGTGCTGCCGAAGCCATTGCCGTTCGAGCAACTGCGCAGCGCCATCGGGTCCGCGCTGCAGGCTGGTTGATCGCTGGGGCCCGGGAGCCAGGACGCCTTGACTCCCCGGCCGGCCGGCCAGTAATCGTACGAACTTGGTTATGCCTGGACAAGAAACACTGTTATCGGACGCACGTTGCCAAGCGTAAATCGTACGAGTATCATTTTTATCGTTTATGGCATGCGCGACACGGTCGGGCGGTGCCATAGTCGACTCCCAGCGGGGACCTGCCATGCAAGCGCTGGCAAAGAAGTCGTACCATCCCTACAATGCAACGAGTGCCGCGCGCCGTCTTGGACAAATCAAATCGAAGGCCCGAAATGTCACATCCACATTGGATCCCGCCAGCCGTGTCGGACCCTGCCAACCAGGACCGCGCAAGGAGCTGGCTGATCATTCCCGACCTGCTTTCCGTCATCGATATGCCGACCGCGACGTTCGACCACGTCAACCCGGCATGGACCCGCGTACTGGGGTGGGATGAGCGCGACGTGACGGGACAGCATTACGCGCAATTTGTTCATCCGGAAGACCGCGCCGCCAGCGAAGCCGCTTTCAGGCAGGTGCGTGATGGCGAGCCGATATTGAACTTCGAGAACCGCTACCGGCACAAGGATGGCAGCTACCGGTGGCTGTCCTGGGCAGCGGTACCGGAAGGATCGAAACTGTTTTCACGTGCGCTCGACGTCACCGTCCACAAGGCGGCCATGCGCGAACTGGCCGAGCGCACGATCGAGCACGAACAGATATGGCAGTTGAGCCAGGATCTGCTGGGCGTTACCGATTCGTCAGGCCGGTGGATCAGCGTCAATCCCGCTTTCTCCCGGATATTCGGCTGGGATACCGAGGCTTTATTGGGACGCACCTCGGAATGGCTGGAACATCCGGATGACCGCGAGCAGACCAGGCAGGAAATACGCAAGCTGGGAAAAGGCGATACGACCATCAAGTTCGAGAATCGTTTTCGCGCGAAGGATGGGAGCTACCGGTGGCTCTGCTGGAATGCCGTGCCGCATGGCGGGCGGGTGTTCTGCGTGGCGCGGGATGTAACGGATGAGCATGGTTGAGGTGGCGGGATATCCAGCTACTGGAAAGAAGCCGCATTGCCGGACGCGCATTCCGCTACGGGCACGATAACGGTACCCGCGGCGTTCGGATGCCTTGCCGGCGGGCGCTACAATGCTGCCTTTGCCCTGGAGCCGCCGTGAACTGGGATTATCCCGCGCCGCATGTCTTGCCCGTCCGTCCCGCCGCCGGCGACATCGATGGGCTGGACCATACCAACAACGCCGTGTACGTGCGCTGGTGCGAGCAGGCCGGCTGGTCGCACTCGGTGGCCCTGGGGCTCGACCTGGGCGCCTGGCGCCGGCTGAACCGGGCGATGGCGATCGGCCATGCGGCCTACGATTACTTGCTGCCGACGGGCCTCGGCGACGAGCTGCTGCTGGGCACCTGGCTGGTGGCAACGGATGGCCGCCTGACGATGGAGCGCCGTTTCCAGCTCGTGCGGGCGGCGGACGGCGCCACGGTGATGCGCGGACGCTGGCACCTGGTCTGCATCGAGATCGACAGCGGCAAGCCGCGCCGCCTGCCGCCGGCGTTCTGCGCGGCCTATCTGCCGGCGGTCGTCAGCCAACAATAAGCGTCGCGCCAGCTGGCCATGCCAGCCGTGCGCCACATGCCAGGCCTTCCCCGGCCGGTCGCGCCCGACGGCAAACCGAACGTTCAGGCTCACGGACGAGCCGATGCGCCTGCCTGGCCGCGGCGCGACAGCGCCTGGAATCCCGCGCCATCTTTCCGCTCAGAGTAAACATCGGCTGTCGGCAGTAATTGATCCCGGCACCGTTCCCCTTTACTTTACGTTTCACGATAACGAAAGAGCATGCCCGCACTGGCCGCTTTCCAGGACGGGCAATGCAAGGAGACGTACCACCCGCGGCCCGGCCGGAACCCGGCACCGCACCTCTGGGAGCACCGCCTTGTCCACTCACCTGATTGCCATTTGCGTACTGGCGCTGATGTTCGTCATCGCCACTGCACTGCCCATCAATATGGGCGTCATCGCCTTTGTCGGCGCCTTCCTGGTCGGTACGCTCGTCGCCGGCTTGCAGGCCAAGGGCATCATGGCCGGCTTTCCGGCCGAACTGTTCCTGACCCTGGTCGGCATCACCTTCCTGTTTGCCCAGGCCCAGAACAACGGCACCATCGACTGGCTGGTGAGGCTGGCGGTGCGCGCCGTGGGCGGGCGCATCGCCGCCATTCCCTGGGTGATGTTCGCCATCACCGCCCTGCTGACGGGCGTCGGTGCCGTGAGCCCGGCGGCCGTGGCCATCATCGCGCCGATCGCGCTGGGCTTTGCCGCCAAGTACAACATCAATCCCTTGATGATGGGCCTGATGGTGATCCACGGTGCCCAGGGCGGCGGCTTCTCGCCGATCAGCATCTACGGCGGCATCACCAACAAGGTGGTGAACGAAGCGGGACTGCCGATCTCGGAACTGACGACCGCGTTCGTCAGCCTGGGAGTGAATTTCACCGTCTCGCTGCTGCTGTTCATTGTCTTTGGCGGCATGAAACTGATGCGCCAGCAGGCGCCCAGGCCGGCGGCCGGGCTTGGCGGCCTGGTGCCGCCATTCGGCGCGACCGTCGCGGTGGCGGCGCAGGGGCCGCAGATCTATGGCGATGCCGAAGCCGAAGCGGCCAGCGAGGAGCGGCTGACGCAACAGCGTTCCGGCGCGGCCGTCGGCGCGATCGGCCCGGCCGGCAGCGCGGCTGGCAGTGGCGGCACAGGCCCCGCGGGGGCCGGCGCGCAACTGGACGAAGGCGCAACGTTCCAGCAGATCGTCACCGTGACCGGCCTGCTCGCGCTGGCCGTGCTGACGCTGATGTACAAGCTCGATATCGGCTTCGTCGCCATCTCGATCGGCCTGCTGATCTCGCTGATGTCGCCGCAGGTGCAGAAACGCGCCATCGGCCAGGTGTCGTGGCCCGAGATCATGCTGATCGTGGGCGTAAGCACCTATGTGGGCGTGATGCAGAAGATGGGCACGATCACCTGGGTCGGCGACAGCGTCGCCAGCCTGACTTCGCCGCTGGTGGTGGCGCTGTTGCTGCTGTTCGTCGGCGCCATCGTGTCGGCGTTCGCCTCGTCGACGGCCGTGCTGGGTTCCCTGATCCCGTTGGCCGTGCCGTTCCTGCAAGGCGGTACCGGCGTCGACCCGATCGGCTTCATCGCCGCCATGGCGGTGGCGTCCACCATCGTCGATGTGAGTCCGTTCTCGACCAACGGCGCCCTGGTGCTGGCCAGCGCCCAGCATATCGACCGCGACGTCTTCCTGCGCCAGCTGATGATCTATGGCGCTATCGTGACGCTGGTTGCGCCGGTCGTGGTGTGGGTCCTGTTCGTGGTGCTGTGAGCTTGCCGTCGGCCCGGCTTTCACGGCCGGGCCATCCCCTTGCCCGCCCTGCGCGGGCCGCATTCACCCCCTGACAACATTCACGGCAAGCATGACTGGTATTGCATCATAGAATTGGAAGTTTGCGCGGCTCACCTATATAACGGTCGTATCGGATCGCATCGCGATCGCCACCGTCCCCAGGAGCCGCACCATGAAACAAGCCCTCGCCATCGTCGTCCGCACCCTGTTGTCCGCTGCCCGCAACCGCGCCGTGCTGGCACTGCGCACGCAGGCCGAGATCGCCAGGCCTCCCCGGCTGGATCACCGCCTGAACGCCGGCGGCTGGAACTGATCAGGCAACACCCCGCCGCGTTCCGCGGTCCACACGTCATTCGCGCCATGACGCCACGCGCGCGTCAGCCTGGATCAGCGCCGCATACCCTGGCATTGGCCTAGAGCTGTGAAGTCGGCACGACGGGCTCGGGCGGGAACGCCACCGGCTGCGCGGCGACGTGGCCCGGCGCCCAGCGCAGGTAGAACAGGAAACGGTTCGGTGCATAGTCGATCGAGCGGTCCAGGCTGAAGCGGCCGCCGACGAACAGGGCCCGCGCGGCCTGGTATTCCCATGTCAAGGCAAGCCCCCTGCCGGTGCCGCGGCCCTTGCCGCCGGCGTAGCGCGGGGTATAGAAGGCCGCCGCGCCGACCGCGTCCGCCTCGGCCTGCAAGCCGGCATCGAGCGGGTAGAACGCCGCATCCTTCGTGCGGGAACGGGAGACGGCAATCGACGCCCGTACCGCGACCGCCAGGGCGCCGAAGCGCTGGCCCCAGGTGACCGGCAACGACAGCGAGCGGTACGCGGCCGGGCTGTAATACCCGCCGTGGCCGAAACTGTATTCGCCGGCATTGTGGCTGAAACGCCATGCCATCGCCGTGGCGCCGACCGACAGCAGACGGTGGCGCTCGTTGACGACCCGGACCGTGACACCGGCCATCCCCTGCACACGGCGGTTCGACTGCACGTGCTTGCCCGTCAACACATGCCAGCCCAGGTTGGCCCAGCCGCCGAAACGCCCGCCCTGATCGAGGCTGCCGCTGAGCGCGGCGCCATTCACGGTGACGCCGCCCCACGTGCGGCCCGTGCCCGGATCCTTCATGCCCGCATACGACAGCACCGATGCCGCCAGCGCCCGCCGCGACAGCTCGATGCCCCAGCCGGCCGGGCCGACGTCGCCGCGGTACGACACACCGCCCAGCAGCGACGTGACAGCGAAGCCGAGCGGCGTGGTGCCCACATCCGCCCGCCACGGCCCGCGTGCCCAGGCGGCGTTCAATGCCACGCCCTGCGCCTTCACGTTGCGGGCGGGCGCGCAGTCGGGCTGGCACAGCAGGATGGTGCCGGCGTCGCGCGCCGCGGGAGACGCGGTGTCCAGCGTGCCGGCGCGGGCGGACACCACGTCGGCACGCAGGGCGATGCGATCAAGCCCCGCCTGCGGCAACCGATATTCGGCGACCCACTCGTCCATGGCAAGGTCGGAGCGGCCTGGCGTGCCGGTACGGGTCTGGTGATCGACCGCCGACGACACCCAGCCGGCACGGCGGTCGACCAGGCCCGCCAGCCGGTCGCGCCGCCAGTCCGGCAGCACCGGCCCGGCAACGGCATTGCCGCGCCGGTAGAAGCCGATGGCATCGTCGACGCGCCCCGCCCGCTCGGCCAGTGCCCCGGCCCGGTCCAGCAGCCCCTGTTCGGCCGGATGACGCGCCAGTTGCGCCCGCAGCGCGACGTCGGCACGGGCCAGGTCGCCTGCTTCGTCGAGCGCGATCAGCACGCCGGCGGCATCGGCCACCGCATCGGGCGGCGCATCGGCCAAATCGAGCACGGCTTGCGCCTGCGCACGCGCACCGGCCCGGTCGCCACGCGCGGCCAGCAGTTCGGCGATGGCCGCGGCGGCGGGTGCGTCATGCGGGCTCGCCGCCTGCCATTGCCGCAGCGTGGCGAGTGCCGCATCCGTGTCGCCGCGCGCCCGTTCGGTGCGCGCACGTTCCGCAAGCACCGCCGGGGTCTCGGGCAGCCCGGCAAGCGCGCGCAAGGCGTTATCGGTATCGCCCGCTTCGCGCAGCCGCGCCGCCCGTCGCACGGCGATCGTCGTCTCCAGAGTGCGCCCCGCAGCAAGCGCATCGGCATCGAGCGCCATGCCTTCCAGGCCGGACAACGTGCGCAGGGCTTCGTCGTCCGCGCCGATCGCCGCCATCGCCGACACGACTTCGAGTACGTGCGCGGGCTCGCCGCCGTAGCGCCCCAGTGCTTCGCGCAGCATTGCCAGCGCCGCTTCCCGGTCGCTGGAGGCGCGCGCCCTGGCTGCGATCGCGGCCACGTCCAGCCGCGCCAGCTGCGCCGCCATCTCGGCGCTGCGCTGTGCGGCGGGAATCGCGCGCAGCAGGTCGGCCGCCTCGGCCTCGCGGCCCTGGCTGCCGAGGAACAGCGCATACGCGTAGCGCGTGGCAGGGTCTTCCGGCTGGCGTGCCAGCAGCGCGTCGAACAGCGCCCTGCCGCGTTCCGGTTCGCCCCGTGCCGCGTACCGGCCGGCGAGCGCCCGGCGCAGCCACGGGTCGGCCGGGTCCAGCGCGGCGGCCTGTTCGTACAGCGCGATGGCGGCGGCATCGTCGACCCGGGCGGCCGCCGCTTCGGCATCGCGTACCAGCGCCGCGGCCCGCAGGCGCGTGATCTCGCGATCGAGCTCGGCCCGCCTCGCAGCCGGCAGCGCCGCCAGCAGCGGCGCGGCGCCGGCCTGGTCACCCTGGCGGATCAGGAAGCCGGCCAGGCCGGCCAGCACGTCTTCGCTTTTCGGTGCCTTCGACAGGGCCTCGCGGAACAACCGGCCGGCGCCTTCGGGATCGCCGCGCAGCTCGGCCAGTTCCGCCTCGGCCAGCAGGCCGGCCGGTTCGCGCGGGTCCAGCGTGCGCGCCTGGGCGAGCAGGTCCCCGGCACGCCCGTACTCGGCGGCGTTCATCGCATCGCGCGCGGCACGCTGCAAGGCCCAGAAGCGCGCCACGCGCCCCATCGCCTGCCAGCGGCTGCCGCCGCCGGCACGCTGCGCGTCGGCGAAATAGGTTTCCGCGCGAGCGTGTTCGCCACGGCGCAGGTGGAGCGTGCCAAGCCCGCCCAGCACGTCGGGGTCGCGCGGGCGGGTGCGCAACGCTTCGTGCAAGGCGCTTTGCGCGTCGTCCAGACGCCCGGCCTCCAGCGCCGTCAGCCCGCGCCGGCGCGCCTGCCAGCCGGGATCGGCCGCCAGCCGGCGCTGCACGTCGATGTCTTGCGCGAGGTGCGCGCGCTGCGCCACCATTGCCGTGTCCTCCGTATCCTGCACGGCCAGGTAATCATCGATCAGGGCCAGGCTGGCCGCGTTGGCCGGCAGCCGCAGCAGGCCCTTGCGCCAGACCTCGCGCGCCTCCTGCCGGTAGCGCGGCACGGCCGCGATGCGGATCACCTTTTCCAGCATGGCCGGCCGCACCTGCCGCTCGAATTCAAGCCTGGCCAGCGCCAGCAGGTAGCCGGGGTGCTGCGGGTGCTCGCGGACGAGCCGCTGCGTGCCCGCGATCGCCCGGTCGTAGCCGCCGGAGGTGCGGCCGACGAGTTGCCAGTACTCGAGCGCCAGGTCGCCCGTGAGCGGCTCGCGGGCATCGAGCTGGCGATAGAGGGACAGCGCCTGGTCCACCCGGTCGGTACGTGCCAGCCCGCGCGCATTGCGGATTGTCTGGGCTTCCGGCCCCTGCTCGCGCAGCAGGCCCCGGTACTGGGCCAGCCCCGGATGGCGTGGTGCCGCGGCGCGCAGCTTCGCAGCGGTCGCGGCCGCGTCGGCTGTTTTGCCGAGCCGATGCTGCGCGAGTGCCTTGCCTGCCAGCGCATCGGGCTGGCCGGGCGCCAGCCGCAGTACCTTGTCCAGCTCCGCCAGCGCCAGGTCGTCGCGCCCGCGGCCTTCCCAGAACGCGGCGCGCTCGAGCAGCATCGCCGTCGCATCGCCCTGCGCCCAGGCCGCCGGCCCGGCCAGCAGGGCGAACGCCAGTGCGACGATCAGGCGCCACATTGCGCGCTATCCCTCACTGGCCCGCGCGCAAGCGCCGCATGGCGATCGCCCGCAGCGAGCGCCACAGGGCGAAGGCGAATACCAGCACCGCCGCGACCGCGAGCAGGCCGAGCAGGATGGGATGGCGCGACATCGCATACCACACCGACGTCCACCAGGGCAGGTCGCCGACCGTGTAGGTGGCCCCGGACAGCACGCTGTCGACGCGCTTGCCGCGCACGAAGGCGGCGCTGCCGGACACATTGCCGCCATCGAGCGCATCGAGCACGGCCGGCAGCAGCGACGGCTCGCTGGCCGTCAGCGCGACCACGCTGCGTTCGCCGGCCACCGGGGACTCGAAGCCGAGCACCAGCGCCAGCGGACCGCCGCCGGCGAACGAGGAGCTCGCCGATATGGCCGGGTCGGCGCCGCTGCGCATGCCGCGCCAGCCGAACGGGAACCCGGCGTCCGCCGGCTGGCTGACGCTGCGCGTGCCCCCTTCCAGCGTGGCCGGCAACCGATCGCGCCAGGCGGCGAGCAAGGGCATGCGGCTGCCGACCAGCAGCAGGTCGCGGTCCTTCACGGCGTTCGTGTCGCCGGGACCGGCCACCCGCACGCTGGTGGCCGGATAGCCGGTGGCGGCGCCGAAGCGGCCCATTACGCCGAGCAGTGTCGCGATTTCCGCCGCGGCCGGCGCATCGGGCAGCACGACGGTGGTCTGCGCGAGGTCGGCGTATTTCGTGAACGGGAAGCCGGCATCGGCGAAATAGCGCAGGTTCGGCATCTGCGCATAGTGCGGGTGGCCCGAGAAATCGATGGTCGAATCGGGATCGATCGCCGCGCGCACGTTTTCCACCGGCGATTCGCGGCACGCCCCCTCCTTCTGGTAGCTGAACGAGAACGCGTACTGCAGCTGGTTGCGCGCGCCAAGCTGGAACGCCGGCACGCGGACCTGCACGCCGGCCGGCACCATGCCTTCGGCCAGGAGGGGCAACTGCACGCGGGCCGCGCTCGCACCCGCATCCGGCAGCAGGTTGAACGAGCGCACCAGTTCGTCGTTGACGGCCATCGTCAGGCGCGACTCGGCCGGTCGCAGCGGCGGGGAATAGCGGTACTTCAGCTCGACGGGAATGCCGTGGCTGTTCCACACGAACAGGTCGGGCGGAATGCGCAGGTTCAGCCTGATCGGCTCCGGCGTGTGGCCGGTCACCTGCAGCTGGCGCACGTCCTCGGCCAGTTCGCCGAACCGCATCGGCCGGTCCAGGCGCACCCAGTTCGGTGCATCGTACGGCTTGCGCGGCGCGGCGGCGCGGGTGTCCCTCACCGTCACGCGCATGCCCGACAGCGCCTGGCCGCCGCGGGCCAGCGCCAGCGCCGCCGTGCGCAGTTCGCCCGCATCGCGCCCGCCGATGACCAGCAGCGCACCGTTCGGGTCGGCCGGATTGACGGCCACGCGCAGTTCCGGGCCGGCGAAGGGCGGCATGTCGGCCAAGGCGGCGGGCCGCTCCGCATTCGTGGCAATGACCACAGCATGTCCGGCCGGCAGCGCCGCTCCGGCCACCGGGAAGCGCGTGCCGCGCCATGCGGCCAGGCTGCCGAACCACGATGCCGTCACGGCGGCGGCCTGCAGCGCATCGCGGGACGGCCGCGCGGCCAGCACGAACGGCAGTTCCAGGCGGCGGTTGTCGCGCGCATCGAAGAACGGTTCGGGCAGGCGCGCCAGGTCCGGCGCGGCCGGCAGCGGGCGCACCGTCAGCTCCACCGCGCTGGCGCCGCTGACCTGTGCCCACAAACTCGAATGCAGCGGGTCCTCGCATTCCATCGCATAGTGGCCGATGAACTGCAGCGTCAGCGCGTTGTACTCCGCGACCAGGCGCGGGTCCAGTTCCAGCTCGGCCGCCTGCGACTTGCCGGCATTCTCGCGCGGCAGCGGCAGTGTTGCCACCACCTCGTCGTTCAGCAGCACCTTCAGGTGCGACAGGTTCGCGATCAGTGCCGGCGACCAGCTGTAGCGCAGCCTCAGCACGGCGCGCGTCACCAGTTCGTCGGAACGGGTGCCGAAGCGCAGCACGGCCTTGCCGTCCGTCGAGCGCAGCGGGATCACGGCACCGCCGCCCAGCGCCGAGAAGGCATGGCGGCGCACGTTGTCGGCCGCAGCCGGTGCCACTGCGGCGGCAGCTGGGGCAGATTCCGGCCGGGCCGGCTGCGCCGCGGCGGCGCCCGCATGGAGGACAAGACAAAGGGACAGCAGGCGGCCGAGCCGCTTTGGTATTCTGTTGGTCATGGGTTCTCCATCGGCCGCGCCGGGCGTGGCGCCAGCGTGCCGAGCCAGCGGCCCAGCCGGGCCAGTCGCGCATTGTGGCGCGGCATCATGCCGAGGCGGGCCAGCTGCAGGATGCCCCGCAGGCCGATCCTCAGCACGTTCTTCAGGCCATCGAGCGGCCGGTCCGCCGGCCGGCCCTCGGCCCAGTCGACCCAGGCGTCGGCACGGGCGAACGTGCACTGCACCAGCATGCTCTGCTCCTCCTGGCTGGCGAGCTGCCACTGCAGCCGGACACGCGTGGCGTCCGCGCCGATCACGCTGGCGTGGAACGCATGTTCCTCGTCCCCGCGCCACAGCGATACCAGCACGCTGTCGCCCGCCTGCAGGCCGGTGGGAGCCAGCGGCGCCAGCGCGGCGCCGCTCTCCGAGAAGTCCACCGTCTCGCAGCGCAGCAGGCGGCCGTCCGGCAGGTGCAGCACCGCGGGCAGCTTGATGGCGACACGGTGCGACAGCCGCACCTGGCGGGTCTCGGAGGCCACCGAGATCGCGGCGCCCAGCAGCAGCACGTTGTAGACCGTCCAGGCGATGTTGACCAGCACCGTGCCGGTTTCGTCGGCCGGCCCGGTCGCCAGCCGCCACAGGCCGGCGCCCAAGCCTAGTACATTCAGCCCGACGATGACCAGGTACGGCAGCGAAATGGTCCAGTCGAAGTACTGGTCCTCCACCAGGCCGCCCTTGGCGGTGACGTTGAACTTGCCCTTGCCGGGATCGAGCAGCGCCACCAGTGTCGGCCGCACCGTGTACCAGGCCAGCACGGTTTCATACACCTCGGCCCAGAACGAATGCCGGTGCTCGCCCTGGATGCGCGAGTTGGTCAGGTTGGCATGGGCGATATGAGGCAGCACGTACAGCAGCACCGCGAGCGCCGGCGCGTAGATCACGTAGGCGTGGAAGAACAGGAATGCCAGCGGCGCCGTCAGGAACACCAGGCGCGGTCCGCCGTTCAGGAAGTGCATCATCGCGTTGCCGTAGCAGACCCGCTGCAGCCAGGTCAGGCCGCGGCCGAAGAACGGGTTATCGACGCGGAAGATCTGCGCCATGCCGCGCGCCCAGCGGATGCGCTGGCCGATGTGCGCCGACAGGCTCTCGGTCGCCAGCCCGGCCGCCAGCGGCACGTTCAGGTAGGCCGAGTGATAGCCCAGGCGGTGCATCTTGAGTGCCGTGTGCGCATCCTCGGTCACGGTCTCCACGGCAATGCCGCCCACCTCTTCCAGCGGACCGCGCCGGAGGACGGCGCACGAGCCGCAAAAGAACGTGGCGTCCCACAGGTCATTGCCGTCCTGGATCACGCCATAGAACAGTTCACCCTCGTTCGGCGTTTCGCGAAACAGGTTCAGGTTGCGTTCGAACGGGTCGGGCGAAAAGAAATGGTGCGGCGTCTGCATCAGCGCCAGTTTCGGGTCGTGCAGGAACCAGCCCATGGTGGACTGCAGGAACGAACGGGTGGGAATGTGATCGCAGTCGAAGATGGCGATGTATTCGCCACCGGTCTGCTTCAGCGCGTGGTTCAGGTTGCCCGCCTTGGCATGCCGGTTGTCCGGACGCACGATATAGCCGACGCCCGCCTCCTCCGCGAACTGGCGCATTTCATCGCGCCGCCCGTCGTCGAGCAGGTAGACGTTGAGGCGGTCGCGCGGCCAGTCGATGCCGGTGGCCGCGTACACGGTGGGCCGCACCACCTTCAGCGGCTCGTTGTACGTCGGGATATAGATATCGACCGATGGCCACTCGCGCACCGTTGGCGGCAAGGGCAACGGCTGGCGGCGCAGCGGCCATGCGCTCTGCATGTAGCCCAGCATGAGCACCACCCAGGTGTACATCTCGGCCAACAGCAGCAGCAGGCCCCAGCCGGCGTCCAGCGGCGCACTCCAGTTCAGCGTCTCCGTCACGCGCCACCACATGTAGCGGGCCGACGCGGTCACGGACAGCACGATCAGCAGCAGCGTGGCGACCGGCCCCGGCACCTGCCGGACGGCCAGCGCGATGCACCACAGGACCAGCACGAAGGTGAACTGGGCCACGGGTCCGAACGGGGTCGTCACGCACAGCAGCGCAAGCATGGCGGCGATGCCGTAGGCGCTCCAGCGCACTGCCGGGGCATCCCACAGCGGATGGTCGGCGATGCGCTCGGCCTTCGCTTCGGCGGCCTTGCCGCGTGTGCCGAGCCAGTCCTGGGCGAACGCCCGCGCCTGGCGCCAGCCATGCCGCGCCGCGCGCGCCCCACGCCGCAGCGGCAGCGGCACCGGTGCGCCCGCCGATTCGCCACGCTGGCGCACGAACACCAGGTACAGCGCCTGGAGCAGGATGCGCAGCGGATCGCCGGCGCGCGGGCGCGACAGGTCGACGTGCGGGAATAGCCGGACCAGCGCCGCCACGGCCCGGCCGCGCAACAGCAACTGGGCGAAGCGGTACGGCAGCGATGCGCCCGCGTCGATGCCCAGCAGCGCATGGAGCCGGACCATCGTGCCCGTCTTGCTCATCTTGCTGATTGTGCTCGCTGTGCTCATGGCGCGTCGGCCCCGCGGCCGAGCCGCGCCAGCGTCCACGTGGCGAGCGTGGCAAACTCATGCGCGGCCTGGCTGGCCGGCGCGAAGTCCAGCACGCCCTGCTTGCAGGCCAGCGCGTCGGAGACATGGGTGTCGCGGTGCAGCGTGACCGGTGCCAGGGCATTGCCGGCCATCGCACGTAGCAGCAACACGAGGTCGCGATGCAGGGGCCGGGCCGGTTCGAAATGGTTCAGCAGCAGGCAGGCAGGCGGCGCGCCACTGCGCTGGCTGCGCTCGACGATGCGCCCGGCGACGGCATACGATACGGGATCCGGCGCCAGCACCACCAGCACCAGGTCGGCCGCGGCAAGGGCCTGCGCCGCGAACGGCGATGGCAGCCGCGGGCAATCGCACACGGCAACCGTTTCCGGTGGCAGGTCGAGGGCAGCCAGCTCGCGGCCCAGCCAGCCGGGCTCGTTGTGGAACAGGTCCGCCAGCGCGGCCAACTCGCTGTCGTCGGCCAGTTCGCCGAACGGCACGAAATCGGTACCGGCGGCGCTCCGGTATGCCGCCTCGCGCCAGTCGCCGCCCGCCAGCAGTGCCGGGCCGAGGCCGAAGCGGTCGTCCCAGTGCATGCCGAACGGCAGGCGCAGCGTGTTGTCGGGATTGATGTCGAATGCCAGCGCCGGATGCCCGGCCGCGTGCAGCGCCCTGGCCAGGCCGGCGGCGACCGTGGTGACGCCGGCGCCCCCGGAAGCGCCCATCACGGCGACCGTCCTCATGTCGCGGGCGGCTCTGGTTCCATGCCCTGCACCTCGGCCAGCAGCGGCCAGCGCAGCGCCGCGTGCAGCGCGGCCTGGTCACGCAGCAGTTCGCGGTACTGCGCCGCCTCGCCGGGCTGCCCGAAGCGCATGTACAACCTGCCGATATCGTCGCCATACGGCGCGGCTCCGGGTAACTTCTTTGACATCCCGGCATCCCTTCCCTATCGATGTTCCTATAACGCAACTATAGGAATAAGTTTTTCGGGAGCATCTCGAGTTTTCTCAAGGAAATTCTAGTACACTAATGCCTGCAGCCCGCCCAGATCCCCGGCGGATGACAGTGAAACAACTGTCGAGCAAGGCGCCCCAACCATGCGCACCCGGTCTCGTCTTTCTTCGATTGGAACGTGTCATGTTGGCGTACGAACATCCTACCTATTTCGGCGGCATTGCCGCGCTCAATACTGTTCTCGGCCGTGGGCAGCTGTACGCCATCGTCGAGCACGGGGCTGGCGCGCTGGCGCCGCTGCTGCATGCCACGCTCGTCAGTGCACAAGTGCCGGCCTGCCTGGTGTCGCGCCGTGCCCGCCTGGATGAAACCATGTCCCATGGCGCCCTGCCGGACAACGGCCGCCTGACGCTGCTGGAACACGCCACCGGCCGTGCGGCCCGTGACCGTCTGCCCGAAATGGCCGCCGAACTGGCGCAATTCGGTGTCGACAGCGCGGCCGTCGTGCTGCTGGACCATGCGGAAACGCTGTTCGGCGGCGATCCGCGCGACGACGGCTCGGTGCTGCGCCAGCTGCGCGAGTGGGCTGCCCGCGACGACAAGGCCATCGTGCTGCTGCTGCGCGCCGAGGTTGCCGTCACCAGCACCCATGCGCCGGAGTTCGCCGGTATCGCCCGTGTCCATGGGACTGCGGACGCAGCGTGGGAAACCTGCCATTGGCACAACACCCGTGGCGTGGCGGGCGCGTCCACCCAGCGCCTGATGCGCGACGGTTCCGGCTTCGCGCTGGCGATTGCGCCGTGTGCAGCGCCGGCATCGCAGGCCGAGGAACCGGCCCTGCTGGTACTTACCGGCGCGCTGGCGCCGCACGAGCGGCACAAGGTGCGCTGCCAGGTCATGGACGACGCGGACGCGCTGGCCCTGGCTGCGGGCGGGCAATCGCCGGCCACGCTGCTGTTGCCATTTTCGCGCAGCGCCCCCTTCGACACGCTGGTGCGCACCGTGTATGCGCTGCGCCAGCAGTGTGCGCGCGACGTAAAGATCGTCATCCGCGAAATGGACATGGGGATGCGCCAGGCCCAGGAAGCGGTGCTGCAACGCGTCGGCGCCACCCTGGTGGTACCGGCCGGCATGCCGCTGTCCCGTTGCGTTGCATTGTGTGCGGCCCTTGGCCCGCAGATGTTCACCGGCGTGCTGCCGGAATCCGTCGATGCGCTGCTGGACGCGGCACCGGCGCGCCACCAGGGTTACCTGGCCCCCGCCGCCTTTATCGGCGCGCTCGACGACAGCTTGCAGCACAGCCAGCAATTGCGCGTCGAATGCGCGCTGGTGCGCCTGCGGCTGGCGCGTGGCGTGACGGCGACCGACGCGCTGCGCCAGTGCGACATCCGCCGCGCCGGCGACCTGGTAACAGCCGACGGCAAGTCGCTATATGTATTCCTGTACGCTTGCCACGAAGGCGATGTGGAAGTGACGCTGGAGCGGCTGTTCCGCCTGCCTTATCGCGACCTGTTCGATGGCGAAGCCCGTTTTCTCACGGCGCGCGATATCGGCCGCCAGCGCGACACCCTGGCCCGGAAGGCGGACCTGCTGCCGGACCTGGGTGCCGCCCTTGCCGCGCCCGCGGCACAGGCGGCCACGCGGATTGCCATGCCGGCACCGGCACTGAACGGTCCCGCGTCGTTCCGCTATGCCGCGCCGGCCCCGGCGCAACGCCGCACGCTCGCGCCGCGCACTCCCGCCACCCTGCAGGCCTGATCGTGACCGTGGGCGCCGCCGGCTAGCTGCTGGCGATCGCGCCTCCGCCGCTCCCCGCTGGTCCGTCCGCCGCCACGGGCCAGTCTACGAATCCTGTCCGCCCGCTCTGCCGGAACTGCGTGGCTCGGCCTGAACGGTTTCAGCGCTACAATCCGCACACCTGTTCAACCGAGCAAGAGCGAGACCGTTGAGCGACACCGATCCGCCACGCAACGCCACTCCCGCCGTCCCCCGGCTCGCGCTTGGGGGCTGGAGCTATTATTTCCTCGCCAAGCTGCTGCTGGCCTGGCGCGGCCTGATCGGCCTGCACGCGCTCGAGAACCTGGCCTTCGCCGCGCTGCTCGCGGTGCCCATCTCCGACCGGCGCCTGCGGCGGCTGCGCCTGGCACTGGCCATTCCGGCCGCCATCGCTCTGCTCTACCACGACTCGTTCCTTCCGCCCTTCTCGCGGCTGTGGGCGCAGCGCGGCCAGGTCGCCGGCTTCGGCATCGATTACCTGGCCGAGCTGGCCGGCCGCTTCGTCAACTGGCAAGTGATTGCGCTGCTGGCCGTGGGCTATGTGCTGGCCCGCATCGCCGGCACCTGGTTGCGGCTGGGCGCCGTGGCCGTCGCCGGGCTGCTGGTCATGGCACTGCTGCCGGGGCACGACGATGCCGCCTTGTCCGGCACCGCTACCTCGGCCACTGCCGCCGGCACTGTCGCCGGCACCGGCGCCACGGCGACGACACCGGACCAGGCACTGGCCGCGTTCTTCGACAACGAAAGCCGGCGCAGCGTACCGTTCGGCCAGGCCGGCGGCACACCGTTCGACGTGATCTTCCTGCACGTGTGCTCGATGTCGTGGGACGACCTGCGCGCCGTGAACCTGGACCGCCACCCGCTGCTGCAGAAGGCCGACATCGTTTTCCATCATTTCAACTCGGCCGCCTCGTACAGCGGCCCGGCCGCGATCCGGCTGCTGCGCGCGCCCTGCGGCCAGCCGCGCCACGGCGCCCTGTACCAGCCAGCGGCAGCCCAATGCCAGCTGTTCCCGGTGCTCGAACGCGCCGGCTTTGCCCAGAACCTGGCGATGAACCACGATGGCCATTTCGACGATTTCCTGTCGCTGGTGCGGCGCCAGGGCGTGAACGCGCCGCTGCTGCCGCTGGCCGGCTTGCCGGTGCCGCAGCGCGGCTTCGACGATTCGCCGATCCATGATGACGGCGCCGCCCTGGCGCGCTGGCTGGCGCAGCGCCAGCGCGATCTGGCACCGCGGACGGCGCTGTACTACAACACGATCAGCCTGCACGATGGCAACCGGCTGGTGGCGGGACCGGATGCCGGCAAGGGCAGCACGGCAACCTATGCGCGCCGTGCGGCCAAGCTGCTGGACGACCTGGACGGCTTCATCGGCGCCCTCGACAAGGCCGGCCGCACGGCGGTAGTGGTGGTGGTACCGGAACACGGCGCTGCGCTGCGCGGCGACCGGATGCAGATCGCGGGCCTGCGCGAATTCGCCACGCCGTCGGTCACCACCGTGCCGGTGATCGTGAAGGTGGTGGGGTCGCAGGCTTCGGGCGGCACGGTGCACGTCAACGACGCAACCAGCTACACGGCGCTGTCGCAACTGGTCGCCGCCATGGTCGCGCGGCCGCCCTTCGACGACGGCCGGTTCGCGCCGGGCGACTATACCGCCAACCTCCCCGTGACCCGGTTCGTGGCCGAGAACGAAGGCTCGCTGGTGCAGCAGCTGGACCAGAACTACTTGTTGAAGGTGGGTGGAGAACCGTGGCAGGTGTACCGGCCGTGAGCGGCTGTACAAACAACGGCGGTTGGTTCGATGCATTATCGATCCCCGGTTTGAAAAAGGCCCTGTACTCAGGGCCTGCTCGTAGGTCCATTCTCAGTAATGCCCGAGCGTCCAGGCTATCCCATCATTCAGTGGCCGATTCACAGGCGCCGGTCGCGGGCACCGCAATTTGCGTGAGTGCTTGCGCGCTGCACAAGAAATATTGGCTACAGTGTTGATTTATGGCTAAGATCGTACCAACACATCATTGGAGCGTCCATGTGCCTGTCGTTGGAACCTGTCTCCGCATGCCGGGTTGAGCTTTGCTGCATCGCGGCAGGCGTGTCCGTATGAGTATCCCGGACACCGGTCATCCCTACTTCGATAAGCTGATCGCCCTGGCCAGGGAGAGTGGCCCGGTCACCGTGGCACTGGCCCATCCCTGCGACGCCCATGCGCTGGAATCGGCGCTCGACGCCAGCCGGCTCGGCCTGATCCAGCCGATCCTGATCGGCCCGCGCGCGAGGATCGAGCAGGCCGCCGCCGATGCGGCGCTGGATATCTCGGCGCTCCCCCTCGTCGATACGCCACACAGCCATGCGTCCGCGGCACGCGCCGTGGAGATCGTGCGCGAGGGTGGCGCGCAGGCGCTGATGAAAGGCAGCCTGCATACCGATGAGCTCATGGGCGCGGTCGTTTCGGCGACCGCGGGGCTGCGCACCGCGCGCCGGCTCAGCCATTGCTTCGTGATGGACATTCCTGGCCATGGCGAACCGCTGATCATCACGGATGCCGCCATCAACATCGTGCCCGCGCTGGCCGACAAGGTCGATATCGTGCAGAACGCGATCGACCTTGCGCACATCCTGGGTTTCGGCGAAGCGCGGGTCGCCATCCTGGCAGCGGTGGAAACGGTCAACCCGAAGATGCCCGCGACGCTCGATGCGGCGGCCCTGTGCAAGATGGCCGACCGCGGCCAGATCACTGGCGGTATTCTCGACGGGCCGCTGGCAATGGACAACGCCATCGATCCCGGAGCCGCCGCGATCAAGCACCTGGTGTCGCCGGTCGCCGGCCGTGCCAACGTGCTGGTCGCACCGGACCTGGAAGCGGGCAACATGCTGGCCAAGAGCCTGTCGTTCATGGCCGGCGCCGGGGCGGCCGGCATCGTGCTCGGGGCGCGCGTTCCCCTGATCCTCACGAGCCGGGCCGATTCCGTCGCAGCGCGGCTGGCTTCGTGTGCGGTGGCCGTGCTCGTCGCCCGGCGCCGCCTGGTCGAGCCAAAGATCCTGGGTGGCTGATGTGCTGGCGCCGAACGATGCCGTGGTGGTCATCAATGCCGGATCGTCGAGCATCAAGTTTTCCCTGTTCCACGGCGCTGCGCTGGTGCCGGCGCTGAAGGGCAAGGTGGAAAACCTGTATGCCGGCAGGACACGCTTCACGGCCTTCGACGCCGCCGGCCGGCCGGCGGGAGAGCGTCTCTGGGACGGCACGCCGCTCGATCATGAACAGGCGATGGCATTCCTGATCGACCATGCCGGGGAACACCTGCAAGGGTTGCACGTGCGTGCGGTCGGCCATCGCATCGTGCATGGCGGCGCGCGCTACAGCGGCCCGCAGCGGCTGGATGGCGCCGTGCTCGAGGAGCTTGCAGCACTGACGCCGCTTGCGCCCTTGCACCTGCCGCATAACCTGGCGCCCGTACGTGCCGTGCTGGCGCTCGCGCCGCAGGTGCCGCAAGTGGGGTGCTTCGACACGGCATTCCACACGGCGCAGCCGCCGTTGGCACAGGCGTTCGCGCTGCCGCCAGCGATCACGGAGCGCGGCATCCGGCGCTACGGCTTCCACGGGCTGTCCTACGAATACATCGCCAGTCGCGTGACCGACTTCGCGCCGCACCTGGCTGGAGGGCGCGTCGTGGCTGCCCACCTGGGCAATGGCGCCAGCATGTGCGCCATGCGCTCCGGCCGCAGCGTCGCCAGCACGATGGGTTTCACCGCCGTCGACGGCCTGCCGATGGGCACGCGCTGTGGCGCCCTCGATCCCGGCGTGGTGCTGTACCTGATCGACGAGCTGGGCATGGATGTGGCGGCAGTGCAGCGGCTGCTGTACCAGGAATCGGGACTGCTGGGGGTTTCCGGCCTGTCGGCGGACATGCGCACGCTCGAGGCGAGCGACGATCCGCGTGCACGGCTGGCGATCGACCTGCTGGTCTACCGCATCGGCCGCGAACTCGGTTCGCTGACGGCCGCGCTGGGCGGTCTTGATGCGCTGGTGTTCTCCGGCGGCATCGGCGAAAACAGCGTGGCGCTGCGCGCCGCGGTGTGCCGCGATGCCGCGTGGCTTGGCCTCGCGCTGGACGAGGAAGCCAATGCCGTCGCCGGTGCCAGCGGCATCTCCCGCATCAGCGCCCCCGCCAGCAAGGTCGAAGCGTGGGTGGTGCCGGCCAACGAAGAACTGATGATTGCGCGGCATGCCGCTGCGCTGGTGGAGGAAGCATGAGCACTGAAACGGTCCATCCGATCCTCGAGGGAAAGCGCCACTGGCCGACGCGCATCGCGCACATGCTGACGCCATTACCCGGTTCTACGAGTGGGTGTGGAATCACCGGCCCCGCATGAGGAAAATCACGAAGGGATCACGATGACACGTTTCGCTGTATTGATCGCCAGTGCGGCAGTGTGCGGTGCGCTGGCATGGCTGCCGCATGGCGCCCAGGCAGCCGACAAGGTCGAGAAGCACACGGTCGATGCCAGCACGCCGGGCTCGAGGACCTTGCGCGGCAAGATACGCGGCTACGACACTGCGGAGTACAAAGTTCAGCTGAGGCAGGGGCAGACCATTACCGTCAACCTGAAGACGAACTCGCGGTCGAACTACTTCAACATCACGGCGCCGGGCGCGCAGGAAGCCTTGTTCAATGGCTCGATCAAGGGGCTCGAGTATCGGGGCAAGATCGAGCAGGATGGCGAATACACGGTGAACGTCTACCTGATGCGCAACGCCGCGCGCCGTAATGAACGCGCGAGCTATACGCTCACGGTGGGTACGCAGCAGTGAAGGAAAAGCGCATGAAATTCACGATTCCAGCCAGTGCGGTATGCCTGGCGATGGCGTCGCTGCTGTTCGCAGGAACGGCGTCGGCACAGGGGCGCACCGTATCGTCCGCGGTCGAACTCGCGCGCCAGTCGGCCAGCCTGAAACCGGGCGAGTGGGTGTGGGCGCCGCAAATCGCGCCGCAAGGCCCGGTGCTGGTGTATGTCGACCTGTCGAAACAGCTGGCCACTGTGTACCGGAACGGCGTACGCATCGGCGTGGCGACTGTCTCGAGCGGCAAGCCGGGATACCAGACGCCGACCGGCGTCTTCACGATCCTGCAGAAAGATGCCAGGCATCGTTCGAGCACATACAACAACGCGCCCATGCCCTATCAGCAGCGCCTGACCTGGGATGGCGTGGCGCTGCATGCCGGTGGGCTTCCCGGATACCCGGAAAGCCACGGCTGCGTGCACCTGCCCATGGCTTTCGCCAGGCAGCTGTTTTCCGCCACGCGGCTCGGCACCACGGTCATTGTCGCGGGCGATTCGGCACACCCGGTAGCGACGGGCGGCGGCGAAGTGCTGGCACCGTCCACGTCGGACATCGACCGCACAGCCGATTTCTGGACGCCGGAAAAATCGCCTGCCGGGCCTGTGACGATCGTGCTGTCCCGCGCCGACCAGGCGGCGGTCGTGCTGCGCAACGGCGTGCCGATCGGCCGTTCCGCCGTCACGCTGCCACGCGACGACGACGCCACGCACGTACTAACTCTGGCCGGGGGCAGCGGCGACGGGCAACAATGGATCTACGCGGGCGTGGCCGGCCACGAAGGCGAGGAAGGCCGGCCGGTGGACGAGGTGGCCCGCAACAGAGTAAACATCCCGCCGGATTTCTACGAACGCGTGACTGCGCTGCTGACGCCTGGCAGCACGTTGCTGGTGACCAGCGCCCCGCTGGGCGAAGGCGGCACAGGCAAGCAACTCGCGGTGCTGAGCGGGCAATAGCAACTGGCAACGTTGCACCCGTCACAGGGTGGGTTCGGCCTCGGCGTGGCGTTGCAGTTTGATCGCGAACCGGCTCCCGTGGCCTTTGCCGCGACTATAGCAATGCACTTCCCCGGCCTGCAGCTCGACCATGTTCTTGACCAGCGCCAGCCCGATGCCAAGGCCCGACCGGCTTTTGTCGGAGGCGCGCTTTTCCTGCGCAAACAGGTCGAACACACGGGGCAGCATGTCGCTTGCGATACCGATGCCGTCATCAGTGACCGATAATTCCAGCTGCTCCTTGTCCGCCCGAAGATCGATGCAGATGTGCCCGCCAGCGTTGGTGTAGCGGACCGCATTGTTAAGAAGATTGGCAATCACCTGGACCATGCGCTCCCGGTCACAGATCGCCAGCAATGGTTCGTCATCCATATTGACGGTCAGGTGGTGCCCTTTTTGTTCGAGCATTGGCTGGATCTGTTCGATCGCACTCGTCACGATCGGCTGGATCGGGTGCGCACCAATGTCCAGGTGGACCTTTCCCTGTGCAACGCGCGAAACATCGAGCAGGTCTTCAACCAGGCTCAGTATATGGCGGGCTTGCCGGGTGATGATTCTTCCCATCTGGCGTGCCTGCTCGCCACCGGGGCCTGCTTCCAGCAGCTGGGCTGCGGACAGGATCGGGGCGAGCGGATTGCGCAGCTCGTGCGCCAGGGTGGCAAGGAAATGGTCCTTGTTGCGCTCGGCGTCACGCATCAATTGCGCGTCCGCCTCGCGCTGTGTAACGTCGCGGATGACCATGACTTCGCCGAGCTTCTCGCCATCCGGGAGGCAGACGGGCGTCGTGACATTTTCGATGATCTTCCGCCCGCCCAAAGGATGTTCGACGATGACGACGGCGGCGCCATCGGATGCACTGGCGGCACGCAGCAGGTCGCTTTCATTGGGGCGCTGCAGTGCCGGGTCCACCACATGAAGAACTTCGCCGACCTCCCTGCCCTGCGCGGAGGCGGAACTCCAGCCAGTGATCTCTTCGGCCTTACGATTGACAAAACCGATATGCCCCACCGGATCGACGGAAATCACGCCGTCGCCGATCGATTCCAGGGTGACTTCCACTTTCTGTTTCTGTTCCTGCAGTCGCGCCTGCAATCGACGAAATGCGGTGATGTCCCTGGTGACCTTGCAGAACCTTGTTAACTGCCCGTGATCGTCGTGGATGGCGATGAGTTCTGTCATTGCCCAGAACATGCGCCCGTCCTTTGTCTGTCTTAACGCCTGTTCCTGGTAGGTTCCTTGCGCAGCCGCGCGCTGCAGGTTCCGTTCGGGCTCCCCACGCTCGCGCGCATCGGGCGAATACAGCATGCTGTAATGCATGCCGATGGCTTCTGCCGCGCTATAGCCTTTCATCTGTTCCGCTGCCGGGTTCCAGTACGTGATGTATCCGGCCGCGTCGGTCAGGAACACCGCGTAATCCGAGATTTTCTCCATCGCAAGATAAAAGCTATCTTTAATAACGGACGCTTGATCGGGTGCCATCGGTGCTCCGGTGCAGGAATCGAACACGGATCAGGTTACCACGACCACCTTGGTGGCTAGCATCAGGTCAGCGCGGATCGTGCGCTTCCATCCCGATTCTACTTTGGCACCTGAGCCATGCACGCCCGCGCTTCGGCCGTCTCGCGATCCCAGCATTGCACCGGCAGGTCGGGCCGCGGATGCGGCGTGCCCTGGCCATCCATGCGCGCGATGACGGTATTCCAGCTGCGCACGCCATGCCGGTCCAGCTCGAGGCGCAGCAGCCAGCCAGTGTTGTTGTCCACGTCCGTGAAGCTGTCGAAAACAAAATTACCGAGGCTGTAGACGATCGGCTTGCCGCGATAGCTTTCCACGTCCTGCGTGACGTGCGGATGGCCGCCGATCACCGCATCGGCGCCGGCATCGATCATCAGCCGGGCCAGCGCTCTCTGGCGCGCGCTGGCCTGCGGTTCGTGCTCGATCCCCCAGTGCATGAAGGGAATCACCAGGTCGGCACCATGCACTTCGCGCGCCTGGATGATGTCGCGGCGCACCTGTTCATCCTCGCTCCAGGCGATGCCCGGCTTGTCGGTATCGGCCTCGAAACTGCGCGGGAAGAATTCGTTATAGCCCACCAGCGCGATCCGCAAGCCCTTCCGTTCCACGATCAGCGGCGCGTGCGCCTCCGACAGGTCGCGACCGCCACCGAACGCGCCGACCCTGGCCTTGCGCAGGCGATCGAGCATTTCGGCAAACGCCGCCGCGCCGAAGTCGCCGCTGTGGTTGTTGGCCACGCTGACCGCATCGAAATGGCGCTTCACCACGGCCATCGTGCGCGGGTGGGCCAGGAACGTAAACGGCTTGTCTTCCGCGATGCCACGGGCGGCAATGACGCACTCCAGGTTCGCGACGCGGATATCGGCCTCGGCGAGGATCTTGCCAAACGGCGCCAGCGGATCGCGGCCACGCGCGATCGATTTGCCGGGGCCATCGGCCAGCATCACGTCGCCGACGATCGCCAGGATGACCGGCTCGCCGGCGTCGTCCTGGGCGGCGGCAAACGCTGCCGGCAGCAAGAATGCGGCACAGGCGGCGAGCTTGCGCGCATGGGCGGCAAGGCCGAGCGCCTGCGCGGCGAAGGCGCGGCGCTTCACGCCGCCACCTCGCGCAGGGCGCAGTCGTAGCTGAACTCGCGGCCCAGGCGGGGCTCGTACACGTACACGGTGCCCGTCAGGCCGGGGCCGTCGTCGTGCTGGAGCGCCGGCGCGACATACCTGGCCTGGTGGACCAGGCGCAGCTTTTCCCCGCCCTGCTCCGCCCCACCGCGCACGGTTTCGTAATAGGTGTAGAGCTTCACATACTCGACCCCGCTGGCATCGCCCACCACGACCGCCTTGAAGCGGAAATGGTTGATTTGCCGGGTCGCGACCGTGTAGGGATCGGACGTCGGCGCCACTTCGATACGCGTTGCGGTGTCCCCTTGCGCCAGCTGGCACACGAGGCGCGGCGCGGCGCTTGCCGAACCACCCGCCGCCAGGGCGATGCAGAACAGGAGGCCGTTCGACGGCGTCCTGCGGGAAGAAGAAATCACGGTAAACCTTGCTGGTGAGGGCGGTGCGTCGCGGACCGCAAACCCGGCAGTATAGGTGTTAAATAACGAAAAGTAAGTATTATTTCCTTATTGACATCAGTATCGTTCCTAGGTCCCGAACAGATGAGGCAGATAACACCGGCAATGCTGGGCCAATGTCTAAAATCTCCCAGGCTGAATTAAGTCATGAAAAATCACGAATCGCCAATGGAAATCATGGATGCGTCGTATGCACAAAAGCGCCTGGTTTGCAAGACGCTCGTGCAATACGCTCGGCTCTCGTCTTGACTTCAGCATGGAGAGTTCGTATGGCTTTTTTGAGAAATTGCTGGTATGTGGCAGCGTGGGATCACGAAGTGGGCAAGGATGACCTGTTCCACCGCACATTGCTGAGCGAGCCGTTGATGTTTTTCCGTGACACGGCCGGCGTGCCACACGCCCTGCTCGACCGCTGCCCGCACCGCTTCGCGCCCCTGTCGAAAGGCACCCACAAGGGCAACTGCGTCAAATGCCCATATCACGGGCTCGAGTTCGATGCCACCGGCGCCTGCGTCCACAACCCGCACGGCAACGGCGTCATTCCGAAAGCCGCCGTGGTGCGCGCCTACCCGACGGTGGAAAAGTACAGCATGATCTGGGTCTGGATGGGCGACGCCGACAAGGCTGATCCCGAACTGATTCCCGACTTCTCATGCATGGACCCGGCACTGAACTACGTGGGCAAGCGTTATCTGCATGCGCGTGCCAATTACGTGCTGGAGACCGACAACATCCTCGACCTGTCCCACATCGAATTCCTGCACCCGGGCACGCTGGGCAGCCCCGGCGTCAAGGACGCGGTCACGCGGGTCGAGCAAGCAGGCAACCAGGTCACGATCTACCGCAGCACCATCAATGACCACATGTCGCCCTTCCTGTACGACGCAATGGGACTGCCACAGGGAATCGCGGTCGACCGGTGGTTCGACGTGCGCTGGAATGCACCCGCCTGCATGCTGCTCGACGCCGGGGCGACACCGACCGGGAAGCCACGCGAACACGATCCGGGAGCGCCAATGTTCCCTCACCTGTTCAGTCCTGAAACCGAAAGCTCGACGCATTACTGGTATGCGACGACGATGGCGCGCTGCGCCGGCCCGCACGGCGAAGCAGTGGTGGAGAGTATCGTGGCGGGCGCAAAGCAGCCATTCGAGCAGGAGGACCTGCCGATGCTCGAGGCCCAGCAGGTGGCGATCGGCGACCGCGATTTCTGGTCGATGAAGCCGGTTCTCCTGGCAACGGACGCCGGTGCGATCCGCGCGCGGCGCGTACTCGACAAGCTGATCGCCGAGGAACGCAGCGCGGGAGAACGCGGATGATGCGGGTCGGACTATCGAAGGTTCGGTGGCCAGCAGATTGAAGCTGCACGTGGATCTGCGTGCTGGAACTGGTAGTTGCACAGGTAGGGCACTTCCGCCGTTCGCTGCAGGCGCCCTTTTAAAACACGATCCGCCCCGATAGTGCTACGTGCACACTGGCAGTATTTCGAGAATTCAATACCATCGTGGCTGCTCGAGGCTGCGGTAATTGCCGGATCTACCGACCAAGGGCATAAAAAAGCCCTGAAATCCAGGGCTTAGTATTGTTGAACTGCCTGTCAATGCCTGAGCATTCAGGCTAGCTCATCATTCCCCCTCAACTATCAATTGGTTTCGACAAGTCGCTGAATCCGTTAGCGAATCTGGCAGCCCCTACCGTCCGGATAGCATTGGAAATACTTTGACTGCTGAGTCGCTCCGACTACGAGCTCTGAATCTCTCATTACGACAAATATTGCTCAGCAATTTGTGGAGTTGCATGATCAACGGGAGGCCTGTGAAAGCGGTCGGGCTTCAGCAAAAGTGACATATCGTACCGATAGGCTGCTTCCGAAGTTTCGGTTCGAACTCGACGGTATCTGTTCAACTAGGACAGCCAACAAGTAGTCTAGCAATTATATCGATCGGCGGAAGGCGGACAGCCGAGCATCAACTATCACATAGCTCCAACAGGAATTTTGCGTGTCGTTGAAATTTTGAAGGTCTGCTGTCCGCCGTCTTAAACCTTTAACCAGGAAGCGGGATGCTGCTTTCCCTGCCCTGGGAAGCGGAGTTTAGCTGGCCAGTTTGGCAGCGCAGTTCGCAACGAGAGTAGCAGTATCGCCGTAGCGTTTTGAAGGCATTGAGCACGGCCGACATCTGATTGGAAAGCAGTGGCGACGTAGCTTGCGAGCGTCTCAAGATGTCGGAAATCTTTACATCTGCGTTTCCGGTCGAATGGTCAACCTGTTGATTCGAAACCGAAGTACCGGATAGGCATGGACCTTGCTCGATCTGAGGGCAAGGGGTCGAAGGATCGATCTCTAGTTATCAGGTACCGTCGCCATCGCGACAATATCCTGGCCAACCATGCCGCTTACTAAGGAATCGTCAATGGTTAAGTTTAGCGCGAGGGTGTCTATAGGTATGGGCCTAGCAGTCTGCACGGCCCTACTACTTGCCGGTGCCGCCGCAGTCAGGGCACAAGGCACCGCGCAGCCTGCAGCGAACCAAAATCAGCCTGGGGGTGACCCCAAGGCTCAGGCTGCAGCCGCTGCTAAAGCAAAGGCCGATTTAGCAGATGCTGCCGCTGCGAAAGCAAAAGCCGATGCCGACGCTGCTGCCACTGCTGCTGCAAAGGCGAAGACCGCCGCTGATGCAGCTGCCACTGTCGCGGCGACAACAAAGACCGAATCCGATACCGCGGGCGCCGCAAAAGCAAAAGCCGATGCCGAGGCCGCTACCACTACCGCCGCGATAGCAAAAACCAATGCCGATGCTATCGCCGCTGATGCAACTACTGCAAGAGCCGAAGCCAATATCGCCGCCATTGCCGCGGCAAACGCAAGGGTCGCGGCCGATGCAGCATTGGCTGCAAGGCAAAGCTCGGATGCGGGCGGTTCGACTGATACCAACGAGCCCGATCTGACGGTTAAGACCGAATGTGTCTTGGTTAGCGACTCCGGCTTGCTAGGCACCCTGATTCGCGACAGCCCCAAAAACGACGCCAGTGTTATAACAGGTACCGGCGCGTCAGATAAATGCTCCATCCTAGAGGGGCGACAGGGAACGCTGAACGGTACTGGCGACTTAACAATCGCAGTGAACCGCGTCAGCCTCCAAGCCTTCGTGGATGCAAAGAAGAACGAGCCGGGCCAACTCGTGCTATTCTTAAACGGTGTCGAGCTGCTCACCGATGGACGGCTAATCGGGTCAGAACAGAACGCTACCATGACTGCACTTCGGTTCCGGATCAGCCAGGGTAAGGAGAGCCAATTGCTGTGGTCAATGCTGTATGCCGACGGCGCATTGTACGAAGCCCGTCCGCTGCGTGCAGCACTCGGCTGGAAGGCAGCAAGTGCAGCCAGGTCTTCAATCATCCCGACTCGACCGGAGATAACTGCTAATGTGCAGGCTACGACTGTGCTTCAGTTGTGGTTGGCCGTCTTGCTTGTGGCACTGACCGTAGGGGCAGTGTTCTACACTGCCACTAACAACGACGCACTGCGCGATGCCAAGTTACCCGCGTGGTGGCACGACGCATTAAAACTAAGAAGAGAAACTGCACGAAAGCCACTCGCTGACCGCGAACAATATATCGCCGGACTGTTCCCGCTGGTGCCAAGGACCCCCGCGGATCTTACAGCATACCAAACGCTAGCTGAGAATGCGCTCGCCGGCCAACTGGTGGCGCCGGCCGACGTTCAGACAACGTCGATCGGCTTGGCGTTGCGGCCCAAAGCGCGCTGGAAACCACCGCGAGCTACATATAGCCTCAGCAGAACGCAGCTAGCGTTATGGTTTACTTTTACCGTCGCCGCTGGATTGTTCCTCTGGATGCTGTACGGTGATCTGCGCCGCATCGACGGATCTCTATTGGGGCTACTGGGAATCAGCGGCGCCACAGCGGGCTTCTCGTGGATCGCTGATAGAAACGGGCCAGACCGCCCCTACGTACCTTCCCAGAGCTTCCTACATGACCTAATGACCGATTTCGATGAACGCCAGCAGATGTATCGCTATCAGGCAGTCATCGTCAATTTGCTACTCTTGGTGGTCGGCGTGATCCACGTCGTCGAGCAACTAAGCTATCCGGTATTTGATGGTAGCTGGCTCATTTTCCTGGGCATCAGCGGCGCCATCTACGGCACAGGCAAAGGGACAAACGAAACTTAATTGGGATATCCAGGCGCCTCAGACTACCCCACCGTACGAATCGTCCGCTGATGCGCCCGGTGGTTTCACGCCTGCATGCCGTCCAATGCCTTCGACATGAGTCGACCCGGCACGCAATGCCGCATTGCTTCGGCGTTTTTCGCGCTCCAATCAATACCGGCCGGGATACGCCCGGTCATCCGTAAGCGGCCAAGCACGCCACCTTCCAGGCAGGTTTAATTCTGGGTAAATTCAGAAAACGGTAGTAAGGAGTCGATTTTGCTGTTTGGGCAGGTGGCCAGTTTTCGAGCGTTTGAGCGAGCCAGCGTGCTGGGTCCAGGCCGCTGAGCTTTGCGGTAGCAAAAAGGCTTCGGATGGCGGCGGCACGGCGGCTGACGCGCTCTGAGCCGATAAAGAGCCAGTTCTTTTCGCCGATGGCGATGGGGCGGATCGCGTTCTCGACCGGGTTGTTGTCGATCGGGAGGTGGCCCGCAGTGACGTAGCATTGTAGCGCCGGCCAGCGCTTCAGGGCATGGTCGATGGCCTTGGCCGTGCCGCTGCCGGCGGCGACGGTGCGCTAGGTCGCGAGGGGCCAGGCGTGCAGGCGGTCAGCGCTGGCACGGCCTGCTGCTGGCGCAAGGCGAGGCGCTGTTCGGGTGTCATGTCGTGCGCCAGTTGTTCGATGGCGTACAGCTGGGCGATACGGCGCAGCGCTTCTTCGGCCACGGGTCTGGCATTGGCGGCATGCACTTCGAAAATTTGCGGCGGATCTGGGCCAGGCAAGCCAGCTCGACAGGTCCCTGCCCAAACAGGGCCTTGTAGCCGATATAGCCATCGACAAGATGGCCGCGCCAGTTTTGCAGGAAAGCGCGAGCATGGGCGCCTGCGCGGCTTTCCTGGTAATCGAAGATGACGATGGACGAGACATCCTCCCACTGCCGGTGCGATACGCCCACAGGTATGCCTGTTTGGTTTTGCCGCTGCCCGGATCGAGTTGCCGGATCGGTGTTTCGTCGGCATGCAGGCAACTGCGTTGTCGGAGCAGTTCGGCAAGCCGGTCAGCCAGCAGTTGCACTGTAACGCCGATGCGCCCGACCCAGTGCGCAGCGTCGAGCTGGGTAACTGCACACCTTGGCGCGCACCGATCTGTGCGATCCGATACAGCGGCAGATGATCGAGGTACTTGCTTGTCCCGACCCACGCCAGCAAGCCCACGGAAGCGAGGCCGCCATTGATCACCTGCAGGGATGGGTGCTGCCGTTACGGTCTCGCAAGCGCGGCACGCGTACTGTGCGCGGATGTGGCGATGCACGAAGAAACGTGCCGACTCTACATCCAGTTGCTCGCTGATGTCCTCGCCGATCTTGACCAGGCCGGCGCCACATTGGCCGCACTAGCAGGATTCGGGCTCGTGCCGATGTTCGATGCGCGGCAGTTCTGGCGGCAGCGTCTGGCGGCCCGGGGGCCTGCGGATGGTCTTTGCCTTGGGCAGCGTCTCGTTTTCCAGCTCCTGCTCGATGGCGGCTAGGTCCATGTCGACTATCTCTTCAAACAGCAGCCGCTGTTCGCCAGTGAGTAATCCGCTGGCTTTGCCGTAAGGAATTTGCTTCAGGTAGGCCAGCTCTCGCGTCAACGCCTCGATCTTGAAATCTTTCGCTGCCAAGGCTGCATCCTTGCTCGCCAGTGCCGCCTGCTGCTGCTCGAGCAATGCCCGTACCTGCGCTAGGTGGCAGGATCGATATTGACGCGGGCGAGGTCATCAAGCAGGTCCATGGCGAAGAAGTGTAGCGGGCTGCACTGACGTTTACAAGCGAAACCGCCTACAGTCGCCATGCTGCTGGGGCAGGCGCCGACAGGCGCTACCAATCCACACGCATCACCAGCCACTGCCATTGCTCGGCACTAATCTGCCAACTGGTGTCGCCGGCCTCCGGCCAGACAAACTGGCCACGATGCAGCTGGCGCAAGCACACACACACGCCAGTGCCATCCCAGCATGCGAGCTTGACGCGGGTGCGGCGGCGGTTGCTGAAGACATACGCCGTGCCATCGCACGGCGCACGCCCCCAGCGCCTGCTGTAAGTGCAGCAACAAGCCATCGATACTGGTGCGCATGTCGACAGGCGCCACTGCCAACCAGATCGCATCGGCCTGCAGCTTCACCGCAGTCCCGGCACTGACGCCGCTGCCTGCACCTGCAGTGGCAGCAGTCGCTGGCCCTGCGCTTCGCGATCGGCGCGGCGCGCCCAGTACGTGAGCCGCTCCAATGAAAATCCCTGCTGTTCGGCATACTCCCGGGCAAACATTGCGCTGTTGCGCCACTGCGCGATACGTTCGCGCCATTTCGATTCTGGTACTCGTCGACCGGCCATGACTATCCTCGAAGTTGTGATACCCGAGTTTCGCCATATTGCGGTTTAATTCATTGGTGGGTGGGCTGGCCGCTTACACAGCAAAGGTGAACGCGATAGCAAGACCGCTGCCGACTAGCGATTGAAGTAGATGCTTTCTAATCGACCTAGCATACTCTGTGCTGCCAGAGCCTGCGAGCCGTTCCTAGCTAGAATGGTCGAACACGATGAAGTAAAGACCCTTAAGAACCATACGTTTCCCGAAGTGCTCTAAGGGCTGAGCTGATCTGCGATGTCGTAGCCGTCGCGCGTTACACTAAAGACTTGGCGTTTCGAGTCCGCACTTCGCACCAACCCGTTGCTCTCTGGTTCGCCCAAAGCTCCTTCCAATAGCGCAACAGGTGTGCTGAATCCTCTACCAGGTTCTCGGCGCCGTAGGGCGGCGGAGCCGCTCCCCTTGGCGGCGTGCGGTCTGCCGCGCTGCTACGGCAAGCCGCCGTCCTTAATCTGTAGGTAAGCTCGCTGCATCATGTCCGAATAGTCGTCGCGCCAATTGAGGGGCATGAATGAGTTAAATTTCTCCAGCAGCAGCTTGTTGATGTCGTCGTTGACCGGTTTGGCTGCGGTGAAATCGTTGGCGATCGGGCTAGGTGCGAGCACCATGTAGAAGCCCACAACCCACGGATTGGACAGAATGCCGAATAGCGAAGACAGCGTAGGGAAAAATTTCTTCATCGCCAAAGCGAAAGCCAGCGTAGCCGGGTCGAGATATTTTCCGATCGTCTCGTCGAACATCGATTCGCCCAAGTCGCGCATGCGTTCCTGATCAGACGCTGTCCAGCCCGCCTGGGAATTGGCGGCATACAATTTGTCGTAGCGTTCGCCCCATTCCTGCGCGGCGCCGAAGGCCTGTTGCGGTGTCGTCGCCGCGGCGATCGCCTGTTTCACTTTCACTGAACATGCCGACCATCCATCCGTTGCGGTACAAATCATGACTGTCTCCTTGAGTGAGTAACGAAAATTGCTTGAATGAGAATCAAAAATGCAGTCGCGTGAGGCCCGCCTGGGGGAGGGCCATACTATTAGCTGTGCGCGCGGAGATCAAGCTCGGGAGTGGGCCAGGATTGCGGCATGGTCCAGGCCAACTTTGCCGGCCTTCGTGCTTTGGACGCCTAACGCATAATTCTTGTGCTGAAAAACTAAATTGAGGGTCGGCAGTACCTGAATGAATATCAGGACAGCCAGCACGACGATGAAGAGCCCCAAGTCCAGGTCTTTTGACATGGTCACCGGTGCCAGGACCGGAACTTTTTGCTTGAGACGTGCGGCGGTTGGAGAGGGGGGATCAGTTCTACCATGCTTTTGCTCCTAGAAAGTAAATAGGCATTACCACGGCCTTGGCCGCGCTGTTCCGGGAGCGGACCGCGCCGTGCCGATTCAGTCCACAATCCGGCACCACGTCACGCCTTTGGCGGCAACTCCGGCTCCAGCTCATCCGGTACGTGCATCGACTCGGTCGCCAGCTCCGTCTTGCAAATCGAGTAGGCATATACCACCTTGTCTGCCGGCTGCGTGGTTGTCCACTTGAACAGGCCGCGCCGCACCACCTTATCCCCATCGGCGCCGGCCGTCACATGGGTGCTCAAGCCCTCCGGTTGCGGCGCGGCCGAGTGCGCCGCGCACCAGGCGGTCTGCGCTTCGGGGTTGACGCCAAGGAGCGAGTACAGGGCGTCCGGCGCCGGCAGGGCTGACTGGGCGCGCACCGGGATCGCCACACGCACCGAACCGCCCCCTGGCGAAAGCGTCGACAGTGCCAGCAAAAGAACGTCGCCGTCCGCCAATCGGGCACCGCTCGCGTCGGACAGGATCGTCAGCGGCAAGGACAGGTACACGCCGTTGTTGACCAGGATCGCCCCGTCCAGGTCCGGCGACGTCGCGAGACCGAACTTGAGCGGCGTGACGCCTTCAGCGCGGCCTGACTTGCGCCTTACCGTAGCCGTCAGGACGAATTTTGGATGGCGATTGTCGGCGGCGAAGGCGCGCAACACGAGCGATTCCGCGGGTGTTGCCGAGGGCCTGTCGATCCACAGGCTGAACGGCTTGCTCTCGCTGTCGTCGGCAGTACCGCTCATGGCCTTAACACGCGACAAGCGCCGGTCAAAGGCCGGATCGCTGAAGAATACGCTGCGTTCGATCAGCGGCAGGGGATAGTCGCCGGGCGTCAGCCCGGGAAGTGCTAGCGCCAGCTTACGCAGCGCGGCCGGGTCCAGCGAGCTGGGTGCAACGTAAGCAGGCAATTCGACGTTAGGATGCTTGCCGTCGGCATAGGCACCACTGTCGATGAGCCAGCCGCACTCGAAGCGCCCGCCGGTGGCCCAGTTCAACGGCGCAACCGGGCCGGCCGGCACAAACTCGAGATGGCTGTCGTCGACCGCACGCACGCACGCGAAGGCGATCCATGCTTCACCCCAGCGCAGGCCTGAACGCACGCTGGCCCTGTTCTTTTCCAGCGCATCGAGCACGAAGTGCGCGGGCCGATCGAGGCGCGGTGGCTTTCCTTTGGCGCCGGCCACGAACACTTCACACGCCACGCGCACCGCGCCGCGCCACTGTCCCTCCTGATTGGCCGCGACATGCTTCACGCCGGCGCGCGTTGCCTTCCCGAACAAGATGATCCATGGCGGCATGCCGCTTGCCGCCGGCTCCGCCGCCAGCATGTCCCAGGCGCCCTTCAGCGCCAGGCACGATGCGCCGGGGAGCGCATACCACGCCACCGTGCGCCGCCAGCCGGGGCCGTCGCCGGTATTGGGTGGCGTGGCGGCCGGGCGCGGCGTTCGCATCGCGCGTGTCATGGCGCTGCCCGCCAGCGCCTGCACGTCCTGCCTTCCGGGCCCCTCGCCCCAGGTGCTGAGCAGGCGCAGGCCGGATTCGGTCATGCACCCCATGCGGGTCGGCAGATCGATATCTTCGATTACAGGAGGCAGGTACGTTTGCATGCGCGCACTGCCCTGCTTTGCCAGCACCGGGTCCATGCGCCCGATGGCGGCGGCCACGGCCGCGCCGGAAGGAGCCAGCGGCCGTACCGCCACCGCACTGTCGTGGGCGCGCGGACTGGCATCCTCGGTGCCGCCTTTCGCCACCGCGAATGCGACTTGCTCCCACTCCTGCAGCCACACGCTGTCGGCCGCCACTTCGGCATCGCCCAGCGTAAATACCTGCCCGGCCACGCGCGCCGGTGTCAGTCGCCCCAGCAGTCCGGCCAACCCCGCCTTGGCGTGCTGGAACGGCGATCGCGGCGCGTACCCCGCGTGCAATGCGGCCTTGTCCGGCCGTTCCGTGCGCTGCTCCGGCTCCGGCCAGGTCTGCCTCCCGTCGATCGCAAACGTGCTGGACGAGCGAAGCGGGCGCGAAGCGAAGGCCAGCTGATCGCGTCGCCTTTGCGGCAGCTCGATCCGGACAAACTCGCCATGACGCAGGACCAGGAACGTGGGTTCGCCGGTGAACTCCATGGCCAGGGAAAGCAGCGCACGCGCATTCATGCTCTGCCCCGCATCGATTTCGACTTGGCGCGTCCCGACCCCGCTTGCGTCGCCAATGATCAGTTCGGCCACGTCAGGTATCGCGTCGCGAGCGCCACCCGCATCGACGGCTGGCTGAATTTGCACCGTTTCCACTTTCACCGAAAACTGCGCGCCCTCGCCGTTCGACTGAACAAGGACGCCCAACGCCGCCAGGCCTGGCGCCGGGTCCTCAAGTATGTACGAGCCCAACATCACCGCTGCGCGCGGAAAAGGATGGGGAATCCTCGGGCGCGCGCCGGCCGCGCCCGGAAACTGGATCTGCTCGACATGCATGCCCGCCTCCGAGAGCCTGCCGTCGGTCCGGAACCAGCCCGCGCCGAGCGCCGCGCCCGACAAGGATCCGGAGGCTACCGCGGCGCGCCCGAACGCAATGTCCATCGCCGGCGCCGGGGCCGCCAGTAGGCCGGCCGGCGTGGCGCCGGAAAGGTCGAGCCGCACCGGCGTTGCCAGCACGTCGTGGCGCGACATTCTCAATGTGCCATTGACGGACTGCCGCTGCCCGAGGTCGTCGCGCAATTTTTTCAGGTGCTCGCCCTCGCGCAGGGCGCCGATAAAGGGCAGGTGCAGCGGCTGGAACAAATCGGCCTTGGCTAGCGGGCACAGCGCGCTCATATTGCCGAGCATGAGCCAGTCCTCGCCCAGCGCCCCAATCTGCTTGCCCAGGCCCGGCTCGAACAGGCCGCTGAACGCGTGCGCCACCTGGCGTACGCCGTGATTGGGGAACTCCGACGAGGAATTGCCACCGGTGTAAGACGGGGTAAAGCCGAAGTGCGCGGACTGTTCCTTGATGGTCGCCGCCAGGCTGGCGGCGCCCCACAACTGCAATACCTGAAGGCAGCGCACCACGCGCCGCGGCCCGCTGTCGTTCCGCTCCCAGGTCAGCTCGTGGGTCGCCTCAGCCAGCCATGACGCGGGTGCGCTGCCTGCCTTCGGCGGCAGCAGCGCCAGGCCCCCACCGTGCGCCGCCTGGACCAGGGCGCCGGACAGGCGGTGATCCGACAGCAGGAAGGTCGCCGTGTGGGTCACCTTGCGCGGCACTGCGAACTGTACCTGCACGCTGTTGGCGGCCCCGATCGGCACTGGGTCAAGGTCGGGCCAGGTGACCAGGCTTGCGCGCCGCAGCGTGCCGTCGAAACGCAGCTGGTCGTGACGGATCGTGCGGTCCGAGTGCATCAGGTGCGACACGCGCAAGTCTCCTGCGGCCAGCACCAGTTCGGCAAAATGGGAGACGATCTGGCATTTGCCGTCGGCCGCCGGCGTTCCGAGCGTCAGGCACACGACTCCCTGCTCGATATGCGCATCCTTCACTCCTGGGAAGATCGCGATGCCTTTTCCCGAAGGCTCATCCAGGCACACCGTGCGGCGCAGGTCGTCGATGTCGGCGTTCCAGGTGCTGTGGTTGCCGAACCAGTCCAGGCTGGCGGCAACCCGGAGTTTCCGCGGCAAGCTCAGCGTTTCCGTAATATCCGCACGTACGCCCTTGCGCATGGCGGCGCTCAAGCCCAGCGAGCGCAAGCGCGCCTTTTTCAGGTCGATTTCGAGCGCGGCCAGGCGCAGCTCCAGCACGCCGAGTTCGGCCGCAGGCGAGGTCCACGTCACCGTCGGCCCCGGGGCAATGTCCTTCAAGTCCACCGTGGTCCGCGCGCCGAACAAGGTAACGTCGAACTGCGCGGCCAGTAGATGGATGCCGTCCGGCCTGAGCACGGGTTGCGCCGACAACTGCGATACCCCGCTGGCGATGACGCTTTCCTCGTAGGTCGCATCCAGGTCCCAACTGATTCGGCCGGACGGATCGTCGAGCGCCTCGATCGATGCGAGCATCAGCATGTTGGGCGTCGTTTCATGCTTGAATGCGAGCGCCACCCGGCAGGAAGAATTGGACGAGTGGCTTGGATTGTCGGCGCCGATCGTCAGCGCGCCCTGCACGGTCACTTTGCTGACCTTGCCGCTGGCGTCGATTTCCACACTGCTCAGGGCGGCTGGCGCAAACCTGAAAATATTGTGCATCGGCAACGGTCCGAGGGCCGTCTCGCCCAGCGGATACAAAGACCAGGTCCAGCCCTGCGCGAACGTGTCCAGGCGCGCGTCCCGCGCAGGCGGCGTCCAGGTACCGGCGCCGCTGCCGGGCATCGGCAGGTCCGTCAATGCCAAGCGCCACTGCACGCCGCCTGTGCCGCCGATGGCCAGCGGGACAACGGTACTGGCGAGCGAGAGCCCCGCGCCGTTCTCGACCTGCAGCTCGCGCCGGTTGATGCCGGCGCTCGCCTGCATGGCACTGGCCCAGCCCACCCCACGTGCATCGACTACCGTCTTGGCCACCACCCGCTCGGCGAAGGTCCAGCCGAGCAGGCGTGCGTTGCCCTGCCCTATCTCCACCGAGCCGGCGGTGGCGAAACCGAGCTTGGCATCCGGGCCGGCCAATAATTTGTCCCCGCTGGCCGACCAGACCCAGGACGTCGTCCGGTGTTCGAAAGTCACCAGCCCCATCTGCAGTTTCTTGCCTGTGACGGTCACCGTTTCGCTGACCGTGGCGTTGGCACTGAGCACGCGCGGCGCGGACAGCGCGGTTGGTTCCATTGGGATGGCGCCGGCGACCGCCCCCGGTCCGAACATCAAGTCGGAGGCGGTCGCGGCGACCTGGCGCAAACGCACCTGTTCCATCCACAAGGCCTTCAATTCCAGCGGCTGCAGCGCCGTCACCGCCGGAGGCGGAGGCGGGGAATCGACGCCAGGAGGCAATGGGAGCGTCGCGCGCGCGTAGACTTCATCGAGCAACGGCAATCCATAGTGTCCCGTGGCCTGGTAGCGCGCTGGGGATTCGGCCCGCAGTTCGATTCCCGGCAGTGAGAGTACGACCAGCGCCTGATCCTGCGCGGCCCTGAACCGGCTGCGCTGGAGCGTGTCGATCGACGGCGCCATCGCCGCTGCATGCTTAAACGTCAGCTGGCCAGCCGCCTGTTCGAACAATGTCAGCGAGCGGCTCGCATGGGGGAGCGCGGACGTGGTATCGGAGCGCGTGGCCGGCATGCACTGAATCGCCGGCAAACTGGGGTGGCGCAGCCACGCCCGCAGCACCGGCACCGGTGCTGCCGACAGTACGGCGAAGTCGACCGTGAAGCCAAAATCCGGATCGAGGGTGGGCGCACGTGTAATGCGCGGCTGCGCAGGGTCGTCCCAGCCGGTCGCCGGTCGCACCGGCGCAATCAAGACTAGGCCGTTCAGCTTGAACGGGGCCGGCCTGCTGGCGTCGGCCCGGTCAAGCACGATGTCGAAGAATGCGGTCGGATCCGCCTCCACCACCGGCAGCGCATCGTGGCCATCCGGTGCGCGATTGGCAAGCCACACTATGCCGGTGGCCTGCGCAGTCGATTGGCGCATCGCGATCCTGGCGCTGTGCGGATCACCCGCGGCGAACAAGATGTGAATTTCATAGTCGCCGGGACTGTCGATCCGTACGCTCCAGGGAACCTGTAGGCTGTCGCGATCAGGCGCATGCAGCTCGGGCCGCCGCAATCCGACCTGCATGCTTCCGTGCGCCCGTACCGGGTCCGCGTGCGCTGCAAGGCGCGCCGGTAGAGCCGGATCGGCTGCCAGCGGCAACTCGACCCAGCCCCCGGCTTCCTGTAAAAACCCGGTCAATGGCGCCTGGTCGAACGGCGGCTGCAAGCCGTAGGCGCGGCGCAGCGCCGACCGGGCCTGCGCCGGCACGTGCACCATCGCCAGCGGATCGGTAAATGTCAGTATCTCGCGGCCGGCGGCGCCGGTCGTATAGCTGTACTCCAAGTCCGAACCGTTGATGGCAGGCGTATCGAACGCGATCTGGTTGCCGTTCCGCGTGATCGACACATTGGCCGGGGTGAGTGTCATGAGCATTTCGGGCGGTAGCAACTGGCTTTCGGGCGGCTGGTCCGCCAATGTGATGCGCAGCAAACCTGGCGGAAGCTGGGCCTGGGCCCAACTGAGTTCGAGCTTGCCGTTGGTCCTGCGCCTTACCGGCCAGCTCAATGCCGGCGCCAGGTTGCCAAAATCAAATTCGAGGCGGGACCAGGCCGTCACCTTGAGCCTATCGGCCATCGCACGCATCGCCTGCCACGTTTGCCGCCAGGCCGCCGTACTGTCGGGCGTCTGGCGGTCGGGCAAGAGTGTCAGCGTAACCTCGTCATTCCTGGTATCCCATGCCAGCCTGGTCCGGGTCGCAATCGCTGCCCCGCCGTCCGGGGGCTGCACGCTGGCGGTGTATTCGATGCCATGGCGGTCGAAGTCCACTGGATGTGCCGAATCGAGGAAGGGCAGCAATCCGGCCAATGCATCCGGTTTTGGCACAGTCAGCTTGCCGACCGTGCTCTCGAACGGTGCCACGAACATTGCGGACGCTTTGAGGCCGCCATTCTCCGGCTGCGCGCGTAAAGGCGTTATCTCGATCCGGCTTGCCTCCACCAGCGCAACCTTGGCAGACCTGCCGAATACCGACAATTCGAACGTTCCATTTTCATCCCCTCGGGCGACGAACAGGTCGAGCAAGGTGGGATCGTAAAACCTGACAGTGCCTTCCGCTGTGTCCATCAGTCGATGGATGCTGCGCATGTGCAGCGTGCGCATGGCATGCACGCCGGGCGTCAGGTCGTCCTCGGCCCCCACCGCTTTGGGCACCCGCGCCGCGCGCGCATTGATTTCCCACAGCGCCTGATTATCGTGGTGCGGGCCGACGACGAGAATACGGCCCAGCCTGGTATCGGTGTTCATGGACATGTTCGTCCCTCGCTCAGGTAAGGGAAATCAACGCCAGCGCCAAGGCAATGGCATCGCCGCGGGTAGCGCGGATGCGCAGTTTGGCCCCGGCCAGCGCCCGTTCGCGCTGGGCTGCGCGCAGCAAGGCAAACCGTTGCGCCAGCTCCGGTGGAGCACCCGCGATCGCGCCTGCCACGGCGGTGTATTCATCATCTGTCATCAGGTCCGGGATTAGCATGCGCGGCGCGCCTTGCAGCGTCCAGCCACAGCCCTGGCCCGGCTCCGGCAGCGTATCGAGCCATGCTAGCGCCTCGCCGGAGGGATCGTCGGCCGGCCAGGTCTTGAGCGCGAGCGCAGCGGCAACCGGTGCGAAGCGTGCGTGCAGGAGCTTGGCCAGCGTACCGTCGGCCACTGCCAGCGCCGCTACCCAGTCGCCCACCACTTTGGCCAGGGCCTCCCAGCCGGCGTCGTCGCCCGGTTGCACCAGCCGGACAGTGGCCAGGGCATAGCTTGGGAACAGCTTTGCCACTTCGGCCGGGCCATCGGCCGCACCCATTTCGGCCTCGGCCAGGGCCTTGAACAGGAGCGCCAGCGGGGTCAGGTCGTCTAGGCGGGCAGCATAGTGTTCGACCCAGCGCGCGCTCCACCCGCCGGGCAGGCGCAGGGTAGCGCCGCGCAACCACGGATCGGGGGCGAGCGACAGCGCCAGGGCCTGATCGAGGGCAACCGGTGAACCGAGGGGGCTGACGCTCACCCGCAATATTGGAGCCGCCTGGTCGGGCACCAGCGCGGCATCGACCGTCCACTCGGGCGAGAGCAGGAAGGTGGTGACAAAAGGATGGCCCGCAGGCGCAGGCGCCCGGCCGATGCGTGCCAGCGCCGTGTGCGCGGCGCGCGGACACAGCACGTTGCCCTCGGCCTCCAGTACCAGCTCGTACATGACGCCCGGGTCGGGCACCCTGGCGATATCGCCGTCCCACAACTGTGCCGTCACTTCATCAGTGGTGTCGCAGTAGCGCAAGGCGGGCAGCTCGAGCGCCAGGTGCGGATACTTCACTTCCCCGGTAGCGATGATGGGCAGCGGCGGGACAACCAGGCCTTTCCAGGGGTGCCCGTCCTTGGGCTCGGCCAGCGTGCCGCTCACTTGCACCAGCCGTGCGGGAGCGTCCGGCAGCCAGGTAGTGACCGTTTCGGCCACTGCGCTGCCGGCCGCTGCCGACAGCGACACACCGTGGCGGTACCAGTGCGGCAGGTGGCGCAAGACACGAACCTTGCTGTCGGCGGGCGGATCGCCCAGCAGGCGTGTGATTTCGCCGAGCACCTCTGCGTCAACCCTGCTGGTGAACTCCCTGCTGTCGCGCTGCACGGGTTCGAGTACGCCCAGTTTCACGAATTGTTCGCACCATGCCTGGTCGGACGGCGTGAGCACGAATGACGTGAGCGAACCGGCCACCGACAGCGCGCGCGCGGGCATCGCGTTGCTCTTCGACAGGCGCAATTCCGAATGGTGGCGCACCACCACGGGCAGGTATTCCCCGGGGTCGGTGCCGGCGCGCGAGAAGGCAGCCTCGCGCAGTTGCTCGGCGCTGCGCGGCGCGCCCTCGCGCTCCCACGCTTTGCCATCGGTCCACCAAACGCTGTCGCCAAGACGCCCGACCGTGAGCACTTCCGGCGGCTGCATGGGCGCGGTGCGCTCGATGGTTGAAATCACATAGCGGTGCTGCTTTTTCGGCGACGGGTCGACGATGCCTTCTTCGCGCTTGTGTTTGAGCAAGGCGTCGAGCGGCGCGCCGTGGCCGGCGTCGCGCAGCATGCGGGCGTAGCGCCACTGCGGCAGTACGGCAAATGCCCTGGTGCGCGCATAGCCGTCCGCTTCGGGCAGCATGATCGACAGCCGTCCGGCGCTGTCGCCCGACACCTGCATCGGCTCAGATGGCTCGACCGCCGCGAAGGCGAGCGCGGCCCCCCTGCCGGCGGGCGCGGCTGGATCAGCGGCATACACGAAGAAGCGCCGATTCAGTTCACGCCATTTGTCGGTGACCGCCTTGTCTTCGCCGTCCTGCGGCTTGTAATCGGGACCAAGGGCACTGAGCAAATAGGTAAGGAAGCGGTGCCGGCCAGGATCGGTCTGGTCGTCCCAGCCCGTCCAGTCCTCAAAGCGGCCGAAGGCGTCGACCGAACCGCCGCGCAGGGCCCCGACGCCAGGACGGCGATCGAGTTCACCGTGGAAGCTGGCATCGGCGCGCGTTCGCAGGATCACCGTGGGCGCCCGCCGGCCAGCACTGCCGCTTTCCAGCCGCGCGATAAAGGTCCTCAGGCTGATTCCGTCAATCCTGTCCGAGCGCACCAGTTGCGGTATGTAGACGTCCACGCCGGTCAGCGCCTGGTCGGATGCCTCGTTGGACGGTCTATCCCAGACCACATATTGCAATTCCGGTTTGATCGATGGCCGCAACGACAAGCGCACCATCGCCAGCCCCTCGTCCTGCAGCAGGAATTGGCCCGTATGCCGCGACATCTCCCCCAGTGCGTCCGGCACCGTCGAAAACTCTTCGCGCTCCATCATGCCGCCCGGCTGCAGCAGCACCTCCACCATCAGCTGCGGCAGCGAGGCCGTATACAGCTTGGCCAGCGCATCATCCTTAAGCGCCAGTGCGAGCTGGTCGTGCAGCCGGCGCGCGCTTAGGAAAACGTCATCGACCGGATCATACAAACGAACCGTCACTCCCAGTCCCAGGCGATCCAGCATGGCCCACCCGTAGGGGTCGAAGGCTTCCTCGGTCACCGCGAGGAACTGGTGCACGTTGTCTGCCTGGACCACCGGCGCCGGCCTACGGTCAAGGTCGAGCAGGCGCTCGCGGTTGCTTCCCGTCTCCTCGAGCCGGCGCATGCGCGCCAGCAGCGCTTCGAGCAGAGGATGCAGCTCGCGCTCGAAATTCATGGCCACCGTTTCATGCAGCGAAGCGCTGTCCGGCACTTCCAGCCAGCGCGGCGTCATTTGCAGCGACCAGCCGCGCTTGAGGGCCAGTCCGTAGCCGTTCGCCGACTCTGCGCCGGACGGCTCCGCGCGCAGCCGCCGCAGGGCGGCACGCAAGCCGGAGGCGACATCGGCGCGGCCCGGTGCGCGGCAGAGCAGCCGGGTTCCCTCGGCATTGAGGCGCCATGGCGATTCCTGGTGCGGATCGAGCGAAAACTTCCACACGATGCCGGTGCCGCCTGTCATTGCCAGCTCGATATGGTCGGGGGCGCCTTCGCGCAGCAGAGCCTTGATCAATTCGGAAGACGGCTCGGGCAGCGGCTCACGCCGGATATCGGGCCATGGCCAAACAATGCGCGACTCCGCAGGCGAATACCACACGCCACCGGCCAGCCGGCGCCCAGCCTGGCTCGGATAGCGTACCTTCCAGTTGCTCGGTTCGCCCACTTGCGACGGCGTGAGCGGCGCACCTTCGGTCTCCAGCAAGCGGGCCAGCGTATGGCGCTGCACCCGTCCCGATTTCCATTGGGCCGGATCGTCCGCGCGCGCGCCGCTGTCGAGGTTCAGGCTGACCACCTCGAACCCGGCCAGCAGCCGGTGGCGCGCCAGCGCGGCGGCGCCGATGCCGCTCGGACGCAGGTTCCATGACAGCTTGGTGACGCCGCCGAAATCGGGATGGACGACGCTGCTGTAGTCGAGTCCGCAACGCGGCTCGCGGAATGCGGCCCGTCCCGGGAGGACATGCAGGTCGCGGCGCGCCACCGGGTCGAGCAGGTGCTCCTCCTCGGCCAGCGGCATGCGGACCATTTCGAGCGCATCGACGCGAGTCATCAGGTTTTGCTGCGCGCCGTTGGCAGCCATGACGACCAGGCCCAGCTCCACCGGCACCAGCGGCGACGCCGCGATTTCCACGCGATTACGCTTGACAAAACGCTGCGCCAGCAGCGTCCAGGCGCGCGGGTCGGCTGTGTCGGCCAGGTGCGCGATCAGCGCGGGATCGTTGACAGGTGCATGCCGGTCCTCCTGCCCCGCGCCGGTGGGAGCGGGAAATTGCAGGTCATTGTTGGCGGGCCATTCGAATATGAGGTCGCCCCGGCGCGCCGTGCGGGCGCCGCCGATCGCGCCGCCCAGCGCGCGGTCGGTGTGGCCGTCGGTGCCGTACTCGCCCACGGGAACGATGGCCTCGCTGCGTAACAGCAGGCGCCAGAACCGCACGTCACCCGGGGCAACGACGTCGGCCCCGGTCTCGAGGCGCAGCAGCAGCTCGGGAGCCTTCAGTTTGCCGGTCTTCGGATCGGGAAGCGGATCGACCTGCATGATGGCCGAGGCGCGCGTGATCGGGGTCAGTTGCGGCATCCCGATACGCTGTGCCATGAAGTCGCTGCATGGGCGCGAAAGCGTGTCGCTGACGCACACTGCCGTTACCGAGTAGCGCAGCACGGCATTGCGGCTGCGGTCGAACAGGAACTTCTTGTCCCCCTCGCTCATGTCGCCGAATTCATCGGTGTACTGCCAACTGCAGCGTTCGACGGTGCGGCGCGAAGCGTCGGCCTCTTGGACCACCCGGTCGGCCCGCTTGAACGTGATGTTCTTGGCCTCGCCGCGCTGCTCTCCGTCGACCTCGATCCAGCGCCGCAGCTTGTAATGCTTTACAAAGTATTCGGGCTCGATTTCGTGATCCCATTGCAAGTCCCAGTCAAGACGCGCCTTGTTGTCCTCCAGGCGGCAGTCTGGATTGACGAAGCTTGGCGGCTTGACCGAGAAGCGCAGGTGCGGCGCGTTGAACATCTCGCATGCCGCCGAAGTCCCGTCCACTGCAGGATCTTCGATACGCTTGCGCACCGTCGGCCTGGCTCCCTGCGGGACGCTGAGCAGGCGCGCTAGCTCAAGCGGCACCAGCATCGTCAGGCCGACATGTGCCACGTGAGCCTCGTCGGTCACGCTGCCGTCGGCGGCGAGCTGGAACAGGTCGGAGACAAATTTCTGCATCAGGAAGTCGCGCGCCTCGTGGCAACGGCGGTCGGCGGGGTTGGCTGCGATGTTGCGGTTGTAGCCGTGCTCCTGGCGGTCATGCTGCTCTTGCGTGGTGCGAGCGGAGCGCACGATCCGGGCCCCCTCCATGATGGGCGGGCGCGCGCTCGGCTCCAGGTAAGGCTTGGCCAGGCTGGCCTCGCCCACGTTGCCGGCCATGGTGCGAAACGCTGCAAAAAACAGCTGTTTCAGGTTGGCCCGGCCCGCTTTGTCGGCCGGCACGCCGGCGCTATCCTCTGTGCTTTGCGAATAGCCAAGTTCCCGGCTCCACTCGATGTTGCTGGCCACCTCGAGATGGCCCGCCGCGAAGGTGTGGGGTCGCCAGCTGCCGCCGCTGAACACATAGCAGGTATGCCCCACCGCGCTGTCCGGGAACGCGGCCACGTGGTCGGGCGCCTTGTTTGCCTCATCGGCATGCGGCGCCGCGTAGAACGACGAGCGCTGCTTGCCACCCTTCACGGCCGGCCTCGCATCGAGAGGCAAGAAGGTCAGGTAAACCCACTGTTCGAGCTTTGGCAAAGGATTGCCGATGGCGGCGGGCTGGACCTTCGGATAGGTCAGCACGATCTGGAAATCGGTGGGGCCGATCGCGAGCCCTTCGACGATGGGTCGCGCCGGCTGGCCGGACAAGGGATCCTGATGCGGGACCGGCGCCAGCGTATGGTCCCCTGGGAGGTTGACAGCACCAGCCACGGCGCGCGCCTCGCGCCGCTCCGCGCCGATGCTGCTGGCCGCATCGTTGGCGGCATCCTGCTGCCCGATGTCGGGCGTCACCGAAGGGACTTCCTGCATCAGGCCCAGGTTCATGAAACGGCCCACGCGTGCCGATGCATTGTCCACCAGGCCGGGATTGATGGACAAACCAACCGACAGGCCGAGCGAACGGCCGAAGATCGACACGGCGATGGTGGCGCGTACCCGCGTCCCCATTTGCAGGTCGCCCTGCAACGCTAGTTCCGCCACCACGTCGATCTGCAGCTGCAGCGCAAACGAAACCCGGATCGTGATCTTGCACAGCCAGGCATCGATTTCCAGCCAGGCCGACACTTCGAACTTTACCTGCACTTGCAGCGAGAACAGCGAGTAGTACAGCGAATTGCCAACGTTGCGCGAATCGAGGAAACCGATGATGCGCGCAATCAGGGCCGCGCTGACCGAAGCGCTCACCGCCACGCCGACCACGCCGGCGTCAAGCCGGGCTGACATGCTGAAATCGAGATTGCCTTCCAGGTTCAGCCCGGCCAGCACCGCGCCTTCGTGGATGCGGAAGATGGCCCCGCCGGCGACACTGACGTTCACGCCCGCGAAATTCTTGGACCAGGTAATGCGGTTCGGCCAGCCTAGTTCAAAATGCAGCAGGCCGGGACGGATATACAGGGTCGCTTCATACTGCACTTCCGATAGCGCATTCTTGAACTGCTCGGGCAGGGCCAGCCGGTCGCCAATCTTGGCGCCCGGGTTGCTCTTGACGCGCGCCAGAAACTCGCTGCGCGCACCGGCCAGCAGCACATAGCCGGTCAGCGCCTGCTTGCCGGCCAGGTCATTGCTGGTAAGGTGACGGCCCGCATCCCAGTCGTGGTAGTTGTAGCCGAGCCAGATGTTGGCGGTCATGAGGAATGTGCTCTTGCGCATGGCCGCGACCACGTTGAGCAGCATCACATTGGGCAGGTCCTTCTCCTCATCCTTCTTCCACACCAGCGGTTCGGCCGGCGCCGAGGCGCTGCTCATGGAGATGAACAGGCGCGCCACCAAGGTCAGGTCGCCGCGCCGCGAAGTGATCCAGCTTTCGTAGCGCGCCGGTTCGAGCGCCGTGGCAGCGATCCTATCGACGCCCTTGATCATTTCGGTCAGGCTGGTGGCGCTGTCGATCTCTTCGATCCCAACATAGGTGAAGTGAAATCCAAGTCCCAGCCCCGCTTCGCGCAGGTAGATTGGCACCGGTCCGAGCTGGAAATAGTAGCTCAGGCGCTGGGCCTCGAGGTACACAAACCAAGCGCGCTTGCGTTCGCCATTCGGGAACTCCAGTTCCACGAACCCGAACGAGGCGGCGATCGGCGGCAGGCCCTGGATCGCCACCCGGCCCTGGCCGATGAAGCCCTTGCCGGGTATCCTCGTGGCCGGCGCTTTCGATACCAGCAGGTTGGGCATGTCGCCGTCGACCGCCACCACTTTGCCTTCGACCTCGAGCGCGCTGCCCAGGCGCAGGGCCAGTCCCAGGCCTTCGCACGCCACTCGCGGCAGGAAACCGCCCTTCTCCGGCGTGGCGATGAACAGCTTGTGGAAATCGCACTCCGCGCGCACCACGTCGCCGGTCGCGGCAAAGCTGATCTGGCCGCCGATGACGATCGCCGCCGGGCGGTCGCTGAAGGCCCGGCAGCGCGGTTCCAGGCCGATGCAGCGTACCTCGAAGGTAAACATGCCGAACAGGGTGGCTTTGGCCGGCTCGTCGAGCGCCACCACGAACGACAGGTTGAGCTTTTCCAGTTCGCGCGCGATCACATCGGACGCTCCGCAAACGGGACAATCGGTGAACTTGAGCTCTACCCCTGCTAGTTTCTTGAGCATGCCGTTGGCCAGCTCCGACGCTTCAGGCTGGAACAAGGCGCTGCCGCTGATGAAGGCGCAGAAGTGCAATCCGCCGCCATCGTCGAACACGCGGATCGACAGGGCTTCGAGCGTAAACACGAAGCTGGTTTGTTCGTTGCGAATCGGCTTGCCGCGGCCCAGCAGGTCGATCGCGCCGTTGAGCAGCCCGACACTGCCATTCTTGCGAGTGCCGAAATCGAGCGTCAGCTTGACGTCCACGTCGCCCACCAGGGCCGGCGGCAGCTTGCCCTGGGCGGACAGCGAGAACGCCTCGATTCGGCCGCCCTGCACCCGGATCGCCGCCTTGTTGAACTTGAAATCGGTCTCCAATCCATTCAGGCGCAAGGTGTAGGGAGCAGCCAGGCTTGCCTCCAGGTCGAGCCCCCCGCCGTGCACGACCAGTTTGCTGACATGGAAGCGCAGCGGCTTGCCTTCTGCATCCTTGCCCAGGCTAGTGAGATCGAGCACCATCGTCAAGGCGTCGTTCAGGTACATGCGGGTGTCGGCGCCGGTCATGTCGAGTACGAACTGGTCGCCCGTCACGGGAACGTTCGGGTCGCTCTTGTTGATGAAGCTCGCCTTCATGCCGAGCAATTCGAGCGGTTCGTTGTCGGGGACGGAAATCTTGATTGCGCCGCCGCGCACATTGGCCGTCAGGCGGCGCGCGTCCAGTTCGATCGTCAGATTCGATTTGACCTTGCTGCCCATGGCCTTGAGAGTGACGGTGGCCTCACTCGTGATGAAACCATCTTGCAGCTTCGCGGGCTTCATGTCGTCGATCTGAATGTACTGTTTGAGCATGTCGCCCAAGCCGCCACCGTCAGCTGCCGGCTCCTCGGCAGGCGCGGCCAGGAATGGCAGGAAGCGCTGCTTGGCCAGGTCCAGGTCGAAGCGGGCATCGACGTCCAGCATGCCATCGAGCTTGTCGGTCAGCCGGTAGCCGCCGAAAGCGACGGTCGGCGCCGTCTCGAAATCTGGCAAAGGCGTTTCCAGCGCATAGAAAAAGACGGCCTGCCCCTGGCGGATGCCGAAGGGGACAAAGCTGAAGCGCCCGGCCGCTTCCGGCCGCGTCTTGACCTCGATCCTGATCAGTTTGGGCGCCGGCTTGCCGGCGCTCGCGGCGCCGGGAGCCTCGACAGCGGCCGCCTCGCTTTCCTTGTCGCCACCGCCAAACCACAAGTCGCTGCTCATGGTCAGCAGTTCCTGCTGGGCCGCATCGACAGTCGCTACCAGATAGGCATTGCGCTCGCCATCGCGCAGATCGATCAGCAGCGCCAGTTCGATGTCGGCCGGCGCGCTGACGGCCAAGGTGGACGTATCGAACAGCGGCTTGACGCCTGTGCCCGCACGGCGCATCCCTACCAGCACTTGCTGCAGATGACCGCTGCGCTGATCGAGGACCAGCGTGACGTCGAGCCTGCTCAGCGCCTCGGCTGCCTTGCGCAGCAGCGAGAACAGCGCGCGCAGGCCGGACTCGACGATGCGCGCCAGTCCGGCCAGGCCTTTGACGAGCGCCCCCAGGATGGCCGACAGGATGTCGACCAGGGTATCGAGTTGCGGGGCCGGCAGCGACGGCAAGTCGAGGTCGAGATTGAGGCTGATGCTGCCCGGCAGCGACAGGCTTTGCAACAACCCCGTCAGTGACACGGTGCCGCCCTGAATGCCCAGCTCGATTTCGCGCGGGATGGGGGGGGCGTTGTTGATGGTCACCGTGGGCACGAAGCCGGAATCGTCGAAAGGCAGCTGCAGTCGCAGTTCCAGTTTCTTGGTTGGCTGCAGGGTAGGAAACACCGTCAGATTCTGGATCAGCACTCCTTTGAGCGCTCCCACGTTGGCGTCAACTTCGAAAGCGAGCTGCAGGCTGCCCGCGCCAAGGGCGAGCGACACGCCGCCAAGGGGGGATGGCAGCGCAGCTGCCGGGCGCGCGGCCCACTCGATCACATCAGGGCGGGCACTGAAGCCGGCGATCGTCACCACCCCCGAATCGAAACTGAGCGTGGGACTGCCCAGCACGCAATTGCCGCCGAATACCGACACCGTGGCGTTATTGATTGTTACCGAAAATGTGAGCGCGCCAGCGGCGGGCGTATATACCAAGTTGGACAGGGTGACGCCGGTGTGCGCGACTGTCAACGGAATGCCGGGCAGTGTGGGCAGGTCGAAGGGGTAGTCTTTCGGCGCGGGCATGCTCAGCGCGCTCAAGTCGAAATTGGGGAACTCGAACTCGGGAAAACGCAGCGCGGGGACCGGCACCTGCAGGTTCAGGCGCGGGATCGGGCTGGTGGCTAGGACCGTCAGGCGCCAGGCGGTACGCGCCTGCACGGCGATCCCGGCTTGCATGATGCCGGAGGTGGCGGCGACTTCGATGATCGCTTCCAGCCCGGCCTGGCTGTCGAGCATGCACACGTTCAGATTCAGCTTAACCGTACCGACGTAATCGAGCGAGCCGGCGGGAAATGGCACCAATCCCAGGAAGCGCTGCGCCATATTGGCATGCAGAGACGCACTCGAGAGCCGGTTGACCAGCGCCTGCCACTGCGCTTCGAGCTCCTGGGTTTGCTGGCTCACTTCGCGCGCGGCGATGGCGCGCACTTCGGCCAGGGTCGCCAGGCGCTTGGCGCCGCTTTGCGTCACCAGCAGCCGTTCCGGCACGGTTACCGGCCACGCCAGCATGACCTCGACCTTAGCGCCGCCCGGCGCGCGCAAGCGCAGCATGGCGTTGCCGTTGGCAGCATGGTCTAGGTCCAGTCCAAAATGGGTGGCCGGATTTCCTGTCACTAGGGTAATGTGCACGGCTACTCCTCAAGAATGACGGGCATGCGCGTGCACCGGCCATGGCATGGCCATCGGGCGACGCAGGTGAACAGGTGGAAGGCGCGAAAGCCGGCGCTAGGTAGAAAGCGCAGGCGGGCCGGTTTCGTCAGCTGGTGAGAGGAAGAAGCAAGTGGAAACCGGTTGCAAGGGCATTGCTGATCTCCGATCAACGGTCAACGTACAACGACGCGGTTGACTGATCCTACCGCTATTTACGGCGCCAATTCTCTAAGATTATTTTAACAATGACAATTGTCAGATAAATACAACATTACTGGCGGCGCGCAGCGGCGCGTTGGACGACAGTTGATTACGGCTTTGTTGCATAAATTAGCTGGGTGCGTAATACCCCAAACCCCAGACGGAATAACGGCATGGCGACGGTCGTGGGCGTGCCCAGCCATGTGAAGCGATTAAGGATGGCTGCACGTACCTGCAACTCAGCGACCTGGCGGTCGAAGTCACGCGCCATCACCCGTTTACCGAGCAACTTAAAGCAACGCATTTTGGTCTCAACGAGGCTGCGTCGATGACCGAACAACTTACTCTGTTGCGGCAACCCACTGGTCGATCATATCGGCCCACTGCTGCATCATGTTCCGGCGCGGCTCCGCATACTCGGCCTTGTTATAGACCGCCCGCACACCCTTCTGCTCGTGCACCGCAACAGGCGGTGCGCCTTGAGCGACGATGCGATCACACAGCTGCCGCAACCCCTGCTCCGTGATCTCGTGCAGCAGTAGCGCGCCGAACGGCTTGCGCAGGTCATGCTCGAAGACGAAACGGCGCGCGTCCTGCGTCGATTCAGCCATCTTTTCGAACCACTCCTCGGCCCATTCGCCGAATCGCAACTGGTCCTTTCGAAAGCCGATCGTTTGCGCCTTTAGCCGCGCGGGCGAAATTCCTTCCGCAACCTGCTTCCCCGCCTTGATCGGTTGTTCTCTCGCGCCTGCCAATATGAGTCCATCCGTACTGTAGCTACCGAGGACGAGCGTTTCCTGGCGCCCATTGATTCGGTAGTTGTAGCGGAACGAAATATCTCCGCGCGGACTGGCCACGACATACATCCCATCGCGGTTCGCCACCCTGTAAGCCGCTCAGCAGGCCTGGGGCTGCGCAACTTCGTATCAATCGTTGCTACACGGGACTGCGGGACATTGCTCGGTTCACCGAGCACGGGCAAAAAAAAACCCCTGAAATCAGGGGCTCGGTCTTACCAAATTGCCTGTTAATGCCTGAGCTTTCAGGTTAGCGCATCATTCCCACTCGACTATCAATGGGGTTCGGCAAGCCGTTGGATTCGTTAGCGAAACAGGCGGGCCCTGCCGTCGGGATACCATCGAAAATACCATGACTGCTGAGTCGCTCCGACTATGAGCTTTGAATCTCTCATTACGACAAATTATCGCTCAGCAATTCGTCAGGTCACGACATCAATGAACGGGCAACCGGGGGACGATTTCGCCGTCGCGCTTAGGTCGACTGGAGACTCCATAAGGTACGCGCACGCAGTATCGTACTCCCACGGCGAGTTACTGTTGCCTGACGCGCGGCTGAGCGCACCCTTAATAAGTACTTCGTCGCCCGGCCAGTACTTCATGAGGATTGCTCCAGCGAGGTCCCTGTAAGAAAAGGAAAGGTCTGACCGGAAATCTTGGCCCTGTAGCGCGACTTCACGCGCTTTGTCATTAGCAGTCCCAATTGCTGCCAGTCCGAGGCCTCCGACTAGACAAAGCTCGCCCTCATGCGATTCCAAAGCCTCTTTGAACAACGGAGCTGCGTTTGACACGTTTGGCCAGCCGAGCGCTAAACATTCGAGAAGTGCAGCCGCCCCTGTTAGATTGGTTGTACCTGATAACCTGTCAACAAGCAGCTGACAGGCTTTTTCTGAAGGAGAAAAGGCTTTTGCATAGGAGGCAGCGGCGGCGCGTTGAACGCCGCGATCCTCATCGTGCATAGCCTGTATCAAAACGCCCTGAAGCTGTTCAGTCGGCTGCCATGCTCCCAATGCCGATATCAGCGATGCGCGCCCATAAGAAAGCCTCGCAGGTAGCCAGCGAGGGAGTCGCTGTTCCACCTCGGCCTTGAGTATGGGATCTGCTACCCCTTTTGAGAACTGAGGCCAACGCCTCACGGCGGGCGGGAAGCCAGTCCTCAGTTTCGACCCGATCCATTGTCGCGAGCGCCAATCGTCTAACGGTCGTAGGTGCACGTGCTGCTGTGCCAAACGCAATATCGCCTAGCAAAACTTGGCGGTTGAAGCGTGCAAGTTCGTCCGTATCAGGAATTTCCATGATCGAGACGAGACGAGCGAACTCGTCGCGCCGTTGAATGCAGCTGAGAAGGTTAGTAATGACATTTCGCCACTTCCCGTCGCCTGCATTTTTGAGTACAAATAATTCGATCTCACTAAACGGCCAGCTACCAATATGCTCCGCGCTCAGAAACTCTTCGAAGCTCGCGTGGACGAAACCAACCCCACCTGGCGCCTTCTCAACGATAAGCCCTTGAGTCTCGGCATTGATTGAAAGGATCTCACTTGCTATGGCTGCCGCGTCTGTGTCCGCAAGCTCGAACCCCTGGGGAGAAGCAAGATAGATTCGTAAGATATTACGCGCCCCTACTAATGGCATGCCAGCGCCTCCGGTCTGCTCACGAACAGCGAATGCCAGCCGGGCGATTGCCGCGCGTCTTTGATCAGGATCGGTTGCATGACAAAACCGCGGTTGAGTATCGCCTGAGGCTGTCCCGCGGCTGACGGGATGCACCTCAAGCTAAACTCGCACTAGCTGGTCGTAAATTTCGCTTCTAGTCCGCGGGAGGTGCGCGATCGATATCTATCTATAAAATCTTGGGAATCGACCAACTATCATTCCCTTAGCGATGCGCCACAGTATTCGTGCGCTGGGCAATCCCGCGCCTGTACGCCAGAATCTGATCTAAAAGGTGCAGCGGCGATTCTCAATTTCCTTGAAACCCGAAAGTGGGCTTTTTGCGCAATGCGGAGAAGGTTTAACGCGGCATTGTGCCTACGCGAAACCTATCAAGCAACCTATTTTCAGAGAAAAAGATTTCTTAAAATCACTACTCGTATCATATTTGCTCAATGCCTAAAATCGCAGTCGCGCAAAAATATCATAGATGAACTAAAAATTAACTTCAAAATTAAATCAATTTGGAAATTTTTGTTAACCAAATCCAAACTAATGTCAGTGTTGCTAGAGTTGCAATCTCTACAGTATATATCCTAAGATAAAGCCAGCCTTTAACTGCTGTGTAGCATAATTCCAACAATTTAACGCTATTTCTCTCCGATCATTCCTTTTTACTTCGATATGCCTATGATAAGTGCACAACCTCTACTTTTCCAAGTTGACAAAAGATATGAAAAAGTTTCTTTTTTTTATCAGCACACTATTTGCGCCTCTTTGTGCTTTAGGGTTCAACACTTGCCCCAAAATAGATAAAATACCTAAAGATCTTGAGCTATTTAAAGCAGATGACTTTATCGTCCCTAAAACCGCCATTGGAAGCGCAAAAAAAGAAATCAAAATAGATGCAAAAAATATAGCTGTCATTGTTGAGGCAAAACATAAGACCTCTATATTTACAGTATTATCGAGTTATACTGGGAAGTTTCCGTATCTTTGCAACGACATAGGTGGCTTAACAGATGGTCAATCTGCTATTTTTGAATTTCCATATAATTCTAAGCCAATATTTATAACTCTAATTTCCCCTCCGGGATCGTCATTTAACATAAAATATTTCACTTCCGGAAAAGAATGGACCCCTACTTCGGAAAATATCATTCCGCGTTTGGTTCATCTTCCAGTTAATGTGATGATATTCGATGAGGCTCCACTTGCTTTCAATGCGATTGAACACATCCAAGCAGCTGAGAAGATTTGGCTCTCTGCAGGTATAAAGTTAGTAATGAATATTCGAAAATTTAACTCTCTTGAAACTGAAAATATTCTAGGAAAAAAGAAAACTATAGAAACCCATCTGGGATGCGTGCAAAGATTCGACGAGCCTGGATATGCGCAGAGAAAAAAACTTATGACGTTGAAGAAAACTCCTGAAACGATAGGCATCTTTTTTGCGAAGAACTTAACTCAATCACAGGCAGAAAAGGAATTCAATCAAGTATACATGTCCAAGACTTTAGGCTCCAAAGATATTGGCCGCACACTGGCCCATGAAATCGGTCATTTACTATTAGGAGAAGGGCATCCTAACGGCAAAGCACCGGCAAGGCCTTGTACTATCCCAGAAATAATTGAGAAAGTTTCGGTCAAATGGACCAGCGGCCTAATGGAACCCGGCGACATATCAAATTCAACATCGATCTCGGAAGATGACTCAAAGATTGCCCGCCTTGCGGCAAGGAAGTTGCCAGGCGCAACTTGGTGGTAAAACATTAAATAATGACGACTTAGCAACCTAGAGGAAACTAAAATGACAAAACTCAAAATTTGGTCAATAAAAACAAAGCTCTTGTTTTTGTATTCTTTATTAACTTCTCTATCGGCGATCGCTTTTGTAGAGTTTTCCCCTATGACTGAAACCCCAAGCGTCGTTGAAAAACCCTCTTATGGATGCGTTAAGCGAGACGGAGCGTTAGCATGTCGCTGGGGAGGAGAGTGCGTCGAACGAGGTGGCCAATGCTACAGCTGTGGGGAAGGAAAAAAATGGAGTGACGATTTAAACGCATGTTACTCATGCCCTGAAGGAAAATCGTTAAGAGCAAGTTCCAATGGCCAGATGATGTGCAGTTAGGCTGACCAAAATAATTCTTTGATCACACCTAGTATTGCGCAACCTACTTAGCTTAGCGGTGTTGTATATGGCTAAATCAATCTCGAAAAAGCTTAGCCAGACATAGCCAAGTATTTTTAACTGAAATCGAATTAATCTGAACAGCGCCAGCGTGACCTTCCTCTTGGCATGGCACGCTGGTCTAAATCTAACTGCACGCCAGCAATTCATGATCAATGCTATGCAACTTCAACCATTGAGTAACCAATTCGGTTTCGCATTTTCCAGCACTGCCGCTTACTAGCAGACAAAAATTACAACTAAAAACGTTTAAGCTCAAACGCCAAGCAGACCTTACCGTGAACTTGCAGGAGTGCCCCGCTTGTAGCAACCTGATCCACGACGATCTCGCGATACCGCTCGTTCGCACATCGCATGAAAAATTGATGATCCGTCGACAATTCCACATAGCGAACCATCGACGTTCCTTTCAAGCTCAGGAAATAGATGCCATTCCCCGCCAGTTGAGAGACGCTGGAGTCCACCCGCGGGAGGATCTGGCCCCGAAGAGCAAGGGTCACGAGGCCAATCAATAACAATGGGACTGTGGCGAGTGTTCCAAGGTTGGCGTCGCGCGCCAATTCGGCCATGAATCGGCTCGTCCGCAGTTTGGTTTCGGACACATCAGCATCGTCAACCGCAGATGAAGCATAGCGCCCGAACCACCCTCCTGTGATTGACGCCTGCTGGACAGCAGCCAGAGGAGCTATTGTCCCGCGCTTCCAGCCTGCAGGAAGTGCACCGATTCGGCTCAGGCCCCGAGGCCGACCGGGGACGATCACAGGAACGTCATGTGCCTCCACGGTAACGACGAGCGCGCTAAGTGTTACTCGGGCGGCTTGCTCACTGCTCCACTCGTCGAGTCCGTCAATGAGTAGTAAGACACGCTGATCGTCGATCGCGCGATCAAGGAGATCTACAATAGAACTGGTTAAAAGCTGTTCGAGCGACCGCCGGACGATCTCCTTGATGCAGATTGGGTTGCCGTCGCGAGCCACGTGAGAGGACCACCGGGCGAAGGGAATATACACTGGGAAGTGCTGTCCCCAGCGGCTACCGACCTCAGGAAAGTGCGCGTGCCTATAGAGCAAGTCAAGGGCAATGACGCGCAACAGCGTGCTCTTACCGCAGCCGGCATCGCCGAGCAGCGCCAGACGCTCGCCGTCGCCGAGCCATTCGACAAGCGAAAGACGCCGCATTCGACTGTTAACGACCGTTTCGCTCGCCCTAGTGCTGTCCGGAGCCGCGATAGGTGTCCTAATAGCAGTGCCACCGATTTCAGTGCGATCGCCCCCTACGATGTCGACACGATCAAGGGACCGAGAGCTTTCACGCACCAATATCTCGGGCTTATGAAATCGCTCTAGTAAAGTTAATGCAGGCTTGTTGTCCTCGTCGCCGATCGATATGAAGCTGCCGGGATCGACGAACTGGAACTGGGCCTCATAGACGCGAGCGAGTTGCGAGCGAACGCGCGCAAATGCGCTACCGTCTAGACGAGTACCTAGGCCGTCAGCGACTTCTTGTCCGAGTAGCGCAGTAACCCAAGCGCGACCAAAAAATCGTCCACTAGGATCGGCTGAGCGCGCAAGCGTTCAGTCAAGTCCTCTCCGTCGAGTGCATCAAATGCTATGTCACGACAAGAAAGTCTTGCTACCTGAAGTTCGATTTCTTCCTGTACCTCAACAGAACGAAGCGATGCCTGGACAGCAATTGTAAAGTGGGCAGCCCGTGAAGCCCAGCTCCCGGTAAGGAAAAGATCGATTGCATCACGCAACTTCGTCGCACTGAAGTTGCGATGACGCTTGGCCTGAAGGCAATGATAACGGCCATCGGCCCTACGCGCGAAAATATCGATACCTTCTTGAGCGTCGCCCTGACGCCCGTAGCGTACGCAAGTTCGACATCACCCTCCAGTAGGGTTAACCGGTGGCAGAGACGCTCAAAATTCTCCTAGCTGAGCGCGTCGAACGGTAACACTTGGACGCGAGTACTTACGGGTGGCGTCAAGGGTACAGAGTCCGGTGGGCAAAGTATGGCAAACGGGGCGAAAGAGGATAAGGAAGCGCTCATCCTCGTATTTTTGGCAGTGCGATTAGTGTCTCACCAGCCCCTTCACAATTTAGTAGATAAAACAAGGTAAGTGGTTCTTGATGTCTTTAGTAGCCAGTAAGCTAGCATGTTCAGCCAGACATAGACAGGACTCAATTAGCAGTTATCAAGCCAGTTCAGGTACCAGTGAAGCGCAATCGCAGTAGATCAGTCTGCTTTCAGCTCAATCAAAACAGCATGGCAAATCAAGGCCTCCCCCCAGCGTAAGACGGATTCATGCGGCGCCACATGGCGCCAGTGCGCAACCGTAGGTTGCGTGGTGTGTGAGACCGCCCTCGGGGTCGCGGGGCCTCCCCGCGAATACCGTTGAGCAATCTGGCTTGGGAAATTGATGCGTACGGGCATAGTTTTCAGTGCCTCGATGCAATGACGGCCACGGAAGTGACCGCTGATGACCACAAACCGTCCACGGGACGACCACAAATGCGGCCACACCCCGACTACGAAAGGTCACAGCGTGGCGACAGCACGACCACAGAACGACAACAATCAGCCTGCGTCCTAGCCGGGTTAACGCGTAGCAATGCTCGGAAATCCCGCAGAGGGAATATCGCTCGCAATAGAGGAAAAGGTCTCTTCCATTGAAAAATCGTTCGCTTGTAATCGTCGGAGAATTCGGAGCGAACCTGATCAAGACGATTCCCTCAGAATAGCTATTTCAGCTCACCGGCGAAGAGCGTTCGTTCCACCTTTCCGCAAGTGCAGCAGCATGCGCAGCGCGGGGCGACAACGCGAATAAGCTGAATCCGGCGCCAGGAAAGCATCTGAATACGCAGAAGCCCTGCACACGCCTACCGGCTACCAGTGCGTCGAGCAATCCTGATCACCTGATATCAAAGTCGACGAACATAACGAGGTATCGACACCGGAATAAATCCCAGGAAAATGCCCATCACCTGAGCCGTGGGCATTCGGCGACGCATCATGCCACCGATCCCATTGATGTCAATCGTTCCCGAAGCAGCCTTCGCCAGGTCCCTGCGGCCAGGAAGTGCAATGCATGGGATCACCATGCAAGCTCGCAGATCATATTGACGGCAACGCGGACGCCACATGCATGGCGTCTCCGCTCAACGTGGCCCTCGCATGAAACATGGCCTCTCCCGGCCTTAAGACTGGCGAACCGTACCACTAAGGCCAATACCATCGTGGCGTCAACCAGCGCCTGATTTCAGCGATCGTGGCAAGCCTCTCTCTTCGTTCCCGCATCGCGTCTGCCAGCAGCACCTCGGCCACCGCTTCCGCGGCCTGCACGGATATCCGTCTACGCTCAATCATGTCACCTCCCGGGCTGTCCATGCGGGTTGACCATGCGGGTTGACCATGCGGCGGCGTGTGAGTTCCGCTGGATGAGCGCCACCCACGGCTTTGAACAGTGCCGCACACTGCTGGACGTTACCGAACCGGGCTGGATTCAATCCAGATCAGAATCAATCGAGAAGTTTCCTGGCTGTGCTTGATTTACATCTGGACCGATGCCGATTGCCTTCGCTACGTCGGGCACGTGCTCTACGATCGAAGGACAGTCACCGGAGCTAGCACACCATGAAAACCCGCCCCCTCACCGAGCAGGATCTGAAGGTTCCTGGCCGCGTCATCATCAATCGCAGGCAGCTGCTGCGCAAAGTCCCGATGAGCGACCGCACCATTTCTGAAATGGAAAAGCGCGGCGAATTTCCGCAGCGCTTTTCCATCACAACGCGCATGGTCGGCTGGGACTTGCAGGAAGTCGATGACTGGATCGCCCGCCAGCGCCAGGCAGCCCTGCCCCAACCCGCGCCGGGTCAACGATCGCGGGAACCAGCGCTCTGACCGAGCAACCTACTCCGTCGCGGCAACCCACTGGTCGATCATATCGGCCCACTGCTGCATCATGTTCCGCCGCTGCTCCGCATACTCGGCCTTGTTATAGACCGCCCGCACGCCCTTCTGCTCGTGCGCCAGGCACTTCTCGATCCAGTCGCTGTTGAAGCCCGCTTCGTGCAGCAGCGTCGACCCGGTGCGCCGCAAATCGTGCGGCGAAAAATCGGTCATCGTCACCCCATCCGCTTTCGCTGCCTCGACGACTGACCGCAGCACCAGATTCAAGGTCGCGCCGGCCATCGGCTTGTCCGGGTCATAGCGCGATGGCAGCAAGTAACGCGACCCGGCCGCACACGTCTTCAGAGCAATCATCATGTCGAGTACCTGGTTCGACAAGTAGACATTATGTGGATTGCGCCGCTTCATCCGCACCCCGGGGATAGTCCAGACACGATTGGCGAAATCGATCTCGGACCACGTCGCATCCGTCAGCTCCGACTTGCGCACCATCGTCAGCAGGAGCATGCGCGCAGCAATGCGGATCGTTGGCGCGCACTGCATCCGGTCCAGGTAGCGATATAACTGCTTGATCTCGTGCGTCGTCAGCGTTCGGTCGCGCGGCTCGAACTTGGCGATCGATGCTGGCGGCACGCCATCAGTCGGATTCGGGTGCTTCTCGCCGCGCTGGGCCGCATAGCGGAACACCAGCATGACGATCTCCCGAGCATGCACCGCAACAGCCGGCGCGCCACGGGCAACGATGCGATCGCACAGCTGCCGTAACCCCTGTTCCGTGATCTCGTGCAGCAGAAGCGCGCCGAACGGCTTGCGCAGGTCGTGCTCGAAGACGAAACGGCGAGCGTCTTGCGTAGACTCCGCCATCTTGTACTTCTCAAGCCATTCCTCCGCCCACTCGCCGAATCGCAACCGGTCTTTTCGAAAGCCGATCGTTTCAGCTTTTATCCGCGCGGGCGAAATGCCTTCCGCTACTTGCTTCCGCGCCTTCATCAGTTGCTCTCTCGCACCTGCCAATGTAAGTCCATCCGGACCGTAGCTACCCAGGACGAGCGTTTCCTGGCGCCCGTTGATCCGGTAGTTGTAGCGGAACGAAACACCCCCGCTCGGACTCACCACGACATACATGCCATCACGGTCCGCCACTTTGTAAGCCCGATCCGCAGGCGTCAGGTTGCGCAGCTTTGCATCAGTCAGCATTACGCCCTCTTTCCAGTACCATCAGAACACGACAAAGGCCAATGAGATCAGAGGGTTACAGACATTGCACCGATATCGAAAATGCTCGAAACACTTGTATTTGTGCGTTCCGATATCATCAAAGTTCCGGTACCATCACGTGGACTAATTTGATCAATAAAATCAGCGACTTACCGATGAATAAATACCATTGTCCCTTGTTCAGTTCGGTACTCGCTGATGGTACTGCGTGCTCGCTGGCAATGTTTCAAAGATCCGATACCAGCGTGATGCCCATCAATCGTTGCTGCTGGGGGCTGCAGGTTACTGCCAAATCTACCGAGCACGGGCATAAAAAAAGCCCCTGAAATCAGGGGCTTGGTCTTGATGAACTGCCTGTCAATGCCTGAGCATCCAGGCTATCCCATCATTCCCACTCGACTATCAATGGGGTGTTGCCAAGTCGTTAAATCCATAGTGGAACAGGCGGTCCTACCGTCCGGACACCATCGGAAATACTCAGGCTGCCGCGAGCATGTTGTGTGGATCAATGACGAACTTTTTTGGCACCCCAGCGTCGAATTCGCCGTAACCACTTGGCGCGCCATCCAGGCTGATCACCTGCACATTGACCACCTCTGCAACGTTGATACGGTCCCACAGAATAGCCTGCATCAGATCGCGGTTGTATTTCATCACCGGCGTTTGCCCTGTATGGAAACTGTGCGACTTGGCCCAGCCAAGGCCAAAGCGAATTGACAGGCTGCCGCGCTTGGCCGCAGGATCGACAGCACCAGGATCGTCCGTTACGTACAGCCCGGGGATGCCGATCTTGCCGGCGGCACGGGTGATTTCCATCAGCGAGTTCAAAACGGTGGCCGGCGCCTCATGACTCGCCCCGGCATGCCCATGTCCGCGCGCTTCGAACCCCACGCAATCGACCGCACAATCGACCTCCGGCGTGCCCAGGATCTGGGCTATCTGGTCCGAAAGCGAGGCGTCCTGAGACAAATCAATTGTTTCGAAACCCACTGCCCTGGCATGCGCCAGGCGCACGGGATTCACGTCGCCGACGATGGTCACGGCCCCACCTAGAAGTCGGGCAGACGCGGCGGCAGCCATACCGACCGGACCCGCACCTGCGATGTAGACGGTTGCCCCCGGCCGCACGCCTGCGGTGACCGCACCGTGGTAGCCAGTTGGCAGAATATCGGACAAGCAGGTCAGATCCCGGATCTTGGCCATTGCACGATCACGGTCGGGGAATTTCAGGAGGTTGAAATCCGCATAGGGGACCATGACGAATTCCGCCTGACCGCCAATCCAGCCACTCATGTCCACGTAACCGTAAGCGCCGCCGGCGCGCGAAGGATTGACACTCAGGCAGACGCCCGTGTGCTGCTCCTTGCAGGTCCTGCAGCGGCCACACGCGACATTGAAGGGCACCGATACCAGATCGCCCTTGCTCAACGTCTCGACGTCGCGGCCTACTTCGATCACTTCGCCGGTGATCTCGTGGCCAAGAACCAGCCCCACTGCAGCGGTGGTGCGGCCGCGCACCATGTGCTGGTCAGAGCCGCAAATATTGGTCGATACCACTCGAAGGATCACGGCGTGCTCGATCTTGCGTCCGCGTGGATCTTCCAGCTTTGGGAACGGGATACTCTGGATCTCGACCTTGCCAGGTCCCATGTATACAACGCCACGATTTTCTGCCACGGTGTCTCCTTTTGAAAGAATCGGTTATGAGGGAACTTTAGCCGTAAAGTGGACTACAAATTTTCCTGTCTTTCGAATAATGTTTATTCGAAGTTTGAATCCAGATGACAGCGCGGACGTTCCACGGTGCAGCGTTAGAACGCGTGCCTGATGCCTGCCATCGTGCCGAACTGGGTACCACCAGCGACAGTATTCGAACCAGGCGCACCGCCGCTTACAGACAAAGCCAGTTGGCCGTCGTTATCGATGAATCCGCTCGTGGCATACACCATGGTGCGCTTGCTCAATGCGTATGTACCGCGCAGCGCCAATAGCGCGGCCTTGTTCGCACTTCCTCGGTAGCGCAGCCATGAAAGCTGCCCGGCAACGTTAAAGCCTGGTACCACGTCGTACGAGAGCCCGGCTGCCAGCACGTCGCTCCTGGGCGTTGGAATGGCATCGTTATTCCGACGAATCCAATTCACCGCAAGCTTGGCGTTCGGCAGACGCACGTAGCCGCCGGCCGTGATCCGCTGGTCCACCTGGTCGGCCCGCACAAGCCCGCCAAAGGCGCCAGGGCCGCCGCGAGTTGTATCGACCGCGGCGTTGACACCCCATTGCGTCGCCTGGTATGCCAGCAGCGCCGACCATGCACGGCAAGTCCGGCTGCTTGATGGCGTTTCGCCACCACAGTTCATGCCGGATGGACTTGGGCCGGCATTGACGGTATCGCGCCCCAAGCTGTACGTCGCTCCCACGGTGACGCCGCTGAAACTGCCCTTGTATGCCAATGCATTGTCGACACGTGCATTCGGCAGGTAATTATCGAACGCGCCGATACCGTAGATATTCGGCCCCATGACATCGGTATCCTGCAAGGCCCAGAGCAGCATCGTCAGTTGGCGCCCCAGGCTGACCTGGCCCCAAGTACCGCCCAGCCCTACCCATGCCTGCAGACCGAACAGCCGCCCGCCCTGGTTCAGCGCCCCGGTATCCATGCCGATGCCCGACTCCAGTACAAACAGCGTCTTCAAGCCATTGCCAAGATCTTCGCTTCCGCGGATTCCCCACCGCGACGGAAAGGTGCCGGTGATCGTCGGCACGCGCGTCAGGCTCTTGCCGGACGGGCCCACGTGATTCACGTATTCGACACCAGTATCGAGCACGCCATACAGCGTTACGGACTGTGCCATCACGCTCAGCGGCACACCCATTCCCATGGCCGCAGCCATGATCCAGAACTTCGACTTCATTTGTTCCTGCCTGTCTCGTTGTTTTGTTTTTTGTTAGCGTGCGGCGTCAGCCGCCTTTCAGCACCGCGGCATTCCCGGGTACATGGCGAGGAGTCACATGCAGAAAAGCGGCGGCAACGGCGGCAACCAGCGCTGGAATGGCCAGTGCCTGCAGCAGCGAAATGGGGTCGACGTCACTGGCGATGCCCATGCCAGCCAACTGGATGCCGAGGATGCCCCCGAGGCGGCCGACGCTCTGCATCCAGCTCAGTCCCGTGGCACGTGCCGCAACCGGATAGACCGATGTCGCGAGCACCTGGAAACCGGTCTGCCCGCCCATGACCAGTACCCCCGCCACAAACCCCATCAGCAATAACGCAGCACTGCTACGATCCAGTACGGCGATCCACAGCAACGACGCCACTGCCGCGCCGAGGTAGGTGCCGACGACCACTTTCCTGCTGCCGAACCGATCCATGAGCCAGCCGATGAGCAGTGCGCCGATCGCTCCGCCCGCCTGCAGGCTCGCGCCGCTGAGCGACGCGGTCTGGGCAGGCACGTGCTTGAAGGTGAGAAAACTCGGCAGCCAGTTAATCAGCGTGAACGTCATCAGCAACCCTGCGCCATTGGCGAGCCAAAGCAGGCCGGTCCTCATTCGGAAGGCAGGTGACAGGATAATTGCCAGAGGATTCCCTTCCACTTTCTGCTGCTCCGGCAACGCCGGCAATTCCACCTGCCGCCCGACGATGCGCGACAGCAGGGCCGCGACCGCGCCGCGGTCACGCCGACGTTCAGCAAGAAAGCCGATCGATTCAGGAAGCCGCCAGAACAGCCATGGAAGCAAAGCCAGTGGCAGTACCGCCCCGACGACGAACATCGCCCGCCAGCCATGCTGCTGAGCGACGATGGGCGTGAGCCAGCCGACGGCAGCGCCGCCAAGCGTGTAGCCGCAGTACATCGAAGTGATGACGAACGCGCGCCGCCGGGCCGGCGCGTATTCGGAGACCAGCGTCACTGCGCAGGGCATCGCCGCGCCGAGCCCCAGACCCGTTACGAAGCGCAGGACCACCAGCGCTTCCAGCGACGCACAGTAGGCCGTTGCCAGGTTGGCCACACCGAATACCGCCACAGCCGCCAGCAACAATGGGCGCCGGCCCACCCGGTCGGCCAGGATTCCCGCCATGCATCCAGCGATCATCAGCCCCACGACACCTGCCGTGAATACAGGGGTCAACGCGCCTTTGGCCAGCTTCCATTCCGCGCCGATGTAGGGTGCGAGAAATCCGATCAGCACCGTGTCCAGTCCGTCCAGGAACATGATCAGGAAACAGAGCACGAAGACCGCCCACTGCAGGCCGGACAGAGGGCTCTCGTCCACCAGCGTTCGATAGGTGCCGCCGCTACCGTGTTGTATGTCCATCTATGCCCCACTTGCGACAGGAGCGACCTGCCGCTGCAGCATATCGGCGTTATCGTTGTGCTGCGCGATGGATCGAAGTGCCGGCGCACTGCGGCCACCGATGCAAATGTCGGCAGAATATGTCACCCGCGGGTTGCTGCGCCTGTAATCGTTTGAAACGGCAATGCCGCGATCCGTAATCCTTATGCCACGTTGCCAAGCGATGACGAGGGCGCGTGCCCTCATTGCGGCACGGGGTGCCGCCTTTCCGGTGAATGTCAATCGAGTCTCCGTATCGTTGTCATGAGAGCGGCCAGTTGCCAGCCGATCTCGCTGCAGTATCGCTACGGACTGCTGCCTTTGTAAAATCGAAAGGTTAAATGGAAGCTATCGATACAAACGATACGTCGGCCGAGTGACGCAGCGCTGCCGCGTTCACTTCATCCGCAATGCCCTGGCCCATGCTGGAAAGGGCCAGCGACAAGCCGTACTCGCCATGATCGACACGATCTTCGTGCAAGAAACAGCGGCAGCGGCCAGCGCACAGTGGCGCATCATTGCCGACCGGTTGCGAACCAAACCTTTATGTGGAAGCATGTGCAGCACCAGGTCGCCCATCGTCATTGCGCCGGGCTTTCGCAGTAGCGAAAACGCCGGCGACAGCTGGCGACGGCTAGAGTAGTAAAAGATTGTGTCGGGCTTTGTAAGCCTGCGGGAAGGTCGTTCACGCTATGTCAAATCAATGCTGCGACCGCTCGTCACCCAATTCGGCACGGGTGGCCCGTCCTTCGTTTGCAGAGTCCAGCGACGCCGCATGAGCCTTGCGCCATTCCTCGATCATCTCTTTGCTGACATCCTGCTCAAAGCACAATGGCCCATAGCCGCCCTGCCGGCTCCACGCGCTCCGACGACCACATGAACTGCCATTTCGGGCCATGTTGTAGGGACAAGCGCAGCTACCGGGATAGGAGGCGATGGATTCCTTGATCAGGCGTTTGCGTATGGCAGCGTCAGAACCCGCCGAGGCGGTATCCTTCGCAAAGACCAGGGATGTGCAGAGAAAAAGGCAGAAGATTGCTGATGCGCGCGTCCACATAGTACAAGCCAAAATGCTAGTCGAATAACTGGATTGTACGTTCAGGACTTATTCCCTGAAAAACTTATCTCTCTAGCACAAACTGCAGCACACGCAAGCTAGCTTGAAGCCGCCAGTTCCGTCTCGCGCCCAGTAATAAAAAGCCCCTGGAAACAGGGGCTAGTTGGATTGCACTATTCAGTAATGCCTGAGCTTTCAGGCTATCCCATCATTCCCACTCGATGATCAGTGTATGAGCTAAGCCGTTGCATTGGCTTTGCATTTTAATGGCTCCTTTGGCCCAGTACCATTCACGATACCATGCCCAAGTCATCGATCCTTAACTTGGCAACAACGGGCATTACCTTGATTTAACCCCACCGCAACCGTGATCCCCGCCGTTGAGCCCTACGTTCATGGTATCGCGAACGATCTGCTGCCGGCCAGACCCAAGCAAACCGGCCTCTACAACAGCCGGTACGGTTCAGTTTTATTACGCCAGAGACGGATGCTATCGCCCCCAAATAGAAGCGCTCGCCAGATAAACGCGTGCCGGCAGACGACCTTATCTGGCACAGCTTTTCAACACTTCCAGTCCACCGAATGATTCAAGCGCAGTGGCTCCTTCTTGCTGGATGCTTGCATACCAAGCCTCAGTGTTCGTTTCAGGGCTAGCAACCGCGTTCGGGAAAACTGCAATCAGGCTCGCGTCGCCGATGCCCGCTTTCGCCCGCGCTACCCCGTCACGCACAATCATTGGATCACTGCCGAGATCCTGATGCAACTTGACCGAAGCTTCGCCCAAGGAACCGCTGTCGCCGTACACGGCGAATGCATGACGGCCGGTCTTCGGGCGATAGACGACTGCCAAGGTGCCGCGCTTGATCTTATGGGTTTCCCTGAAGCTTGGTGGAAGCACGATGTACGGAATCTTTGTCGCGTCTACATAACGGCGCTGGGTACCCTTGGGCTGGCCCGGAACGGGGTATGAGGTGGTGCTGATGTAGGCCTTTCCCGGCAATGGGTCATCTTTGGATTGCACCAACGGCACGTTTTTCTCGTTCGTCTCAAAACCAAATATTGAAACTCCACGATAGTCGCCCGTCGCCTTCGCGTTTTTCCAGGCCGCCCGACATTTTTCCTGCCAGCGCTTCGGGTCGGACTTCGGAGTGACCTTCTTTCCATTTTCAATGGCTACCACGCCGTCGCACGTGTAGGAAAGCCCATTACCATCGAGCAGGTAGGAATTCGGTGCTCCGTCCGCATCGACATGTAGCACTGCGTTTTTGAATAAAATGGCGTCCTTGTGGAGCCAGGTTCGCTCGCCTTGTTTCGCGTTCCCACAGATTTGCGCAAGCGACAAGGGCGGGCCCGCCCCTAACATGACGGCAAGCAGGACTGACGGGATACGCATGATTCCTCCGAGGCGCACTGATGTGGGCGCCTGACGGAATCGCGCCATTCGGTAACGACAGCTTCAAAAGCGAACTCTGCAAAACCTGCGCTATCCGTCAATACTGCAAATGGCGCCAGCAAGCAGTGAAAATTCGTCACTCGCTAGCTCGTTTCGGCGTTTCCGCCAGCCAGATTTCCATCACAGCCGTGCCCTTCAGCCTGTTTTCATAGCCGCGGATTAATCTTGGCGTGACAGCCGTGCCGAAAACCTCTGATGCGGCGCCCGCCAGGTGAACTGCAAACTCTTTCTGTTCCGGGAAAAAATAGCGCAGGTCAGATTTTTTCGGAAGCGATTTGACAATCTCGATACCACGAATAACGTTTGCCTCCGGTACGGCCGTTTGCAGATCACCCAGCAAGGCTTGCGCGTTCCTTCTATGATCATCATTGCCGACGTGCAAATAGACGACCGTCTGCTTCGATGTCAGGTCCACACCGTCGCAAATCAACACTGTCAGGAATTCCGACGACGAGCCGGCTTGCGGCGCCATCCGGAGAACAGGCCTTGTCTTAACCCGAATGTGATCGGCCCAGGCAAAGGCGGCAGGATTGTTCTTGCTGTACACAACAGCGGAATCGCTTGTTTTATATACGCGCTGATTTATGTTTGGCGGGAGCGGGAGTATCCTGGTTGCACCGATCTCGAACCCACGCACAGGCGAGCGTTCCCCCGTCAAGCCTTCCAGATATTGCTGGAGTTGAGAAGCCCTAGCTCTGCGTTCTTCAATGAGCGCATCGCCGCTGCAATAGAGAATATCAACTTTCAATTGCCGTAAGCCGGGATCGGCCGACTCGTCATCAGGTGCTTGAGGTTCGACTCTATTTGTAGCTTGGGACGTGAAGAACAGGCGCGCATTTCCAGTGCGACTACCGCTCCTGTGCCCGGTGGTTTGCATTCGCGGCGCGACATAGCCATTCCGGGCGGGACGCAGCGCCACGCCTCCCGTTTGCGCCAGCATTGCAGGCTTTATAAATTCATCGGCCACGGAAGTTAGTCCGAACAGCCCGCCAAGGGTCTCCCACTCTTCCATCAGGCTTGGGCAGCCCTTCATGCAGAATACGGGCGGCCTTTGTAGATCCCCGATCTTTGAAGGGATCTGTCGGTGGGCACTGTCCTTGATTACTTTTGTGCGCGTTGCGCTCAACAGGTGCTCGATTTCTACGTTGGTGCTCACAGAACCGCTGCGCCGGATCTCTTCGGCAAAAAACCGTGCGTAGCGTGACACGTTGCCAGGTCCCCCGTCAGGCGCTACTTCGCCAGCGGCCGTAGCAAACGCAAACACGACATTTGGGAGTTGCGTCGCCGCAACGGGATACTGCGCAGTCACTACTTTTTTCGTGCGAAATTCATCGACGATCGGATTGTCGCGACACGCATCAACGACGACGACGACCGCCTTGCCCCACAAATGCCTTAGCTGGCTCATTGCATCATCCAGCGCGACAGCAGCTTTGCCGAACAATCTCGCGTGCGGGTGCTGCTTGTACTTCGAATACTCTACCTCTGGCTTAAACTCCGCATCCACGCCAAAAATATAATTCATGCCGGCAACGTGGGCACCGTGTCCGGAGAAATAGATGACACCAAGGGCGCGGGGCACTTCGAGGACACGATCATTGAAATCGTTTATTTTCGTTCGCAACTCAGCCGTCTCGAGATTGCAGAGTTTCTCGACTTCCCATTTTGCATCCGCGAATGCCTCTGCTACCGCCTTGGCATCGCTCTCGGAGTTCTCGTCGTCGGCGCACGGTGAACCCAAGCGGGTTAGGTTGCCCGCCCGGTGACCGTACTTGGCATTTCCGATCACAAGTGCAAAACGCTTCGGTTCGGCGATCTCGACCGCCTTTTGCTGTGCCACTGCCATGCCACATTGTGCTGACCCAATTAACAATGCCGTCCTGATAACTGCAACTCCCAGCGACCTGAAGAACATGAACGACTCCCGGAGGTAAAAATGCCACAAGAAGTATCAGCTTCACCACAACCGATGCTATCCTTCTTTCGAAGTCAGGAATAGGCTTTAGGCGTAAATACCCCAAGCTACGAGGCCTGATGTTGTCGCCAACTGACACTGCCGATTCTTAACTTTTATTACACAATGGAAATAAAAATGCGATCCGCTTTATTATCAGCCGTTTGCACCGTACTTGCATTGTTTGCCGCGCCAATCAGTGCGAAACCACCTGCATCTAACCCGGAATCTACGCAAATTGAGTGGATCGACCTGAGCAACGATATGTCCCGCTCCGATCTCGCAAGTTTCGAGGTACTCAAATTCGGACCATCTGCTGACAAGAATGTCCGTCGCATGTTCATTTTTCCGAAGGATGCGGATGATGGAATATATGGGATTGACGTTTCCCATCACAATGGTGTCGTGGACTGGCAGGCGATGGAAAAAAGCGGAGTCAAGTTCGCCTATATGAAAGCAAGCCAAGGAGATCGATTTCGAGACCCCAGATTCGCTGCCAACTGGAAGAGTACGGGCTCCAATATCCGGCGTGGGGCGTATCATTTCCTGACGGCGGACAAACCCGGAAAGGATCAGGCAAAAGCATACCTGGCTGTTCTGGAAGCCGCGGGAGGGCTCATGCCCGAGGATCTTGCGCCAGTCGTCGATCTTGAATGGGATTTCGTGAAACAGGGCGGTAAACAGGTCGACCGATGGGAAACGCTGACGCCCGACCAGATCGTTAAAGTGGTTTCCGACTTTACCGCGGAGGTGAAGGCCGCAACCGGCCGGACACCCATCATTTATACTGCGGCCTCGTGGTGGAACGCACGAGTCAAGGAAAACCTGGCGTTGAAAGCGCATCCCCACTGGATTGCAGACTATCGCGCCCTCAGCATAAAAAACAAAGCGCCGCAGTCCGTCAGGCAGCATGAGCACCTTGTCTGGCAATTTACCGACAGCGGAATGCTGGACGGATTCGCCAGGAGATTTGACGTCAATAAGCTGAACGCTGCTAGCCTGGATCGCTTGTCGGGAAAATAAGTCCCCTGATTGCATGATCGTCTAGCAGGTCGCCGGCGTTTTGCTGCGTCGGCGACACTGCCGACGCAGCATTTCCGGCTACCGCAACGGCGTGATCGCACTGCACGCCCCGCGGAAATCCGATACCAGCGTGATTGCCATCAAACGGATCTGCTCGGGGCTGCGAGTTTTTGCCAGTCCTGGCAAACTTGGGCATAAAAAAGCCCCTGAAATCAGGGGCTTAATTTAACTGCACTGCTTGATAATGCTTGAGCTTTCAAGCAGCCTGATCATTCCCACTCAATGGTCGCCGGCGGCTTCCCGGAAATGTCATACACGACACGATTGAGACCCCGCACCTCATTGATGATGCGATTCGACACCCGCCCCAGCAACTCATGCGGCAGGTGCGCCCAATGCGCCGTCATGAAGTCCTGCGTCTGCACGGCACGCAGCGCCACCACGTAATCATACGTGCGGCCATCGCCCATCACGCCCACCGACTTCACCGGCAGGAACACGGCAAACGCCTGCGACGTGGCTTCGTACCAGTTGCGCGGTGCGCCATCCTGGTCGAAGCCGGGCACCACGACCGCTTCATACGGCGTGTTGCGCAATTCCTCGATGAAGATCGCATCGGCGCGGCGCAGCAGGTCGGCGTATTCCTTCTTCACTTCGCCGAGGATGCGCACGCCCAGGCCCGGGCCCGGGAACGGGTGGCGGTAGACCATTTCGTACGGCAGGCCGAGCGCCACGCCCAGCTTGCGCACTTCGTCCTTGAACAGTTCGCGCAGCGGTTCCAGCAGCTGCAGCTTCATGTGTTCCGGCAGGCCGCCCACGTTGTGGTGGCTCTTGATCGTCTGGCCTTTCTTGCCTTTGCCGGCCGATTCGATGACGTCCGGGTAGATCGTGCCCTGCGCCAGCCATTTCGCGTTCGTCAGTTTCGCGGATTCGGCGTTGAACACTTCGACGAATTCGCGGCCGATGATTTTGCGCTTCTGCTCCGGGTCGGTCACGCCTGCAAGGTGACCCATGAACTGGTCGACGGCGTCGATGCGGATGACTTTCACACCCAGGTTCTTGGCGAACATGTCCATCACCATTTCGCCTTCGTTCAGGCGCAGCAGGCCATGGTCGACGAACACGCAGGTCAGCTGGTCGCCGATGGCGCGGTGGATCAGCGCGGCGGCCACCGAGGAATCGACACCGCCGGACAGGCCCAGGATCACTTCATCGGTGCCCACCTGCGCGCGGATCTTTTCCACCGCTTCGGTGATGTAGTCGGGCATGTTCCAGTCGGACTTGCAGCCGCAGATCTCGTGCACGAAGCGGCCCAGCATGGCCTTGCCCTGCACGGTGTGCGTCACTTCCGGGTGCCATTGCACGGCGTAGAACTTGCGCTCCTCGTCGGCCATGCCGGCGATCGGGCAGCTTTCCGTCGATGCCATCAGCTTGAAGCCGGCCGGCATGTCGAGCACCTTGTCGCCGTGGCTCATCCACACCTTCAGCATGCCGTGGCCTTCGTGCGTGACGAAGTCGTTGATGCCGTTCAGCAGGCTCGTATGGCCGCGGGCGCGCACTTCGGCGTAGCCGAATTCGCGCACCAGGCCGTTTTCGACCTTACCGCCCAGTTGCGCGGCCATCGTCTGCATGCCGTAGCAGATGCCCAGCACCGGCACGCCCAGTTCGAACACGGCTTGCGGCGCGCGTGGCGAATCGCCTTCCAGCGTGGAGTTGTGGCTGCCGGAGAGGATCACGCCGGAGGCGCCGTAGTTGCGGACGAATTCTTCCGACACGTCGTACGGGTAGACTTCGGAAAACACGCCCGCGTCGCGCACGCGGCGTGCGATCAGCTGGGTCACCTGGGAGCCGAAATCGATGATGAGGATCTTGGAGTGCATGTAGTTGGCTTGTGTGCTTGGAAACCGGGACAATAAAGAGAAACGCCGGCAGGTCGTTCAACCGGCCGGCGTCGAAGGAACGCTTATTCCGAACGGTAGTTCGGCGCTTCCTTGGTGATCTGCACGTCGTGCACGTGCGATTCGCGCATGCCGGCGGACGTAATCTCGACGAATTCCGCTTTCTCGCGCAGTTCGTCGATCGTGGCACAGCCGCAGTAGCCCATCGACTGGCGCACGCCGCCCACGAGCTGGAAGATGATCGCCAGTACCGAGCCCTTGTAGGCCACGCGGCCTTCGATGCCTTCGGGGACAAACTTGTCGGCCTTGGCGGAGGCTTCCTGGAAGTAGCGGTCCGCGGAACCTTCGGCCATCGCGCCCAGCGAGCCCATGCCGCGGTACGACTTGTACGAACGGCCCTGGAACAGGATCACTTCGCCCGGCGCTTCCTCGGTGCCGGCGAACATGGAGCCCATCATCACGGTCGATGCGCCGGCTGCCAGCGCTTTCGAGATGTCGCCGGAGAAGCGGATGCCGCCGTCGGCGATGCAAGGCACGCCCGTGCCTTCCAGCGCCTGCGCCACGTTCGAGATCGCGGTGATCTGCGGCACGCCCACGCCGGCCACGATACGGGTGGTGCAGATGGAGCCGGGGCCGATGCCGACCTTCACTGCATCCGCGCCGTATTCGACGAGCGCCTTGGCCGCGGCCGCCGTGGCGATGTTGCCGCCGATGACGTCCACGTGCGGATACTTCGTCTTGATGTACTTTACGCGGTCCAGGATGCCCTGTGAGTGGCCGTGCGCCGTATCCACCACCAGCACGTCGACGCCGGCTGCCACCAGCAGGTCGATGCGTTCCTCGTCCTTCGCGCCCACGCCCACGGCCGCGCCCACCAGCAGCTTGCCGTGCTGGTCTTTCGAGGCGTTCGGGTGTTCCGTGGACTTCTGGATATCCTTTACCGTGATCAGGCCGCGCAGCTCGAACGCTTCGTTGACGACGATCACGCGCTCCAGGCGGTGCTTGTTCATCAGGCGCTTGGCTTCGGCCGTGTCGGCCGTTTCGCTGACGGTCACCAGCTTTTCGCGGGGCGTCATCTTGGCGCGCACTTCCGCATCCAGCTCTTCTTCGAACCGCAGGTCGCGGTTGGTGATGATGCCCACCACTTGCGCGCCTTCCACCACCGGGAAGCCGCTGATGCCATGCTGTTCGGTCAGCTTGATCACGTCGCGGATCTTCATGTCCGGCGGAATCGTGATCGGGTCGCGCAGCACGCCCGCTTCGAAACGCTTCACCTTCGACACCTCGCGGGCCTGGTCGGCCGGGCGCAGGTTCTTGTGGATGATGCCGATGCCGCCTTCCTGCGCCATGGCGATCGCCAGGCGGCCTTCGGTGACGGTATCCATCGCGGCCGACAGCAGCGGGATGTTCAGCGAGATATTGCGGGTGAGCTTAGTGCGAAGCGACGTGTTGGCAGGCAGAACGTTCGAGTACGCGGGAACGAGGAGCACGTCATCGAACGTGAGTGCTTTTTGAAGAAGACGCATGGTAGTTTTCCTATCGGCGCAAAAGTGAATTATACAGAAGTTCGCGCACTAAGTCCTTGCATTATGGAAAAGATAGTGGGTTTGCGATTGACAGCCGGACGGTAATCGCGGTCAAATCTCGGTGATTCCGCAAGGAAATAAACTCTGGGATAACGCTCATGAAACAATGCCATAGGATTTCTGCTGCACTGCTGCTCACCTGCTGCGCGGCGGCCCATGCGCAGTGGGAATGGAAGGATGCCAAAGGCGGGCGGCATTTCTCGGACCAGCCGCCGCCGGCATCGGTGCCGCCCTCGCGCATCCTGAAGGCGCCGCGCGGCCAACTGCCCGACTTGCGCCGGGAACTGGCTGAGCCGGCACCCGCCGCGCCTGCGCCGCCGGCGAAAGCCGTGCCCTCCACGGCGGAACGCAATGCCCGGTTCGAGGAACGGCGTGCCGAGGCGGCCCGGCAGGCGCAGGAAGCCGGCGTGAAAACGCAGGCCAAGGCTGCTGCGGCGGTCACGTGCGACAACGCGCGAACGAACCTGCGCGTGCTGGAATCGGGCATCCGCATCGCCACCACCGGCAAGGATGGCGAACCGGCATTCCTGGACGATGCGCAAAAAGCCGAACAGATACAGCGCAACCGTGACACGCTTGCCGCGCAGTGCAAGTAGCCGCGCATGACAAGTACCCGCGGATGGCAAGTAACACCTTGTGCAATGATGTTTGACCACGCGCAAGCCTCGCCCCCATAGCTGCGGTCGCCTCAAGAATATAAGCCAAACTACGCAAGCCTTATCCTTGAACCAGCGCTGACCGACCAGCGCTGAACCGACCAGCGAGCGAACCATGAATGCTTTCTCGAATGTGCAGATCATCAACGGGCCCAATGGGGAGCCCGTGTATGTCGTCATCCCCTACGCTACCTACATGCAAACGCAGTCGCGCCATAAGGACACCGACGTGCCGCACCAGGTGGTGGGCATGATCGCTGAAAACGCCTGGACGGCGGCGCGCGCGTGGCGCGAATACCTGGGCCTGACGCAGCTGGAAGTGGCCACGCGTATCGGCATCAGCCAGCCGGCCTACGCGCAGCAGGAAGCGGGTTTGCGGCCACGCCGCACCACCCGCGAACGCATCGCCGGGGCGCTGGGCATCGCGCCGCACATGCTGGACCTATGACGCTTTTTTCGCGCGGCGCCGCCGTGCATCCTTTGGATCGGCGATCAGCGGCCGGTAGATCTCGATGCGATCGCGCGGCTGCAGCACGGTATCGAGCGTTTTCTTCTTGCCGTAGATTCCCACTGGCATCGTAACGAGATTGATTTCCGGCGCCTCCTGCAGGATGCCGGATTGTTCGATGGCCTGGCCGATCGTCGTGCCGGCCTCGACATCGAGTGCGCGCAGGATCGGCTGCGCGATCGCGTCCGACGGGGCATTCGCATCGAACCGCGGCACCGGCGCATAACTCAGCGACACCTTGATGCGCTCGGCCATCGTTTCACCCATAAACGGTTTCGGCGCGTTTGCAGAACGAATCGACCATGCTGTTGGCGATCATGCCGAACACGGGGCCGATCACCTGCTCCAGCAGGCGGCTGGAAAATTCGTACTGCAGGTCCAGTTCCACCTTGCAGGCATCCTCGCGCAGCGGCTTGAACGTCCACGTGCCGTGCAGCGTCTTGAACGGGCCGTCCACCAGGTTCATCTTGATGGCCGTGGGCGGCGTGTTCGTGTTCGACGTGGTGAAGCTTTGCTTGACGCCATGGAAATTGATGCCCACCGACGCCACCACCGAGTTCTCGCCCCGTTCCCGCACTTCCACGCCGCCACACCATGGCAGGAATTTGGGATAATCCTCTACCCGGTCCACCAGGTCGAACATCTGCTGCGCGCTGTATCCAAGGAATACCGATTTGTGCACTACCGCCATTTATTTAACCGTTTGATATCATGTTGGACAAATCGCGCCCCGGCGCGAATGAAGACCGTAGTTTAACCGACCCGCGCAAGTGGCACGTTCCATAAGAAATTCACATGACCATCGCTGATAACCGCAAAGCCTTCCACGACTATTTTATCGAAGACCGCTATGAAGCGGGCATCGCGCTCGAGGGCTGGGAAGTGAAGGCAATCCGCGATGCCCGCGTACAGATCAAGGAAGCGTACGTGACGATCCGCGACAACGAACTGTACCTGTTTGGCGCGCACATCAGCGCACTGCCCACCGCGTCCACCCACATCCACCCGCAAGCGGTGCGTACCCGCAAGCTCTTGCTGCACCGCCAGGAAATCGACAAGCTGATCGGTAAAGTGGAGCGCTCGGGCTACACGCTCGTGCCGCTGAACCTGCATTTCAAGGGCGGCCGCATCAAGTGCGAGATCGGCCTGGCCAAGGGCAAGAAGCAGCACGACAAGCGCGCCTCCGAGAAGGATCACGACGCCAAGCGCGAAGTGCAGGCGGCGATGAAGCAGAACCGGCGCTGACACGTTGTCAAAACGACGTCGCGCTGGAGCCACGGCACCACGCGCGACGTTTCCACTGAGCAATGGGTGCGTGCTACACTTTTCCGGCTAATTACTCCGGGTTGCCCCATGATTGCCAAAGTCGCCATTCCCTTCGCCCTCGCTGCCGCCCTGGCAGGCTGCGCCGTTCCCTACTCCCCTGCCCCGCTGGCGACGAATTTCCCGACCGCGCGCCAGGAAAAGCTGCAGGCCGCGTCGCACTGGAACGCGATCGCCGACCACCTCGAGCAGCGCGTCGTCGCGGAAATGAAAAAGCATCCGCAGCGCCCGTTCCATGTCGTCGAGGACAAGGAAGCATCGCCCTTCAAGCGCGCGGTGACGAACCAGCTCATCACGTCGCTGGTCAAGGATGGCTTCGTGGTGTCGCGCACGCCGGCCGGCGCGTGGAAGGTGGAGCTGGACATCCAGGCCGTCACGTTCACGCCGAACCGCCCGCAGTACCGCTATACCGGCGCGCTCACGGCGCTGACCAACGGCGCGTGGGTGCTGTCCGACATCAATCCGACGGTCGGCGCGGTCGCGCTGGCCGGCGCAGGCGATGCCTCGCACTGGTTCCACAGCCAGTTCGCCAATGGCCCAACGCCGAAGACGGAACTCATCGTCACGCTGTCCGTCGGCGACCAGTTCCGCTACCATGCCCGTAGCACGTCGGCCTATTACGTGGCCGATACCGACCGGGCGCTGTATGGCATCAAGGAGGACACGCAATTGACCAAGGTATTCCAAGTGCAGGGAGGCCGCTGATGCGCGCCGCCGCCCTGGCCCGGTCGGCAACCCTAGCCACCGCCATTGCCACCGCTTTTGCCACCATGTTGCTGGCCGGCTGCGCGGGCGCGCCTGCGAAGGAAGAGGCGAACTACGCCACGCTGTCGTCGAACCAGTTCGTCAACGCCAACTACAAGGCAGCGGATGCGCTGCTGGCCCAGCTCAACGGCAAGCTGGCGGCGGACAAGCCGCTGATCATGGCCACCATCGTCAACATCGATGCGCTGGACCAGACGTCCACGCTGGGCCGTCTCATCTCCGAGCAGGTGTCCACGCGCATGGCGCAGGGCAGCCTCAAGATGCTGGAAATGAAACTGCGCACCTCCGTCTACCTGAAGCGCAACCAGGGTGAACTGATGCTCACGCGCGAGATCGGCGACGTGGCGCAGACCCACAATGCGCAGGCCGTGGTGGTGGGGTCCTATGCGGAAACGAGCGATATGGTGTTCATCAACGTGAAGGTCGTGCAACCGCAGACCAACTTCGTGCTGGCCGGTCACGACTATGTGCTGGCCAAGGAAGGCATCGTGCGCTCGATGCTGCTGCAACGCTGACAAGGCCTTGCCGGCCCGGCTATAGTGGCGCTTTCGACCACGAAAGCACGCCATGTTCGACCGCTGCACCTGGCTGAACGAGCCGCCCTTCCACCGCATCGAAGGCGGCACGCTGCATGCCGTGACCAGTGACCAGACCGACTTCTGGCGCATCACGAGCTACGGCTTCATTCGCGACAACGGCCATTTCTTCGGCCAGCCCGTCTCCGGCGGTTTTACCGCCCAGGCAAGGATCCGGGCCGATTTCACCGAGCTGTACGACCAGGCGGGCCTGATGGTGCGCATCGATGCGCATCGCTGGCTGAAGGCAGGCGTCGAATTCTCGGACGGCCAGCCGATGCTGAGCACCGTGCTGACGGATGAAAAATCCGACTGGGCAACGATGCCGGCGCCGCCGCTGCCGGATGGGTTCTGGCTGCGCATCACCGTCGACGATGGCGCGATCCGCGTGCAGTACTCGACCGACGGGACCACGTGGCCGCTGTTGCGGCTGGCGCCATTTCCGGTGTCCGGGCATTATCTTGTCGGCCCCATGTGCTGCACGCCACAGCGCGCCGGGCTGGACGTGCGGTTCAGCGATTTTACGGTTGGCCCTGCGTTGAAGAAGAGCTTGCACGACCTGACGTAGGGCCTGCACGGCCTCACGTAGCGCCCAGCAGCCCCGCCACCGCCGGCAGCACCTCCTGCGCCGGCAACGCCACCTTCAGGCCGATCAGGTCGTCCGCGCGCGTCTTGCCCGCGTTGACGGCGGCGATCGGCTTGCCCTCGGCCGCCGCGATCTTGCAGAAGCGAAAACCCGAAAACACCATCAACGACGAGCCGACGACGAGCAGCGCGTCAGCCTCGTCCATCCATTGCAGGGCCTGGCGCGTGCGCTCCGCCGGGATGTTATCGCCGAAAAAGACCACGTCCGGCTGCAGCACGCCGCTGCAATGCTCGCAGTCGGGCACGATGAATTCATGCAGCGCTTCCGGCTCCAGCTGCGCATCGCCGTCCGGCAGCGGCTGGGCCAGCACGCCGCCCAGCGCCGGATTGTCGCGCAGCAGGCGCTGCTGCAGCGCCGCCCGGTGCTGGCGCCGCTCGCAGGCCAGGCAGCGCACCGTGTGGATATTGCCGTGCAGTTCGATCATGCGCGCGCTGCCGGCGCGCTGGTGCAGGCCGTCGACGTTCTGGGTGATCAGTTGCCCGATGTGGCCGGCGCTTTCCAGCCGCGCCAGCGCCCGGTGCCCGGCATTGGGTTCGGCCCGCGCCAGGGTCGGCCAACCCACCATGCTGCGCGCCCAGTAGCGGCGGCGCAGCGCGTCGCTGCCGCGGAACTCCGGCCCCTGCACAGGCGGCTTGCCGCGGCGCACGCCTTCCTCGTCGCGATACCCCGGGATACCCGATGCGGTGGACATGCCCGCGCCGGTCAGCACGAGCACGTTGCGGTGACGGTCGAGGAATTCCGCCAGCTGGTCGATCTGTTCGTTCATGGCTTCATCGGGTTTTGAAAGCATGCATGTGGGGGCGCCCCGCACCATGCCAAGTGACGAATCGCCACGGCTGGGCTGGTCGGGAAACAACACCGGACAAACCCGGGACAGTCCCTGCCGCCCCGTTCGATTAACGGAATTCGATGTCGAAAGAACGCCTGAGCTTCAGGGGTCTGTCCCCGGTAAGTCATTGCAGCTACCCCAGTTGTCAGCGCTTCGAGGGGACTGACCCCGGTTTTCCAGCAAAATCCGTCGAAATGCCGGCGAAAACCGGGGTCAGTCCCCTTGATCATCGCCAGCGACTTGGATAGTGCCAACGACTGGCGGGGACAGACCCCTGCTGCTCTGCTGCTATCTGCAACTTCTGGCAGACTTAACTTAACGGCACTAGGGACAGTCCCCGATTTTTGGCAACTTTTCAGTTGTTCCGCTGATTGTCCCGATAACGCAGCGTGTTGATCAGCGTGTTCGTGGTGTCGATGTCGGCCAGGGCTTCGCCGGAGATGCGCAGCAGGCTGCGCTCGCGCAGGCGCAGCAGTTCGTCGACCAGTTGCGCGGATGGCATGGCCGACAGCGCCAGCTCGATCGGCTGGATGCCTTCGTAGCTGCCGTAGGCGGCGTTGAGCGCGGCCAGCACCTGGCGCGTGGCCCCTTCGTCCAGCCGGCGCGGTGGGGCCGCCTTGGCGGACGGCGGCGCGTCGGACAGTTGCTGCACCAGCGCGTCGAATCGCATGGCGTCCAATTGCGGCCGCGTCTGCAGGTAGAAGTCGCGCGCCTTGCCCTCGAGCTTGCGGGCGTCGAATGCCAGCAGCGCATCCCTGCCCTGCGGCCCGCCGGCGCGCAGCATGAAGGTGACGGCGCGCGCGAACGTCGCGTCATCGGGGCTGTCGAGCAGCGCGGCCACGGCCGGCACGCTGTCCGGCGAACCGACCCACATCAGCACTTCCAGCACGCGGTTGACGACGGCGGGATCGTTCAGCAGGCCGCGCAGGTGCCGCTCCGCCAGCGCGCCGTATTGCCCGTACACGTAGATGCAGACGGAGGTCGCGTCGACCGTATAGCCATGCTGCGGAACGAGCACGGTGACGTCGCCGCGCAGGAAGACCTTGTCGATCAGCGGGAGCAGGCGCGGATCGCGGTCCGCCGCGCTGGCATGCACGAAGCGGAACAGCTGCTGGCTCTGCGCTTGGGCCGCGGCGCCTTGCGGATCGATGGCCAGCAGCGCCGCCATCGACAGGGCGCGGTCGGCCGGCTCGCCGCGCGCGCGCAGGAAATAGCCCACGTCGAGCAGCAGCAACTGGTTGGGCCTGGGCTTCTTCAGCTCCGCGGCCAGCTCGCGCCGCAGCACGGGCAGCGCCGCCGTGCTGTTGTTGCCGAACCAGCGCCACGTCGCGTCGAGTTCGCGCCGCTGCCGGGCTTGCTCCTGTGTCTGCTGCTCGCCGGCCCCGCTTGCCGGCAGTGCCGGCATGGCACGCATGCGCGCCAGGCGATCGAGGGTTTCCTGTTCCGGCGTCGCCGCCACCGATGAACCTGCCGCCATGGCCAGCATCGCTGCCGCCAGGGCCTTCTTCACACCCGTCATGAAATTCCTTATTTGCCCTGCAGCCGCGCCTTCTGTTCTTCCACCGAGGCGAGCCACGCATCGAAGTGCTCGCTATCCTGCCACAACTGGCGCAACTCCGAGCGCTCGGATAGCACCAGGTCGAGCACGCGGCCGGCCTTCTCCAGCAGGTCGGTACGCGGCTTGTACTTGGCCTTGACGACGCCGACCCACTCATCGATCGCGGCCGAGTCGTCATCCTCCACGCCGCCGCGCCCTTCCAGGCGCAGCAGCGTTTCCACGGCGGCCAGGCCTTCCGCGCCAAAGGGCGCTTCCAGGATATCGCCGTTGTCCGGCGACAGCACGTTGTCCAGCGTATCGCCGATGAAATAGAGGTCGTTCGATTCGTGCAGGTCTTCCGCCCAGTCCAGCGCGAAGTCGTTGCCGAATGGTCCCACTGCCCAGGTACCCATGCTTGCTCCCAGTCCGTTATGACGGCGTGCGCACCACGCGCGCCGTGTTCTGTGTCTTGACGACCTGCATCGCCGTGGCGATCAGGCTGCTCATATCGCCCAGGTTGGCAGGCACGATCAGCGTATTATTGGTCTTCGCCAGTTCGCGGAAGGCCTCCACGTACTGTTCGGCCACCTTCAGGTTGACCGCCTCCTCGCCGCCCGGCTGCTCGATCGCCGAGCCGACCTGGCGCAGCGCCGACGCCGTGGCTTCCGCGATCGCGACGATGGCCGTGGCTTCGCCCTGCGCACGGTTGATGGCGGCCTGCTTTTCCCCTTCGGAGCGGGCGATGGACGCTTCCCGTTCACCCGTGGCGATATTGATCTGCTCCTGCTTGCGGCCTTCGGAGGCGGCGATCAACGCCCGCTTGCCCCGTTCGGCCGTGATCTGCGCCTGCATCGCATGCAGGATGTCGGCCGGCGGCGTAAGGTCCTTGATCTCGTAGCGCAGCACCTTCACGCCCCAGTTGGCGGCCGATTCGTCGATCGCGTTGACGACCGTCGTGTTGATGTGGTCGCGCTCCTCGAACGTCTTGTCGAGCTCCATGCGGCCGATCACGGAACGCAGCGTGGTCTGCGCCAGCTGGGTGATCGCGGCCACGTAGTTCGACGCGCCATACGATGCACGCATCGGATCGGTGACCTGGAAATACAGGATGCCGTCCACCTGCAGCTGCGTGTTGTCCTTCGTGATGCACACCTGCGACGGCACGTCGAGCGGGATCTCCTTCAGCACGTGCTTGTAGGCGATGCGGTCGACGAACGGCACCACGATGTTCAGGCCGGGTGCCAGCGTCGCATGGTATTTGCCGAGGCGCTCGACTACCCACGCGTGCTGCTGCGGCACCACGTTGATGGTCTTGAAAACAAAGACCAGCGCCACGACCAGCACCACCAGTGCCACGCCGCCATAAGTCATTTCCATGTCATCCCTTTTCTAAATCACGGCTTCGTGCCGAGTATGGTTGTGAAATACGGCTTGTGCATTCAGGCCACCCTGGCCGCCGCCAGCAGCGCGTCCACCTTGCCGGCCAGGTCGCCCGATCCCGCCGCCTCGAGATAGCGCCGCAGGATCTCCAGGCGCTGCCGCCCTTGCGACGTGCCGGCGAACAGCCCTGTCATGTCGGCCAGCACCGCTTCGGCCACCTGGCGCTCCAGCACGACGATGTAGACGAGCCCCCAGAACCACAGCGCCAGGAACGGTTCGGGTTCGTCCACGCAGTAGCGCAGCGCACGCAGGGTATGGATGATGCGCAGGCACAGCTGCGGATCTTCCGTGTAGGCCAGGAAGCGGGCCTTCTTGTCCAGCATCGTGGGCACCGACACATAGGCATTCACGTGCGCCCATACCTTGCGGTAGTACTTGTAGAAGTCGAGCGAATGCCGCGGCTGCGCGGCCAGCGCCCACTCGCCGTCGTGGCCGAACAGGAGCAGGCCCGCCGCGCGTTCCAGGCCGCACAGCGTGGAGTCGGTGCCGAGCATGGGCGCCAGCGCCTCGTACGCCTCGCGCAGCAGTTCGTAATCCTCCTGGCGCCGGATGGCCGGCACGATCCCATGGCGCAGCAGGTGAAAATAGAACGATACCAGGTCGTCGTCGTCCAGCAGGCGGCCCGCGCGGGGGATCAGCCGGACGATCTCGTAGTGGTGATAGATGTAGTACTCGCCCTGCCTGATCTCCTTCATGGCCGCGTCCTCGTCGGCGATGAAGGTCAGCAGGATTTCCTTTGCGTCCGCCATGCTTGCCTGTTGCTGTTGGGTGAAGGGTCAGGTACCGACGATCAGCGTGCTGCCGCGCACTTCGCGGATCGTGAACGTGCCCGCCTCGGCAGGTGCGCCCGGCGCGAGCTCCACGTCCCACAGCGCGCCGCGGTACATCACGCGCGCCGTGTGGCCGTTCCAGTGGGGCACCTGCACGGGCTGGCCGATATCGAGGTTCACGTTCGGGTCGCGCGCGGCATCGACCCTGGCCGGCTCGTTGCGGCGGCGCCGGCGCAGCAGCACCGTGGCGATCACGGCAACCAGCGCGGCCGCGAGCATCTGCCCCGGCACGTCGACATGCAGCGCCGCCACGAGCGCGCCGGCCAGCGCGCCGAGTGCAAGCATCAGCAGGTAGAAGGTGCCGCTGAACAGTTCCAGCGCCACCAGCGCGCCTGCCACGATGAGCCACATGATCCAGTCCGCCATGCGTTTGCCTCCTTCAAAGGTAAAACCCTCGCGGCCCTGGAAAGAGCGGCGAGGGTTGACGTAACGATAGAGCAATTCGGGGCGGTTGGGTAGGTCTGCAGACCTTGCGCGCCGGGTTTCGGACACCGTGTTTATGGTGTCCGAAACCGGTATTCGTGCGTACGTTACAGCGAGTATGGTGGCGAAAACCGGTGGCGAAAACCGGTGTCGGACACCGAAAGACCGGTGTCCGACACCAGGGCCAGCAAGCGCCGCGGACCTCGGGAAGGCCGCGGACGCCTTGACTGCTTTACTTCTGCAGCGCGGCCAGCTTCTGCCACGTGTCGATGACCGAATCCGGGTTCAGCGACATCGACTCGATGCCCTGCTCCATCAGCCACTCGGCCAGGTCCGGGTGGTCGGATGGCCCCTGGCCGCAGATGCCGATGTACTTGCCTTGTTTCCTGCAGGCGGAGATGGCCATCGACAGCAAGGCCTTCACGGCCGGGTCGCGTTCGTCGAAGTCGGCGGCCAGCAGTTCCATGCCGGAGTCGCGGTCCAGGCCAAGCGTCAATTGCGTGAGGTCGTTCGAACCGATCGAGAAGCCGTCGAAGTGTTCGAGGAACTGGTCGGCCAGCACGGCGTTCGACGGCACTTCGCACATCATGATCAGGCGCAGGCCGTTCTCGCCGCGCTTCAGGCCGTTCTTCGCCAGCAGCTCGACCACCTTCTGCGCCTGGCCCAGCGTGCGCACGAACGGCACCATCAGTTCCACGTTGGTCAGGCCCATGTCTTCACGGACGCGCTTCATGGCCAGGCATTCCATCGTGAACGACTCGGCGAAATCCTCGGAGATGTAGCGCGAAGCGCCGCGGAAGCCCAGCATCGGGTTTTCCTCGTCCGGCTCGTAGCGAGAACCGCCGATCAGCTTCTTGTACTCGTTCGACTTGAAGTCCGACAGGCGCACGATGACGGGCTTGGGCCAGAACGCGGCGGCGATCGTCGCCACGCCTTCGGCCAGCTTGTCCACGTAAAACGCTTTCGGCGAAGCGTGGCCGCGCGCCACCGATTCCACGGCCTTCTTCAGGTCCGGGTCGATGTTCGGGTATTCCAGGATCGCCTTCGGGTGCACACCGATGTTGTTGTTGATGATGAACTCCAGGCGTGCCAGGCCCACGCCGGCATTCGGCACCTGCTGGAAGTCGAAGGCCAGCTGCGGGTTACCCACGTTCAGCATGATCTTGACCGGCAGCTTGGGCAGCTCGCCGCGCGCGACTTCCGAGATTTCCGTTTCCAGCAGGCCGTCGTAGATCTTGCCTTCGTCGCCTTCGGCGCAGGACACGGTCACGAACGTGCCATCCTTCAGCAGCTCGGTCGCATCGCCGCAGCCGACAACGGCAGGCACGCCCAGTTCGCGGGCGATGATCGCCGCGTGGCAGGTGCGGCCACCGCGGTTCGTCACGATCGCCGATGCGCGCTTCATCACCGGCTCCCAGTTCGGGTCGGTCATGTCGGCCACCAGCACGTCGCCGGGCTGCACGCGTTCCATCTCGGACGGGTCGCTGATCACGCGCACCGGGCCGGCACCGATCTTCTGGCCGATCGCGCGGCCGGACGTCAGCACGGTGCCGGTCGACTTCAGCTTGAAGCGCTGCTGCGCATCGGTGGACTTCTGCTGCGACTTCACCGTTTCCGGGCGCGCCTGCAGGATGTACAACTTGCCGTCGCGGCCGTCCTTGCCCCACTCGATGTCCATCGGGCGGCCATAGTGGTTCTCGATGATCACGGCATACTTCGCCAGTTCCACCACTTCGGTGTCCGTCAGCGAGTAGCGGTTGCGCAGCTCGATCGGCACGTCAACGGTCTTCACGGAACGGCCGGCGCGGGCTTCGTTCGTGAACTCCATCTTGATCAGCTTCGAGCCGATATTGCGGCGGATGACGGGCGACTTGCCCTGTTCCAGCATCGGCTTGTGCACGTAGAATTCATCAGGGTTTACGGCGCCCTGCACCACGGTCTCGCCCAGGCCATAGCTCGACGTGATGAACACCACGTCCTTGAAACCGGATTCGGTATCGATCGTGAACATCACGCCCGCCGCGCCCGTATCGGAGCGCACCATGCGCTGCACGCCCGCTGACAGCGCTACCTCGGCATGCGTGAAGCCCTTGTGCACGCGATAGGAAATGGCGCGGTCGTTGTACAGCGATGCGAACACGTGCTTCATCGCGTCGAGCACGTTGTCGATGCCGACCACGTTCAGGAACGACTCCTGCTGGCCCGCGAACGACGCGTCCGGCAAGTCTTCGGCGGTGGCGGAGGAACGCACGGCGAACGACACTTCGGTTTCCGAACCGGCCACCAGGTTGTCGTAGAACGCGCGGATTTCCTGCTCCAGGCGCGGCTGGAACGGCGTGTCGACAATCCACTGGCGGATCTCGGCGCCGGCCTGCGCCAGCGAACGCACGTCGTCCACGTTCAGGTCGGACAGGCGGCTGGCGATGCGGTCGGCCAGCGGCGCGCCGCCGTCGATGCTGTGGGAGAGGAAGTCGCGGAATGCCTGGGCCGTGGTAGCGAAACCACCGGGCACCCTCACGCCGGCGCCGGCGAGCTGGCTGATCATTTCGCCGAGCGAAGCGTTCTTACCGCCGACGGATTCCACGTCGGTCATCCGCAGGTTCTCGAACGAGGCCACATAGGTGGTTTCGTTCAGCGCCTGGTCGGGGATACTCAGTGCTGCGTTGGACAAGTTTGTCATGGTGACACCTTACTGATGATGGGAATCTGTTGGTCTCATTGCAGGCTTGCCGCGCGGCTGCCGACATGTTGTTGTTATTCTTGGCGTCGTACAGCACAATCTGACCGTTGCCGGCCATTTTACAGCCTGTGGCGAAAATTGACAGTTCACAATCAAAAGCTATTTCCATGACATCCGAACAACGCCCGACCTCCGCCCGCACTGTGTTTTTCGTCTCCGACGGTACCGGCATCACCGCAGAAACCTTCGGCCATTCCGTGCTGACGCAGTTCGAGATGCGCTTCCGGCAGATCCGCCTGCCCTTCATCGACACGGTCGACAAGGCCCATGCGGCGGCCCGCAAGATCAACGAGGCGGCCATCGCCGACGGCCAGCGCCCGATCATTTTCAGCACGCTCGTGCAGGCCGAACTGTCGTCGGTGATCCGGCAATGCAGCGGCCTGCACATGGATCTGTTCCAGAGTTTCGTGGCCCCGCTGGAGGAAGAGCTGGGCATGAAATCGACGCACACGATCGGCCGCTCGCACAACATCGTGGACAGCGAGGAGTACCGCAACCGCATCGAGGCGATCAACTTCTCGCTGGCGCACGACGACGGCCAGTCGCACAAGAACCTGGCCGAGGCGGACGTGATCCTGGTCGGCGTTTCCCGCTCGGGCAAGACGCCGACATCGCTGTACCTGGCCATGCAATACGGGATCAAGGCCGCGAACTATCCGCTGATCCCGGACGATTTCGAACGCGGCAAGCTGCCGTCGGCGCTGTATGCCTACAAGCCGAAGATCTTCGGCCTGACGATCACGCCGGAGCGGCTCACGGAAATCCGCAACGAGCGCCGTGCCGGCAGCAAGTACGCATCGATCGAGAACTGCCGCTATGAGGTCAATGAAGCGGAAAGCATGATGAAGCGCGAAGGCATCCGCTGGCTGTCCTCCACCACCAAGTCGATCGAGGAAATCTCCACGACGATCCTCCAGGAAATCAAGCCGAATCGCCGGGAATATTGACGGCAGCGCCGGCGGAGGCGGGAACGATCAGCCGCGGCGGCGCAGCGTCGCGTCCAGCAGCAGCATGCCACCAGCCAGCATCGCCAGTTGCGAAGGCTCCGGCACGGGCGACACGGCCAATGCCAGGTTGTCGAGGTTCAGGATCTTGCCTTCCAGGTCCGGCAGCACCGTGAAGATGCGGCGGCGATGAGAGCGAGCAGTTTGGACATGTTGTGTGACGGTTTGTTATGTTATGGGCATGCAATTATGTCATTGGCGCATCGGTAGCGCTATCCGCATCGACGCGATTTGCCAAAGCAATTTGCCAATTCACAACACCCACAACAGCCACGATATCTGACCGCTGCCGCTCCCGCCTCCTTCAAGGCTGGCCGCTGCCCCGGCAACGCCATACACGTGACCGGTGGTATAGCTGGAGTCGTCGGATGCCAGCGTCACGTAGGCCAGCGCCAGCTCGGCAGGCTGGCCCGGGCGCTTCATCGGCGTGTCGCCGCCGAAGTTTTCCAGGGCTTCGGGCGGCTGGCCGCCGCACACCTGCAGTGGCGTCCATATGGGGCCCGGCGCCACGGCGTTGACACGGATGTTTTTCTCGGCAAGCTGCTTGGCCAGCGATTTCACGAATGCCACCTGTGCCGCCTTCGTCTGCGCATAGTCGAGCAGATTCGGCGACGGGTCGTAGGCCTGCACCGATGCGGTGACGATGATCGCGCCGCCGTCCTTCATGTGCGGCACGGCGGCCTTGCAGATCCAGAAATTGGCGTACAGGTTCGTCTTCATTGTCCAGTCGAACTGCTCGGTGCTCAGGTCGAGAATCGAGTCGATGGATTGCTGCCGGGCCGCATTGCTGACCACGATATCGAGGCCGCCCAGCTGCTGGGCGGCGCTGTCGACGAGCTTCTTGCAGAAGGCTTCGTCGCGGATGTCGCCGGGCAGCAGCACGGCCTTGCGGCCCGCCTTCTCGATCAACGCCTTCACTTCCTGCGCATCGGGCTCCTCGAACGGCAGGTAGCTGATCGCCACGTCGGCGCCTTCGCGGGCATACGCGATTGCAGCGGCACGGCCCATGCCGGAGTCGCCGCCGGTGATCAGCGCCTTGCGGCCCGCCAGCCGGCCGCTGCCCTTGTACGTCTTCTCGCCATGGTCGGGCCGCGGCGTCATCTTGCCGGCCAGTGCCGGCCACTCCTGCTGCTGGCGCGGGAACGGTGGTTTCGGATAGCGCGGGTGGCGCTGGGCGCCACTGCCCTGCCCGGCCGTGCCCTGCTGCGCCTGCGCGCCCCCGGCGGTGACCGCGGCGCCAGCCGCGGCGATGGTGGTCGCCACCGCGCCGACGAAGCGGCGCCGCGATGGCTTGATGTCCTGTTCCATGGTGTTCTGTTGCATGCGTTCGTCGTTCGGATCCATCGAAAGACTCTCCTGGTAGGGGGTTGAAAGTTGGTAAACTCCGCCGGGGTGACAATGTAGACAAGAAAAAACTTCGCTGCCACACCTTTGCCTCCGGAAAGCTGTCACAACGCGGCGCGCCCGCGCGTCTGGTGGAGACGACCCATCGATATTCATGCCATGAACGACCAGACCAACGCCCCATTTGACACGCTGCGCCCCCGCCTGTTCTCGATCGCCTACCGCATGCTCGGCACCCGCGCCGATGCCGAGGACGTGGTGCAGGATGCCTGGCTGCGCTGGGCCGCCAGCGAGCGCGACGCGGTGCAGTCGCCCGAGGCATGGCTGGTGACGGTCACCACGCGCCTGTCGATCGACCGGCTGCGCAGCCGCAAGGCGGAACGCGAGGCCTATGTGGGCTGGTGGCTGCCGGAGCCGCTGGTGGAACTGGACGAGCGCACGCCAGAAACGGTGGCCGAGCTGGCAAGCGACGTGTCGGTGGCCATGCTGTGGGTGCTGGAACGCCTTGCCCCGAGGAGCGTGCCGCCTTCCTGATGCGGCAGGTATTCGACCAGGACTACGCCGATATCGCCGCCACGCTGGGCAAGAGCGAGGCGGCGTGCCGGCAGCTCGTCTCGCGCGCGCAGGCCCGAGTGCAGCAGGAGCAGCCGCGTTTCGCGGTCTCGAAGGACGCCCACCGCGACCTGCTGGCGAACTTCATGCGGGCGGCCGCCAGCAACGACCGTGCGGCCATGAAGACTTTCCTTGCCGACGATGTGCGTCTCGTCTCCGATGGCGGCGGCAAGGTGCCGTCGTTCGGCAAGATCCTGGTGGGCGCGGCGCGGATCGCCGGGGTCTACTGGTCCGTCGAGCATGCGAACCCGGGCCGCGTCACGTACCGGATGGCGCGCGTCAACGGCGAGCCGGGCATCGTGCGCTATGTCGGCGGCATCGTGGAATCGGCCCAGGCCTTCATCATCGACGACGGCAGGATCGTGGCGATCTATGCGATCCGCAATCCGGACAAGCTGGCCGCGATTGCCCCCCTCATTGCCCCCTCGTTGCCCCGCTTTCCTTCATCAACTGAATGTGCGCGCGCTAACCGACCTGGCCGGCAAGCAACGGTAACATCCACTCTTCAAAAGGGCGGGCGCCCGTATGCCATCGCGTGCCCGTCTTCTCCTCGCACCGGCCGCCACGCGGCGCGGTGCTTCCAAGCGCAGGCCCCGCCCTGCCATCCATCCCGTCTGACAAGGAGAAGACATGGACTATGTTTTGCTGGGTAATGACCTGACCACCTGGATGGTCGCCATCGGCATCGCCGCCGCCGTCAGCATGGCACTGTACGGCGTGAACCGTTTCCTCGTGCGCCGCGTCGGCGCCTTCGCCGAACACACCGCCACGCACGTCGATGACATGGCCGTGCGCGTGCTGAAGACCACGAGCACGGTGTTCATTGTGGCGATGGGCATCTATGCCGGCACCCAGTGGCTGCTGCTGTCGGAAAAGGCCGAAACGCTGCTGCGCAACCTGGCCGTGGCGATCCTGCTGCTGCAGATCGCCCGCTGGCTGGACGTGGGTGCGCGCGGCTGGATCGATTTCTACCGCAAGAAGCGCGGTGCGACCGACGTGGCCGCGACCACCTCCACCGCGGCGCTCACGTTCGTCGTGCGTGCCGCGCTGTGGGCCGTCATCGTGCTGATGATCCTCGATAACTTCGGCGTCAACATCACCACGCTGGTTGCCAGCCTCGGTATCGGCGGCATCGCCGTGGCGCTGGCCGTGCAGAATATCCTCGGCGACCTGTTCTCGTCGCTGTCGATCCTGCTCGACAAGCCGTTCGTGGTGGGCGACTTCATCACCGTCGACGACCTTGCCGGCACCGTGCAGTACGTGGGCCTGAAGACCACGCGCATCCGCAGCCTGAACGGCGAGGAAATCGTGTTCTCGAACAGCGACCTGCTGAAAAGCCGCATCCACAACGTGCGCCGCATGGAAACGCGCCGCGTGGTCTTTCCCGTCGGTGTCACGTATGACGTGACCGAGGAACAGCTGGAAAGCATCCCGGGCATCCTGAAGGAGATCGTGTCGGCGCAGCAGCAGGTGAACTTCGACCGCGCGCACTTCAAGGCCTTCGGCGCCTCGTCGCTGGATTTCGAAGTGGTGTACACGGTGAAGACACCCGATTATGGCCTCTTCATGGATATCCAGCAGGCCATCAACTTCGAGCTGTTCAAACGCTTCAACCAGGCCGGCATCGAGTTCGCGTATCCCACGCAGACCGTGAAGCTGTCGAACCCGGAAGTGCTGCGTGGCGAGGCCGCCAACGAAAGCTACGAGGGCGCGGCAGCACGCATCGATCCGGCCCGCCAGGAGCGCCGCCAGCCGGCCCCGCTGCCACGGCCGCAGCAACCCTGACGCGCACGAATTACATTTGCCCAAATATGCTGCCATAAATGTAGTACACTGACGCCGTTTTTTCTCCCTCCCGCATGGGCTGGCAGCCAGCCGCCCATGCATCCGTCCGCGTAAACGGTCCGCCGTGACCGTGGCCGGGAGCCTGCTCCCGGTGAACGCTCAAACCAGTTTGGCGCACCTGCTAAGCGCCCGACGCATCGCTAATCAAGGATGAATCGCCATGGCATTCCTGCAGTCCTGTAGTACATCGTCTTCCACTACCTCGCCAGTTGTTTCAACGATCACCCCCGGCAATTTCCTGCTTGCCACCGACCTCGACGGAACCCTGCTCGCCGGCTCGGCCGAAGCGCGCCGCCGCGTGCGCGAGCTGTTCACCGCCGTGCCGCGCAATGCAAGGCTGGCCTTCGTGACCGGTCGCGGCCTCGAATCGATCCTGCCGCTGCTGTCCGACCCGACGATCCCGATGCCCGACTACATCATCGCCGACGTGGGCGCCACCATCGTGCACGGACACGACCTGCAGCCGGTGGGGAACCTGCAGCAGGAAATCGCCGCGCGCTGGCCCGGATCGCAGGCCGTATTGAAGGCGCTGGCCGAGTTTCCGCGCCTGCGCCGCCAGAGCGTGCCACAGGAGCGGCGCTGCTCGTTCGTGGCCAGCGAGGCGGACGTGACGCCGGCGTTGCGCGCCGCCGTGGAGGCACTGGACTGCGACCTGCTGATGTCGGCCGGCTGCTATCTCGACGTGCTGCCGCGCGGCGTGGGCAAGGGCCCGGCGCTGCTGGGCCTCGCGCAGGCGATCGGCATCGCGCCGTCGTCGATCGTGGTGGCCGGCGATACGCTCAACGACCTTTCGATGTTCGAGACCGGCATGCCCGGCATCGTCGTCGGCGCGGCCGAGCCGGCGCTGGTGCAGAAGCTGCGCCGCCGCGCCAGCGTGTACATCGCCACCGGCGAAGGCTGCGACGGCATCCTGGAAGGGCTGGCCCACCATGGCGCGCTGCCGCGTTCACCATCGGCCGCGCCGTTGGCCTCGTCATTGGCCGGCACGCATGGCGATGCCGACCTGGTGATGGTCTACCACCGCCTGCCGTTCGACGAGATCGTCGAGGATGGCATCGCCCTGCGCCGCCGGCCGAAAAGCCCGAACGGCATCATCCCCACGCTGCTGCGCTTCTTCGCGGGCAGCCGCAAGGGTTCGTGGGTGGCATGGTCGCAGCAGGACAGCCGCGCGCCGCAAGGTTTCGAGACCCACGTGGCGGTCGACGCCGTGGCCTACCCGCGCCTGCGCGCCGCGCGCATTCCACTGACCGCCGAGGACGTGGACCTGTTCTACAAGAAGTTCTCGAAAGAGGCGTTCTGGCCGATCATCTTCTCGTTCCCCGACAAGGCCGAGTTCAATGCCACCCACTGGGAACGATTCCTGGAAGTGAACCGCCTGTTCGCCGAGCAGACCGCCCGCGAGGCGGCCGAAGGCGCCGTGGTCTGGGTGCACGACTACAACCTGTGGATGGTCCCGGCCTTCCTGCGCCCGCTGCGTCCGGACCTGCGCATCGCCTTCTTCCACCACACGGCCTTCCCTTCCAGCGACGTGTTCAACATCCTGCCATGGCGCCGCGACATCATCGGCAGCCTGCTGCAGTGCGACTACGTGGGTTTCCACATTCCCCGCTACGTGGAAAACTTCGTCGACGCGGTGCGCTCGTTCGCGCCGGTGGAAATGGGCGCGGCGGTGCCGTGCGCGCCCCGCTTCCTTACCTACGGCTGCGCGCTTGGCGTGGACACGATGACGACGTCGATCGAAGCCGGCGGGCGCACCGTCACCCTGGGCGCGCACCCGGTGGGCACGGACGTGGCGCTGATCGAAGGGCTCGTCGCCCGCCCGGAAGTGGCCTCGATGACGGCGGCCATCGAAGACTACCTCGGTGGCGTGACGGGCATCGTCTCGATCGAACGGCTCGACTACGTCAAAGGCTCGCTGGAAAAGCTGCAGGCCTTCGAGCGGCTGCTGGAACAGCACCCCGAGCACATCGGCAAGGTGCAGCTGCTGAACATCATCACGCCGGCGGCAAAGGGCATGGAAATCTACGACAGCCTGCGCCTGGAAGTGGATCGCACCGTCGGCCGCATCAATGGCCGCTTCTCCACGCTGGACTGGGTGCCGGTGCGCTACTTCTACCGCTCGCTGCCGTTCGATGAAGTGATCGCCCATTACGCCGCCTGCGGTGTGGCCTGGATAACGCCGCTGCGCGATGGTCTGAACCTGGTGGCCAAGGAATACGTGGCGGCCCGCAAGGCGGCCGGCAAATCGGGCGTGCTGATTCTCTCCGAGTTCGCCGGCGCCGCGGTCGAACTGCATGGCGCGCTGCTGACCAACCCGTACGACGCCAATGCGATGACGGCCACGCTGCACCAGGCGCTGACGATGGGCGAGGAAGAACGCTCCTACCGCACGGCGCGCATGGCGATGATCGCCACCGAGCACGACGTGACGCGCTGGGGCGACGATTTCCTGGCGGCCGTCATGAACACCGGGCTGGACGACGAACGGGAAGCGGCGTGAGGCCTGGCCGATGACCGGCTTCCACTACACGCTTCTCGGCAACGACGTTACCGCCTGGGTGGTCGCGGTGGGCATCGCCGTCACGGTGGCCGCCGTGCTGTATGCGGTCAACGCGATGGTGCTGCACCGGCTGCGCCGCATGGCGGTGCGCACCGAAACGTTCCTCGATGACGTGGCGGTGACCGTGCTGGCCGCCACGACCAAGCTGTTCATGCTGGTCATGGGCATCTATGCGGGCTCGCAGTGGCTGGCGCTGTCACCGAAACTGACGATGCTACTCGCGCATGCGGCCATCGTCGTGCTGCTGCTCCAGGTGGCGCGCTGGGGTGACGTGGGCATCCGCAACTGGCTCGAGCACTATGGGGCGCGGCGCAGCGCGCAGGATGCGGCGAGCACCACATCCACGGCGGCGATGGGCTTCGTGCTGCGCACGGTGCTGTGGCTCGTGATCGTGCTGATGATCCTCGATAACTTCGGCGTCAACATCACCACGCTGGTCGCCAGTCTCGGCATCGGCGGTATCGCCGTGGCGCTGGCCACGCAGAACATCCTGGGCGACCTGTTCTCGTCGCTGTCGATCGTGCTGGACAAGCCGTTCGTCGTGGGCGACTTCATCATCGTCAACGACATGCTCGGCACCGTGGAATACGTGGGCCTGAAGACCACGCGCCTGCGCAGCCTGGGCGGCGAGCAGATCGTATTCTCGAACACCGACCTGCTCAAGAGCCGCATCCGCAACTACCAGCACATGGAACAGCGGCGCGTGGTGTTCGGCTTCGGCGCCGGCTACGACACCACCGCCGAACAGGTGCTCGCGATCCCCGCCATCGTGCGCGACATCGTCGAGGCGCTGCCGGACGTGCGCTTCGACCGCGCCCACTTCAAAGCCTACAGCCCGTCGTCGCTGGATTTCGAAGTGGTGTTCTACGTAACGACACCGGACTACACGGTGTATATGGACCGGCAGCAGGCCATCAACGTGGCGCTGCTGCAGCGGCTGCGGGCCGAGGGCATCGCGTTCGGGCACCCGCTGCAGATGGTGCGGGTGGCGGAGGGAGAGCTCCTCACGGCGCTGGAGAAGTGCGCCGCTTGAATCATTCTTTGAAAGCTAGTGCATCCTGCAGAGTGCATTGGAGGAAGTTTGCATTCAACAATGATACCTAATGCTTTCAGGATGTGCGGCGGAATTATAAGGGCGCAAGATCATATACCGCCGCCTTAACTCTAAACACTGCAGTTGGGCTTGAGGCATTGCACTGATCCAACACAGGACCATGCACCAATTTGTGCGCACGCTAACCCAACAGCGTGTTTTCTTTTTGCACTGAGGCTTTCTCGCCTGTGCAGGATAACGCTTCGGAACCACACCGCGCGTAGGACCAGCTTCTCATCTTGGCCAGGTCGCCGAAAAACCGAGCTTTGCCGTTAGCAGGCGAAACTAGCGCACTCGCCTCACCTGTATCGCATCGAAAGCGCGTGCAGATGGCTTCACCCCTTGATAGATATAAGAAAAGTTGCTTATAAAAAACAGCTCAGGCACTCGCTTTCGTGGTGGCCTGTGTTGTAGCTTTTTCAAAGCTATTCGCCTACTTCGTACAATGCACTCATTACTCTACCTGTGCGATAACATCTCGCGTCAGAGAGCCCGGCTTGCCACCACAGAATTTTTCTTTACTGATCTAAGACGGTGGTTAGCTCTCAAGGCGTAGCGTAAATTTTCTTGCAGAGATCCGTTGTATCGATTTTCACACAACTACAAAAAAAATCGCCCCCGGCTCTCCCTGTAGTCAGCCTCAGGCGCATACTTAATATTTGCAATTCTGAGAACGCATAGCCCCAACCGCAGCCGCTTATTGCGAAGTCGCGAGGCACTAGATTTCACGCCGGGTGGTGTGACGTATGTATTTCCGGACGGGATGGATATATGACTATAGACATATTCAGAAAAATTCAAGTATGGCTAAAGGCGCATGGAGAAATAGTAGCCCTTTTAGGCTTAGTAACTGGCACAGCCATAGCAATCGGCATACCGATTTGGCAGACCTACTGGCTTGACACACCACAACTTGCGGTGGAAATTTATGCGATCGATCGCTCTGTTGCATCAGACGTTCAGTTACCGCTAGAAGACGAGGAGCTGAAAATATTGGCAGTTCGTCAGAATCGATTTTTATCCCAAGAACTTTTATTTCAATCTCTCTCACCCGCGCAGAATAATAGAAGTAATTCTACCGTTAGTTACAGCAAAGCTGCTGACTTAGCATTGTCAGCATTGAAGCAAGAGCGAAAATCTCTGCCAGAAAAAATTGAAGAGCGCAATGAAGCAATTAAAGAACTCGAGAATCTAACTGCTGCTAACACAACATCAACGGTTTTAAATAGATTCAGCGCACGCATCAATCAGCACATGGAACTCGGTCCGCTTGATACTGTAGAGGGGCGCACGAGTGCGATCGCCAGTCTCATTGAGGAGGCAAGGGCGGCAAATGAGGCCGCAGCAAAAAGAAATGTCGAGCTAGAAAGCAAGCTTCCTGCTGCAGAACAAAAGCTAGAACAAGCCAAGAAAGACTTCGAAGCTCAAAAATCCACGTTTCAGATAAGTGCGGTATTTACAAACGCTGGCCGAAAAAGCATCTCAATCAGGCAATCAGCACTGTGCCGAGTGTACATAGGCCGAGGCAATTACGTCGATATTCGACTTAGTCTTAAGGATGCAAAGGAGAATGCCGAGATCGCACCGAATGGCACCAGAATTGCCAGCTTCAGCTCGGAACCATTAGAAAGTTTCCTTCCAGAAGATCGACAATCGATCTCAACACATTGGGGACAAAGCGTTCATGCAATATTGTTTGTTGAAGACATATCCGGTGCAATTCATAGCTCAAACAGAATAGCATTTGCAAAGGGAGCGTACCAAAAAAGTATTTTTGACAGACTAACTGCGGAAGCATCCAAGCAGTTTTATCAGGCTCGCGATTAATAATAATAGGCTGCGGAGCGAATATGCTCACTAGCTGATTTCATCTACTAGCGTGAAAAGACGTGGCCGGGAACTCGCTCTTAGCTAATTCCAGTTATTTCTGCAACATGCTTGCTGAGCAGTGGGATTTCTCGGCTGGTGTCAGTTGTGAGGTGCGCAATACCAGACGTACTGCGTGAAAAAATTAGAAGAACTGCCGCCACTCAACGAGCCACTTCGGGACCTCGTCGACCGGCATCGGGCTGGCGATGTAGTAGCCCTGGGCATAGGTGCAGCCCAGGCCTTGCAGGAAATCCCAGTCCTGCTTGGTTTCGACGCCGACGGCGCAGGACATGCGGTCGAGGCTGCGGGCGAGGCCCAGGCAGGATTTCAGCACGGTGCCGATGGCCCGCTTGCGCGATGCGCCGTCGACGAAGCTGCGGTCGATCTTCAGTTCGGAGAACGGGATCGATGCCAGCAGTTGCAGGTTCGAGCGCCCGGTGCCGTAGTCGTCGATGGCCAGGCCGAAGCCCAGCATGCGCAGCCGCAGCAGGCGTTCCAGGAAATGCGGGTCGGTTTGCAGCACCGACGATTCCGTGATCTCGAACGTGAGGTAGCCGGGCAGGATGCGGTGCCGTTCCAGGCAGGCGCCGATCTGGCCGATGAAGTGCGGATGCGACAGCGTGCCCGGGTCCACGTTGACGGAGCACGAGATCGGGATGCCCTGGTCGTGCAGCGTGCGGCACGCGGCCACCGATTTCTCGATCATGCTCCAGTCGAGGAAATCGATGCGGCCGGCTTCTTCCAGTGCCGGCATGAAGGCGGCCGGGCCCAGCACGCCGTGCTGCGGGTGGCGCCAGCGAGCGAACATTTCCAGGCCTTTCACCTGCCCCGTTTCCAGTTCGATCTTCGGCTGGAAGAACGGATCGAACTCGCGCGCCTGCAAGCCCTTGCCCACTTCGCCGAAGGTGAACGACGGGGCGACCGTTGGCGCGGCGAGATCGGCTGGCCGCGTGTAGTTGGCCACCAGCGCCTCGAGCCGGTGGGCCGATATCGGGCGGGCAACGGCGCCCAGCAGGTCGACACCATACGCCAGCGCCATGGTTTCGACGGAAAAGAGAATGTCGCCGCTTTGCGCACCGACGACGATCAGCCCGGCGCGGCACCCGCCTTCGGCCAGGCGCCGGATCAGCTCCAGGCCGTCCATGCCGGCCAGCGACAGGTCGAGGACGACGATGTCGATGGCATGGGTATCGATCCCTTGCGTCTTGTTCGCCTGCGTGTCGATACCGGCGGCGGTGCCCTGCAGCATGCGCAAAGCCGCATGCCCATCCGGCGCGACATGGATGTGCCGCGCGCCCGCGCTGCGCAACAGGCCGGCCAGCAGCTCGCGTTGCACCGGTTCGCTTTCGGCCACCAGGAACTGCAATGCAGCGATCTCCATGAAACCTCCGTGTCAGCCGGCTCGCGCCTGGCCTTGCCTGACCTGTTCGAAGAAGCACACGGCCGCGCACGCGGCCACGTTCAGCGATTCCACCTGCCCCAGGTGCGGGATGACGACCTGGTGCCTTGCCAGCGACAGCAGCTCGTCCGACACGCCCTGCCCTTCGTGGCCGAATACCCAGGCCACCGGCTGGCGCAGGTCCATGTCGTACAGCTGGCGCTTGGCGTAGCCGCTGGTGGCCAGCGTGGCGATCCGGGCGGCGGCCATCAGCGGCGCCAATGGCACATTCTCGTGGATATCGAGAACGAAGTGCGCACCCATCGCGGCGCGCAGCACTTTCGGCGACCAGCAGAACGCCGTACCGGGGCTGCAATAGATTTCACGGATGCCGGCCGCCGCGGCGCTGCGCAGGATCGAGCCCACATTGCCGGGGTCCTGCACATTGTCGAGCAGCACGGCATTGGCGGCCAGCGCGGCCGGCATGGCCTGCCGCGGCATCTCAACGAGGAATAGGATGCCCACGCCATGCTCCACCTGCGACAGCGGCTCGTACAGGGCATCGGGCAATTGCAGCACCCGGCCATGCGCCGCCTCCAGCTTCGCGACCAGCGCCACCACTTCGGGATGGCGCAAGCCGCTGTCGCTGACGATGCACTGCTCCGGCTGGCCGCGCAGCTGCAGCCACGTCTCGCACAGGTGCACGCCATCGAGCAGCGTGCGGCCAGCCTTGCGCAGCGCGTGCGCGCTGGTGGCCAGGTGCTTCAGTTCCTTGTATTGCGCGTTGTCGCGCGAAGTGATCGTTTTCAAAACGCCAGCTCCAGCAGCTCGCGCACGGGGGCGAACGAGCGCCGGTGCACGGGTGTCACGCCGTGCAGTTTCAGGGCTTCCAGGTGCTGCGCGGTGCCGTAGCCCTTGTGCTGGTCGAAGCCATATTGCGGATACTTCCTGTGCAGCTTGCGCAGCGCGTCGTCGCGGGCCGTCTTCGCCAGGATCGACGCGGCGGAAATCGATTCGATCTTGTCGTCGCCATCGACGATGGCGATCGTCTGGATCTTCATCACGGGGCACTTGTTGCCATCGATGAGGGCGAGCGTGGGGATGGTCTCGAGCGCATGCACGGCCCGCTTCATCGCCAGCAGCGACGCCTGCAGGATGTTCAGCTTGTCGATCTCCGCTTCGGATGCCTTGGCGATCGCCCACGCGATGCAGTCGCGCTTGATCAGCGGCGCCAGCTCCTCGCGGCGTGCCTCGGTCAGCTTCTTCGAATCGCGCAGGCCGGCGATCGGCCGCTCGCGGTGCAGGATCACCGCAGCCGCGTACACGGGCCCGGCCAGCGGGCCGCGGCCCGCCTCGTCGACGCCGCAGATGATTTCATCGAGCGAATAAGGCAGGTCGTCGAACAGGCCGCTCTGCTTGGTGTTCACTTGTGTTTCCCCATGACTTTCAATACGGCCGCGGCGCTCTCCTCGGCGGAGTTGCGCAGCAGGCTGTGGTGCATATCCGTGAAGCGACGGATCAGGTTCGCACGGTGCGGCGCGTCCGTCAATTGCTTCCACATGTGTTCGGCCAGCGCCTCGGGGCTGGCATGGTGCTGCAACAATTCGGGCACGAGGAATTCGCGCGCCAGGATGTTTGGCAAGCCGATCCATGGCTGGTAGCCCATGTGCCGCATGATTTCCCAGGAAGCCCGCATCATTTTATACGCGATGACCATCGGCTTCTTGTACAGCGCCACTTCCAGCGAAGCGGTACCGGAGGCCACCATCACCGCATCGGCCGCGCAGATGGCGGCATGGCTTTCGCCATCGAGCAGTTGCAGCGGCACGTCCTGCAGGCCAGCCTGCGCGACCAGTTGCGTGAAATACGCCTTCTGCTTGTCGCCCGCCATCGGCACCACGAAATGCAGCGCCGGCTCGCGTTGTCGCAGCAGCTTGGCGGCGCCGATGAAGGCCGTGGTGTTGTACTTCAGTTCACCCATCCGGCTGCCCGGCATGATGGCGACGACCTTTGCATCGTCGGCCAGGCCGAGGTGGCGGCGCGCCGCCGTCACGTCCGGCTCCAGCGGAATCAGTTCCGCCAGCGGATGCCCCACGTAGGTGACCGGCACGCCGGCCTTGCGGTAGATCTCTTCCTCGAACGGGAAGATCACCAGCATGTGCGAGACGTTCTTGATGATCTTCTTGATACGCCCGCCGCGCCACGCCCAGATCTGCGGCCCGATATAGTGCATGGTCGGGATGCCGGCCGCTTTTAGTTCGCCTTCCAGGCCCAGGTTGAAGCCCGGGTAGTCGGCGCCGATGAACACGGCCGGGCGCTCGGCCAGCAGCCGGTCGCGCAGCGTGCGCTGGATGCGTTTCAGTTCGCGGTAGCGGGGAATGATCTCGAACAGGCCGCGCACCGTCATCGTCTCGAGCGGCACGTCGGACTGGAAACCCTGGGCCATCATCGCCGGCCCGCCGATGCCGTGGAAGCGGGCATCGGGCAGGTGCGGCCGCAGGCCGGCCAGCAGGCGCGCGGCCAGCATGTCGCCGGACGGTTCGCCGGCGACGATGGCCACGCTGGTGCCGCCCACGCCACCCATCGCGCCCGGCCGCGGATCAGCGGACGATGCCACGGGATGCGGTATCGAGGAAGGTGCGGAACGCGCGCAGGTGTTCGGCTGCATCGGGCGTGTTCTGCTCCTGCTCCAGCAACGCCGCCTTGGCTTCCTCCAGCGTGAGGCCGGAGCGGTACAGCGTCTTGTACGCGGCGCGCAGCGCGTTGATCTGCTCGCGCGTGAAACCGCGGCGTTTCAGGCCCTCGATGTTGATGCCGTGCGCCTGCGCCGGGTTCCCGTTCAGCAGCACGAACGGCGGCACGTCCTGCGTGAGGCTCGTGCTCATGCCCACGAAGGCATGCGCGCCGATCTTGCAGAACTGGTGCACGTTGGCGTAGCCGCTCATGATGACCCAGTCACCGATCTCCACGTGCCCCGCCATTTGCGCGTTGTTCGAGAAGATGGTGTTGTTGCCCACCACGCAGTCGTGCGCCAGGTGCACGTAGGCCGAGATCCAGTTGTCGTTGCCCAGCTTCGTCACGCCCTTGTCCTGCACGGTGCCCAGGTTGAACGTGCAGAATTCGCGGATCGTGTTCCGGTCGCCCACTTCGAGGCGCGTGGGTTCACCATGCCATTTCTTGTCCTGCGGCGGCGCGCCGATCGACGAGAACTGGAAGAATTTATTGTCGCTGCCGATCGTCGTATGGCCTTCGATCACCACGTGCGGGCCGACCCAGGTGCGGTCGCCGATGACGACGTCGGGCCCGACGAGCGAATAGGCGCCGATTTCCACGCCTTCGCCCAGCTGTGCCTTCGGATCGACGATCGCTGTAGGATGAATGGTTGCCATTCTGCCTCCGGTATTTATGCTGCTTCGGCGGTGTTACGGATGGTGCACATCAGGTCCGCCTCGACCGCGGTCTGGCCATCCACGCTGCCTACCGCCTTGTATTTCCAGATGCCGCGCGACACGCGCACGATCTCCACATCCATCTTCAGCTGGTCGCCGGGGCCCACCGGGCGCTTGAAGCGCGCGTTGTCGATGCCCACGAAGTAGACGACCGAATTCTCGTCCGGCTTGATGCCCATCGTCAGGAACGACAGGATGGCCGCGGTCTGCGCCATCGCTTCGATCATGAGCACGCCCGGCATCACCGGCTTGTGCGGGAAGTGGCCATTGAAGAATTCTTCGTTGACGGTCACGTTCTTGATGGCCGTGATCGTCTTGTTCGCTTCCCAGGTCAGCACGCGGTCCACCAGCAGCAGCGGGTAGCGGTGCGGCAGCAGTTCCTTGATCTGGTTGATGCAGAGGGTCTTGTTTTCAGCAGTGGTCATGATTCGTCTTCTTGCTCAGTGGCTTGATTATTGATTTTCTTGATCGATTTCTCGAGTGCGCGGATCTTTTCGCGCATCGCACCCAGGTTCCGCACGATGGCTGCGGATTTTTCCCATTCGCTGTTTTTCGCCAGCGGGTAGAAGCCGGTGTAGTGGCCGGGCTCCACAATGGAGCGCGACACCATGCTGGCCGACGACACGTGCACGTGGTCGGCGATCGTCAGGTGGCCGAGCACCATCGCCGCGCCGCCGAACGTGCAGTACTTGCCGATCCGGGCGCTGCCGGCCACGCCCACGCAGCCGGCCATGGCCGTGTGCGCGCCGATGTGGCAGTTGTGGCCGATCTGGATCTGGTTGTCGAGCTTCACGCCATCCTCGATCACCGTGTCGGCCAGCGCGCCGCGGTCGACCGTGGTGTTGGCGCCGATGTCGACGTCGTCGCCGATCACCACGCGGCCCACCTGCGGGATCTTGATGTAGACGCCGCCCTCGTTGGCGAAGCCGAAGCCGTCGGTGCCGATCACGGCGCCCGAGTGCAGGATGCCGCGCGCGCCGATCACGCAGCGCGCGTGGAACGTGACATTGGCAAAGAAATGGGTATCCTCGCCCACCACCGCCTCGCGGCCGATGAAGCAGCCGGCATCGATCACCGCGCGCGCCTTGACGATCGCGCCCGCCTCGATGGTGGCGTGCGGCCCGACATGGGCCGTGGCGTCGACCTGCGCGGTCGGGTCCACGTACGCCGTGGGGTGGACGCCCGGCGCCGGCACGTGCGCCGTCAGCGATTCGAAATACTGCGCGGCGCGGGCAAAGTACGCGTAGGGGTTCTTCGTGACGATGCGCGCCCCGGCATAGGTCTGCGCGACGAGCGGGTCATCGTTCGGCGACAGGATCAGCGCCGCGGCGCGGCTCTGTCCGGCCTGCGCGCGGAACTTGCTGTTGGAGAGGAAACTGATGTGTGAAACGCCGGCGTCCGTCAACGGCGCGATCCCCACCACCTGCAGGTTCGGGTCGCCGGTCAACTCTCCGCCGAAGCGCTCGACCAGGTCTCCCAGTCGAATGCCCATGAACTATCCAATCAAAAGTGGAAAAGCCGGCCAGCCTGCCGCAATGGGCAGGTTGGCCGGCGTTTCCGGGATTTACTTGTCCAGCGCGGCCAGCACCTTGTCGGTGATGTCGATGCGTGGATTGGCCCAGACGGCATCCTGCAGCACGATGTCGAAGCCTTCGGTCAGCGCGAGCTGCTTGATGATGCGCGTGGCCTTCTCGGCGATCGCCGCGCGCTCCTCGTTGGTGCGCTGCGAGAGATCCTCGCGGAACTCGCGCTGGCGGCGCTGGAAGTCCTTGTCCAGTTCCACCACCTCGCGCTGGCGCCTGGCGCGGTCCACCTCGCCCAGCGTGGCCTCGTCCTTCGTGTATTTCTCGGTGGCGGCCTTGAGTCGCGCGCCCAGTTCGTTCATGGCCTTTTCGCGCGGCGAGAACTCTTCCTTCAGCTTGTCGCCCGCCAGCTTGGCCAGCTTGGACTCGTTATAGATGCGCTCAGGGCTGAGCCATGCGATCCGCGAGGCCTGCGCCGACTGCGCATACGCAGTGCCCAGCGCGAGCCAGCCCAGCGCCATGACGGCGAACAGCTTGCCAAGCGTGGCAGATGCAGTCTTCAACATGATTCTCCTCTACTTATTGCCCGTTCGCCGCCTGTGCCGGCATCAGAAGCCGGTGCCCATCTGGAACTGGAAACGTTCCAGGCGGTCGCCGGTGATCGGATTAATAGGCTTAGCATAACTCAACTTCAACGGGCCTACCGGGGAAATCCAGCTCACGCCAAGGCCGGTCGAGAAGCGCAGCTCGGACAGGCGCATCTTGTCCCCTTCCTGGTAGACCTGGCCGCCATCGAAGAAGGCGAACCAGCGCAGGCTGCGGTCCTTGCCCTGCCCGGGAACGGGAATTGCAGCTCTGCATTACCGATCAGGCGCGAAGCGCCGCCCAGCGCATCGCCGTTCGTATCGAGGTAACCGAGTGACGAGCTGTAGTAGCCGCGCACGGAACCGATGCCGCCCGCGTAGAAGTTCTTGAACACCGGGTAGGGCTTGTCGCCGATGCCGTGACCGAAGTCGAACTCGCCCTTCAGCGCCAGCGTGGCCCACGACGTGATCGGGCGGTACCACTGCTGTTCGTACACGGCGCGGAAGTATTTGGAATCGCCGATCAGGTCGATTTCCAGGTTGGCGCGCTGGTAGCGGCCGATCGTTGGCGTGACCGCGCTGTCGCGGCTGTCGCGGCCCCACGCCACCGTCAGCGGCACGGAGTTCGACGACACTTCGCCTTCGCCGCTGGCCGGGCCGCCCAGGTCGCGCACGTATTGCTTGAAGTAGTTCGGGCTGGTCACGTCCGTCTTGATCGTGGCGCGCTCCAGGCCGATGCCGAAGAACACGGTATCGACTTCGGAGAACGGCACGCCCCAGCTGACGCGCCCGCCGGTCTGCTTGATCGAGTACATACCCGTATTGACGGCCGGCGGATCGAACGTGCGCAGGTACAGCTCGTAGCTCTGCGATACGCCGTCGTCCGTGTAGTACGGGTTCGTCTGCGAGAACGCGATCGTGCGGCTGTACTTGCTGGTGTTCAGTTCCAAGCCCACCGTGTTGCCCGAACCGGCGAAGTTGGCCTGCTGGATCGACGCCGACAGGCTGAATTTCTCGGCCTGCGAGAACGCGCCGCCGATCTGGAAGTTACCGGTCGGCTTTTCCACCACCGTCAGGTTCACGTCGACCTGGTCGGACGTGCCCTGCGCTTCCGGCGTATCGACCGTCACGTCCTTGAAGTAGCCCAGGCGATCGACACGGTCGCGCGACAGCTTGACCTTGTTCGAGTCATACCAGCTCGATTCGAACTGGCGGAATTCGCGGCGGATCACCTCGTCGCGCGTGGTGGTGTTGCCCTGGATGTTCATGTGGCGCACGTAGGCGCGCTTGCCCGGGTCGATCATGAACGTGAAGGCGACTTCGCGCTTTTCGCGGTCCACTTCCGGGTTCGCGTTCACGTTGGCGAACGCAAAGCCGAAGTTGCCCAGCCGGTCGGTGATCAGCTTGTTGGTGGCGGTCAGGCGCGCGCCGGAATAGGTTTCGCCCTTCTTCAGCAGCACCAGCGAGCGCAGCTCTTCCTCGCGGCCGTACATCTCGCCTTCGAACTTGATGTCCGAAACGGTGTATTGCTCGCCTTCGGTGATGTTGATGGTGAGGTAGATGTCCTTCTTGTCCGGCGTGATCGACACCTGCGTGGAATCGACGTTCATCTCCACGTAGCCGCGGTCGAGGTAGAACGACTTCAGCGATTCCAGGTCGCCGGTCAGCTTCGTCTTGGAGTACTGGTCGGCCTTCGTGTACCAGCTGAACCAGCTGGACGTGTTCAGCGACAGCTCCTTGCGCAGCTCCTTGTCGGAGAAGACCTTGTTGCCAACGATGTTGATCTGCTTGATGCGGGCGATCTCGCCCTCGTCGACGTTGAACATGATGGACACGCGGTTGCGCTCCATCGGCGTGACGGTGGTGGTGACCTTCACGCCATACAGGCCGCGCGACAGGTACTGGCGCTTCAGTTCCTGCTCGGCGCGGTCCACGGTCGCCTTGTCGAAGGTCTTGGCATCGCCCACGCCGATGTCCTTCAGCGCGGTGACGAGCATGTCCTTCTCGAATTCCTGGGTACCGGTGAAATCGACCTTGGCGATCGCCGGGCGTTCCTCGACGATCACGACGAGCACGTCGCCATCCTTTTCCAGCCGCACGTCCTTGAAGATGCCGGTCGCGTACAGCGCCTTGATCGTGGTGACGGATTTGTCGTCGCTGAACGTTTCGCCCACGCGCACCGGCAGGTAGCTGAACACGGTGCCCGCTTCGGTGCGCTGGATGCCTTCGACGCGGATATCCTTGACGACGAAGGGTTGGACTGCGAAGGCGCTGCCGGAGCAGAAAGCCAGTACGGCGGCGCCGATCAGCGTGCGGCGAAATGAAGGCGAGGCAAAGCGGTCAGAAATGAATTTCATTGGCATTATCAGAGACTCGAAAGCCGCTTCGCGATAATCCGGACAGCACCTTTCGACACCTCGCCCGCAATCATTCCGAACCAGCTTCCCAAATACGAGACTGCACGCGGCGGGCGGGTTACAGCAACCGCGCGACATCGTTGAATACAGCGAGCGCCATCAAGGTCACCAACAACCCGACACCCAGACGCTGTGCAATCTCCCCAAAACGCTCCGGCACCGGGCGCCCAGTCAAAACTTCCAGCGAATAATACAGCAAATGGCCGCCATCCAGAACCGGTATCGGGAGCAAATTCATCACCCCCAGGCTGATGCTGACGACCGCCATGAACGACAGGTAGCTCGCCAGGCCGATGCGCGAAGTCTGCCCCGCGTAGTCGGCGATCGTGATGGGTCCGGTCACGTTCTTCCACGAGACCTCGCCGGTGATCATGCGGCCGATCATGCGCATCGTCAGCACGCTGGTGTCCCACACCTTGCGCACGGCCTTGGCCACGGCGCCGAACGGGCCGTCCGCCACGACGATCATATCCGGCCGGCCCAGCAGCTCGACCTTGATCTTACCGACTGTTACACCGTCTTTACCCGAAACGGCTTCCGGCACCACGGGCACGCGCACCATGGCGCCGTCGCGCCGCACGTCGAGCTGCACGGTGCGTGCGGCGGCCTTGCGGATCGCGCCGCTGAAGGTGGCGATGTCCTCCACCGGCGTGCCATCCATCGCCACCACCTGGTCGCCGGTGCGCAGGCCGGCGCGGGCACCCGCGCCCTGCGGATCGATCTTGCCCAGCACGGGCGCGGGCAGCCAGACGTTGAAGCCCAGCGCGCCCGGCACGTCACCATCGAGATCGACCGTGCGCAGCGCGGCGGCCGGCAGCGTGAACGTGAAGCGGCCACGCCCCGGTCGCTCCACTTCCACGCTGACCCCGTCGCCATCCTTCGATGCGACGACGGCTTCGATCAGCTGCCAGCGCAGCTCGGACCAGCCCTGGACGGCATTGCCGTTGACGGCGCGCACCATGTCGTCGCGGTCCAGGCCCGCGACGGACGCGGGCGTTTGCGCCGCCGGCGCGGCAAGGCGCGTGGCCGGCTCTTCGATACCGTGCATGTAGAGCCCGGCGAACAGCACGATCGCCAGCAGAAAGTTCGCGATCGGCCCGGCGGCCACGATGGCGATGCGCTTCCACACATTCTGGCGCGTGAACTCGCGCGGCAGGTCCGCCTCGGCGATGTCCTTCACGTCCTGGTCGCGGGCGTCGAGCATCTTCACGTAGCCGCCCAGCGGCAGCGCGGAGACCGCCCATTCCGTCTGGTCGGGCCCCACGCGGCGGGACCACACCACGCGGCCCATGCCCACGGAAAAACGCAGCACCTTCACGCCGCACCAGCGCGCCACCAGGTAATGGCCCAGTTCGTGGATGACCACGAGCGTGCCGAGCACGATGACGAAGGCGACGACCGTCTGCAGCAGGTTCATGGCGATGCTCCCGGGAGGCGCGTGGATCGGATGGTCGTCAGGCGCTGGCCGCCTTCAGCGGATGGCCCAGCGCCGCGATGGCGCGTTCGGCCGCGGCGCGGGCCATTGCATCCTGTGCCATCACGGCCTCGATCGACGATGCGGGGCCGTGCGGCAGCGAGTCCATCACGCCGGCGATCACACGGTCGATCTGGCGGAAGCCGATGCGCTCGTCGAGGAAGGCTTGCACGGCCACTTCGTTGGCCGCGTTCAGCAGCGCGGGGGCGGTGCCGCCGGCTTCGAGCGCGTCGTAGGCCAGCGCCAGGCAGGGGAAACGGTTGAAGTCGGGCTTTTCGAACTGCAGCGTGCCCACCTGCGTAAGGTCGAGCTGGGCAACGCCGGAGGCGATCCGCTCCGGGTAGGCCAGCGCATTGGCGATCGGCGTGCGCATGTCCGGATTGCCCAGTTCGGCGATCACGGAACCATCCGCATACGACACCATCGAGTGGATCACCGACTGCGGGTGGATGACGACTTCGATCTGCGCCGCCGGGGCGCCGAACAGCCAGTGCGCCTCGATCACTTCCAGGCCCTTGTTCATCATCGTCGCCGAATCGACGGAAATCTTGCGGCCCATGACCCATTTCGGGTGCTTGCAGGCCTCGGCAGGCGTGACCGCGTCGAGCGTTTCGACGGCGCGCTTGAGGAACGGACCGCCGGAGGCGGTCAGCAGGATCTTCGTGACGCCGGCCGCCTCGGGCACGCGGCAGTAGCTCGACGGCAGGCACTGGAAGATGGCGTTGTGCTCGGAATCGATCGGCAGCAGCGTCGCGCCACTGGATTCGACGGCATCCATGAACAGCTGGCCGGACATCACCAGCGCTTCCTTGTTGGCCAGCATGACTTTCTTGCCGGCGCGCGCGGCGGCCAGCGTGGGCGCCAGGCCGGCGGCGCCGACGATCGCCGCCATCACGGCATCGACCTCGCCACTTGACGCGATATCGCACAGCGCCTGCTCGCCCCACGCCACCTGCGTGTCGAGGTGCATGGCGCGCAGCAGCGCGGCCAGCCGGTCGGCCGCTTCAGCGCTGCCAACGACGGCCACTTTCGGCCGGAACTGCCGGCACTGTGCCGCGAGTTCGTCGACGCGGCCGTGGGCGGACAGCGCATGGACGGTGTAGCGGTCGGGATGGCGGGCAATGACGTCGAGCGTGGAGACGCCGATGGAACCGGTGGCGCCAAGGATGGTGATGCTTTGCATAGTCAATTCCTCTGGCACCTGCCGGCCTCATGGGCTGGCAGGTGCCGTTTCTTTTAGAGCCAGCCGCCGATGAGCGCCGCGATCGGCAGCACGGGCACGAGCGCATCGATACGGTCGAGCACGCCGCCATGGCCGGGCAGCAGGTTGCTGCTGTCCTTGAAGCCGGAGCGCCGCTTCAACTGGGATTCGAACAGGTCGCCGACGATCGATCCGCCGACGATGACGGAGAGCGCGGCCAGGACGATGCCCCAGCCCAGTGCCGCCTGCACGCGCACGGCGAAGGTATCCTGCAGCCATGGCTGGTACGGCGCGGCGAGGATCGTGATCGCTGACAGCACAAGCACGGCGATCCAGCCGCCGATCGCGCCTTCCACCGTCTTGCCGGGCGAGATCGAGGGCGCCAGCTTGCGCCTGCCGAATGCCTTGCCGGAGAAGTAGGCGCCGATGTCGGCGATGAAGACGAGGGCCATCACGGAGATCAGGTACAGCGGCGAACGCTGGAACAGCACCAGGATCGCCACGAAGCACGAGACGATCGTGGCCGCGTACACCATGGACAGCAGCGTATTGCCGAAGCCTTCCATCGGCGGCAGGCCCACCTTCAGGGCGGGCAGGAAGCGCAGCAGCCAGATGGCGACGCCCAGCGCCAGCCAGAAACGCGCCTGCTCGAGGCCGGCGTTGAAGAAGAACGTGTAAACGAAGGCGGCCGTCCAGCAAACGGCGACGACGACCGGCGCGCGCAGCTTGAACAGCCGGAAGGCTTCCCACGTGACCGCGACGAACGCGATGGCGACGAGGGCCTGCACGGCCGGCAGCGAGCCGGAGAACAGCACGGCCACCAGCACGACGAACAGGATGACGGCGGTAATGATCCGGGTCTTCAGCATGCTTTTTTGTTTGTTATTTTTTCAGTTGTTCACCGGTGCGGCCAAAGCGGCGTTCGCGGTGCTGGTAGGACGCAATGGCTTCGTCCAGCTTCTCGGCGGTGAAATCGGGCCAGTACGTATCCGTGAAATACAGTTCCGTGTACGCGAGCTGCCACAGCAGGAAATTCGAGATGCGCTCCTCGCCGCCGGTGCGGATGAACAGGTCCGGCTCGGGTGCATAGGCCATCGCCAGGTGCGGCGCAAGCTGCGCTTCGGAGAAATCCGTGGCGCCCGGATGTGCCGAGACCATCTTGCCGATTGCCTGCATGATATCCCAGCGGCCACCATAGTTGGCGCACACGGTGACGGTGAGGCGGGTGTTGTTGGCGGTCTTGCGCTCGGCGGCAGCGATCATGTCGCGCAGCTTGGCATCGAAACGGGACAGGTCGCCGACCACTTTCAGGCGAATGTCGTTGGCGTGCATCTTCGCCACTTCGCGCTCGAGCGCGGTGACGAACAGGCGCATCAGCAGGGACACTTCCTCTTCCGGCCGGCGCCAGTTCTCGGAACTGAACGCAAACACGGTGAGGTATTCGACGCCGCGGCTGACGCAGGCTTCAACGACGGTGCGCACCGCTTCCACGCCCTTGACGTGGCCCGCCACGCGGGGCAGGAAACGCTTGGTGGCCCAGCGGCCGTTGCCGTCCATGATGATCGCCACGTGGCGCGGCACACTCGGCACGTTGGGCACTGCGGTCGTCGAACTCGTATATCTCATTAGTAACGCTTTAACGCCAAAAGATGAACTGTACAAAAAAAACCGGGGACAGGCACCTATTTTCAAGAAATATTTTCCTGATAATAGGCGCTTGTTCCCGGCTACGCTCGGCAAGTCAAGCCCAGAAGCGACATCCGGGGTCAGACCCGACGGGTCTGACCCCAGCCTTTGCCGCTGGGTCGATAACGAGTTTCGAGCGGCTCCGGCTCACTGCGGGCCGTATTCCACGGGAGAATCGGCCCAGGCGCCAAGACTTCGCGCCATTTTCGGCTTTACACCGTCAGCACTTCCTTTTCTTTCTCGGCGACGATCTTGTCGATGTCGGCAATCGCCTTGTCGGTCAGCTTTTGCACGTCGTCCGACGCGCGGCGTTCGTCGTCCTCGGAGATCGACTTGTCCTTCACGAGCTTTTTCAGCTGCTCGTTGGCGTCGCGGCGGATGTTACGCACGGCAATCTTGGCATCCTCGGCTTCGCTCTTGCACAGCTTGACCATTTCCTTGCGGCGCTCTTCGGTCAGCGGCGGGGTCGGCACACGGATCGTGTCGCCCTGGGCGGACGGGTTCAGGCCCAGGTCGGCATCGCGGATGGCCTTTTCGATCGTGGTACCCATTTTCTTTTCGAACGGCGTCACGCCGATCGTGCGCGCGTCGATCAGCGTCAGGTTGGCCACCTGGTTGATCGCCGTCGGGTTGCCGTAGTAATCGACCATTACATGGTCCAGGATGCCCACGTGGGCACGGCCGGTACGCACCTTGGCCAGGTCGGCCCTCAGCGTTTCCAGCGATTTCGCCATCTTGTCCTGGGCGTTCTTCTTGATGTCAGCGGTAGACATGCTGCTCTCCTGTTGTTCTGGGGTTTCGTATATCAGACGTGAACGAGCGTACCTTCTGCCTCGCCCATGATCACGCGCATCATAGCGCCTGGCTTGGTGATGGAGAAGACCTTGATCGGCAGCTTCTGGTCGCGGCACAGCGCGAAGGCTGTGGCGTCCATCACCTGCAGCTGCTTGGCAATTGCCTCGTCGAAGCTGATGGTGCTGTACAGCGTGGCATCCGGGTCCTTCTTCGGGTCGGCGCTGTAGACGCCGTCGACCTTGGTGGCCTTCAGCACGATCTCGGCCGACATTTCCGAACCGCGCAGTGCGGCGGCGGTATCGGTGGTGAAGAACGGATTGCCGGTGCCGGCCGCGAAGATCACGACCTTGCCTTCTTCCAGGTACTGCAGCGCTTTCGGGCGCACGTACGGTTCGACGACCTGCTCGATGCCGATTGCCGACATCACGCGCGCGACGACGCCCACGTGGCGCATCGCGTCGGCCAGGGCCAGCGCGTTCATGACGGTGGCCAGCATGCCCATGTAGTCGGCGGTGGCACGGTCCATGCCCTGGGCGCCTGGCGCCACGCCACGGAAGATGTTGCCGCCGCCGATCACGACTGCCAGTTCCACGCCCAGTTTCGCGACCTCGGCCACGTCGGCGACCATGCGCTCGATCGTTGCGCGGTTGATGCCATAGGGGTCATCGCCCATCAGGGCCTCACCGGACAATTTGAGGAGGACGCGCTTGTAGGCTGGTTTTGACATGAGCTGGGGCTCCTAAGTAAATGTATTCAGTGACATTCCGGCCGCAATGATAGCTTCAAAGCCCTGCGCGCCGGGGTGATGCTCCAACCGTGCAACCCACGCGGGGACGGTCGGCAATGCGTTTTAATTGGGCGCTTCCCAAGAGCCGCAGCTCTAAAAAAACGGGCCTTGCGGCCCGTTTAATGATTACGCTCCCTTGGAAGCAGCCATCTGGGCTGCCACTTCTGCGGCGAAATCGTCTACTTTCTTTTCAATGCCTTCGCCCACCACGTACATGGTGAAGCCTTTCACGGACGCGTTGGCGGCCTTCAGCATCTGCTCGACGGACTGCTTGTCGTTCTTCACGAATGCCTGGTTCAGCAGCGACACTTCCTTCAGGTACTTCTGCACGGAGCCTTCGAGGCGCTTGGCCACGATTTCCGGCGACTGGGCCGGCTTGCCGGCTGCGGCAGCCTGGGCTGCATCTTCGTCGGCCTTGGCCTGGGCAACCGAGCGCTCTTTCTCGATCATCTCGGCAGGCACCTGGTCGGCGGACAGCGACACCGGCTTCATTGCGGCGATGTGCATGGCCACGTCCTTGCCCACCTGGTCGTCTGCGCCTTCGAAGTCGACGATCACGCCGATCTTCGTGCCGTGCAGGTACGAAGCCAGCTTGCCGGTCGTTTCAAAGCGCTGGAAGCGACGGATCGACATGTTTTCGCCGATCTTGCCAACCAGGGCGGAACGCACTTCTTCCAGCGTCTGGCCGGATTCGGTCGGCAGTGCCAGCAGGGCAGCCACGTCGGCCGGGTTCTTTTCAGCGGCCAGGCGCGCGGCGGTGCTTGCCAGCGACAGGAAATCGTCGTTCTTGGCGACGAAGTCGGTTTCGGAGTTCACTTCGACCAGGGCGCCCACGTTGCCCGAGATGAATGCCGCGACGACGCCTTCGGCGGTCACGCGCGCGGAAGCCTTGGCAGCCTTGCCGCCCAGTTTGACGCGCAGGATCTCTTCTGCCTTGTCCATGTCGCCGGCCGCTTCGGTCAGGGCCTTCTTGCATTCCATCATCGGTGCGTCGGTCTTAGCGCGCAGTTCGCCGACCATTGCTGCGGTAATCGCTGCCATATGTTTTCTCCTGTATTCGGTGGGGTGCCCCGGCGGCGCCTCATGGCAGCCTGCTCATCGGGCACGTTGTTAAAAAAAAGGGGAGCTGGAAGCCACCCCTTTTTAACAGCCTTTTATGTAAAGCTGATGTCCGCCGGAGGCGGACACTGGCATCAAGCCTGTTCGTTCACTTCCACGAACTCGTCGCCTTCGGCCGTCTTGATCGACTCCAGCACTTCGGTCGACGCGTTGGCACGGCCTTCCAGGATCGCATCGGCCACGCCGCGGGCGTACAGGCTGATCGCCTTGGACGAGTCGTCGTTACCCGGGATCACGTGGGTCACGCCGGCTGGCGAGTGGTTGGTATCGACGATGCCGATGACCGGGATACCCAGCTTCTGGGCTTCGGTGATCGCACCTTTGTGGTAGCCAACGTCGATCACGAAGATCGCGTCAGGCACGCCGCCCATATCCTTGATACCGCCGATGGACTTCTGCAGCTTTTCCATTTCGCGGCTGAACAGCAGCGCATCTTTCTTGGTCAGCTTTTCCACGGAACCGTCGGCCACTTGCGCTTCCATGTCCTTCAGGCGCTTGATCGAGGTCTTGATGGTCTTGAAGTTGGTCAGCATGCCGCCCAGCCAGCGCTGGTCGACGTAAGGAACACCTGCGCGCTGGGCTTCAGCGGCGACGATGTCACGCGCCTGGCGCTTGGTGCCCACCATCAGGATCGTGCCACGGTTGGCCGACAGTTGGCGAACCGTCTTCATCGCCTCCTGGTACAGCTCCATGGTCTTTTCCAGGTTGATGATGTGAATCTTGTTGCGGTGGCCGAAGATGAACGGAGCCATCTTTGGGTTCCAGAATCGGGTTTGGTGACCGAAATGGACGCCGGCTTCCAGCATTTCACGCATCGTTACAGACATTTTTTACTCCAGGGTTGGGTCTGGAACCAGCTCAGTCACCCTTGCGGGCACCCTTGCAGAGCGGGTTCGAGTTTATTAAAAAGTGAGGTTTTTACAACATTGCTCGAAACGAGTCCGAGCAACCCGGCATTTTAGCGGAAGACAGGCAAACAATCAAACGATGTTCCTGTGCTCCGCCAAGGCATCCTTAAAACCGGTACCGCGCCGTCAACCTCGCGCCGCGCGGCGCGCCGGGCATGTTCAGGTTCGGCGCGGTGCCATGCCCCGAGACGATATATCCCCGGTCGAGCAGGTTGGTCACGTTGAGCTGCAGGTCGACCGACGCGATCCGGTACCCCACCATCGCATCCACCGTGGCATACCCCGGCAATGCCACCGTGTTGCCGGGATTGGCGAACCGCTCGCCGACCGCGACAAGGCCGATGCCGCCGCGCAGCGCGGCATTGAACGATCGCGCGATCCACAGGTTGGCGCTGTGCCGCGGCGTGAGCGTGGCACGCTTGCCCTGCACGGGCACCCGCTTGATGACGTTGTCGCTGTTGTCCAGCGCCGGGGACGAGATCACCTTTGCATCCAGGAACGAATAGCCGGACCATACCTGCCAGCCCGACGCGACCTGGCCGGCCAGCGTCAGCTCCAGCCCGTCGGAGCGCTGTGTGCCGACCGGCACCAGCAGGTTGGTGACGGGGTCCGTGTATTTGACGTTGGTCCGCTCCAGCCGGAACAGGGAAGCCGTGGCGGACAGCGCCCCGCCGAACAGATCGAACTTGCCGCCCACTTCCCTGTTCGTGGTTTTCTCGGGCGCGATCTGCGCATTGTTCGCGGCCAGCGGGAAGTTTTCGGCCGATGGCTGGAACGAGCGGCTGAACGACGCGTAGTACGACTGCGTCGCGCCCGGCTGCCACACGAGGCCTGCGCGCGGGCTCCAGCCAGCGTCCACGCGGTGCAGGTCGGCCTGTCCCGCCCTGCGTTCGCGCGTTTCCTGCTCGAAGCGGTCGTAGCGCACTCCGGCCAACGCCTTCCATGCCGGCGACAGCTCGACCAGGTCTTGTACATAGACGGCTCGCGTGGTGAAGATGCCGCGGTTATCGGTGCCCGGCGCGACGTTCAGCGCCAGCGGCAGCACAGGCGACACGGGATTGAACAGCGCGACGGTGGCGACATTGCTTTGCGAGCGGTTCACCTGGTCCTTGTCCTGCCTGCCGATTTCCACCCCATACAGCAGGCGGTGCGTCATGCCGGCCAGCGATGCCGTCTGCGTGACCTCCGTCTGGTTGAACCAGCCATCTTCCTCGCGGCGCAGGTTCGTGCGGTTCAGTGAAGCCGTCCCCGCCGCCTCGTTCACGGCACCGACCAGCGTGTTGTTCCGGGCCAGCGTGTAATCGTATTTTCGGAAAGCGTTGCGCAGGGCGATCCGCTCGCCGAGGCGGTGCTCCAGGGTGAAGCCGCCCGCGGTCACCTCGGCCTGCGAGAAATCGACGTCACGCGCGTTGGCGGCGCCATAGTATGTGCCGGCCGGCACGCTCACCGGGCGCCCCTGGTAGGAAGGAATGCCAAAATCGGTCACACGGCGGTCGGACAGGTGCTCGGCCTGCACCAGCAGGCTCGTGGAAGCACCCAGCGACACCAGCAGCGATGGCGCGATCGCGTCGCGGTCGAGGAATTGCTGGTCGCGGTAGCTGTCCGCCCGCTCGACGGCGCCGGTGATGCGGAATGCCATCCCCGTATTACCCAGGGTGCGGGCAACGTCCACTTCGCCGCGCCGCTGCTTGTGGCTGCCCACGCGCACCGTCACTTCGCTGCGGTCGATGCCCGGGCGCTTCGTGATGCGGTTGATGAGGCCACCGGACGAACCCCGGCCGTACAGCACGGCCGCCGGTCCCTTCAGCACCTCGATGCGCTCCACGTTCGACATGTCGCGGAAGTACAGCGCATCGTCGCGAAAACCGTCCACGAACTGGTCGGAGATCGCGGAAAAGCCACGCAAGGTCACCTGGTCGCGCTGGCCATCGCCATGGGACAGCCCCACGCCCGGCACGGACTTCATGGCATCTTCCATCGACAGTACCGCCTGGTCGCGCAGCAGCTGTTCCGGAATCACGTTCACGGTTTGCGGGATATCGCGCAGCGGCGCCTCGATCTTCATCGCGCTGGTCGATGCGGGCGGGTTGTAGGCGGGTGATTCGCCCCGGGCACCGGTGATGGTGACGATGGCTGGCTGCCCTTCGGCGGGCGCGAACGTCGGCTCATTGGCGGGGCCGGCAACGGCGGCGGCATGGGCAAGCAGCATCGCGGCGATCGCGACGGGCGTCTTTTTCAGGGTCATTGTTTTTCTCTCGATGAGCATTGTCGGCCATTGGCACAAATGAGAATAGTTATCATTCAATATTATTTCATGAATGCTAACTTGTGGCAATGTGTGGCAGATCCCTGCGCAGGTATCGGGCGTCGCGATGCGGCCTGCCGGCGTATGCTTGAGAACACGATTGAGACTGAAACAAGGAAAAAATTATGGAATCAAGCCGACTGGAAGAACTGGAACAAGGCCTGCGCAACGTGCTGCAACTGATCGAGCGCGACGAATCCGGTGCGCAAGGTGACATCACCCCCGACCATCCGGCCGCGCAGGCAGCCGAGGCATGCGAGCTGATGCTGCCGGAGAAGTTGACGCTCGCATCGCTGGCCGACGCGATCCGCCACAAGATCGAGACCGTGCACGTGCTGCTGGACCGGGCGCGGGCCCATGAAAAGCTGCCGCCCGATGCGCAACTGGCGGCGGACGAGGGATACATGCTCGAAGCCGAGGACCTGAAGGAAAACCGTCCGGGCGCCTGACCCTCCGACAACGACCGTGGGCGAAACCCTGCCGACGGTCCAGCCTTACCGGGACGCACATTGCCGCGCGGCCCGAGGCTTTTGCCACACCCCTTGCCACGCCTCTTGCCACACCTCAAAGCCGCCGCCACCCGATTCGCTATGTTGCTCATCAGGACTAATTCCCTGAGGCAATCATGGCAAGCAGAACGACACGCAATTCCCTGGCGCCCTGGTGGCATCCCTTGGCGCGGCTTTCAACGCTGGCGATTGCCTTCTTCTTTTCCCATCTCCCCAGCGCGAGCGCCCGCGACGAGTTCCGCGACCGCAGCGTCATCGGCACATGGCAACTGGTGTCCGTGCTCGACTTCGCAACGATCGCCTCGCTCGATGCGGCGGAAACAAAAACGTTGCTGGGCAAATTCCTGACGATCAGCGAAACGGCCGTACGCGTGGGCGAGGAACTTTGCTCCCAGCCGGAGTTCTGGGCCGAGCGCGTGATACCGGAACCGCACATGCAGGAAAAGCTGCACTCGAGCGCCCAGCGGCTGCACTTGCCGACGCCCGTTACCATGGTCGAGCTCGGGTGTACGGACGTGTATATCCGCAACCCGGGCCAGCTCGTGCTGTTATGGGGCGGCGCGATGTTCGACGCCGTGCGCATCGATCCAGCGCGCCGGCAAGCGTCGAAAGCCTTGCCAGTGACGAAGCGCGCTATAGCCAAGACCGTTCCAGGCAAGCCCCTAAAACCCGCCATGGACAGGAAGCCCCGCAATAAGCGGCAGGCAGGCGAGCGTCCACCACGCAAAGCACGCAGCCACGTGCCGGGCGCATGGAACGCCAACGAACTGTTTTGAAAATAAATCGGTGACATGCCTTGAAATCGGTCTAGAATCATCCATATACCATCCACTTGGATGGCAAATGGAAGGTTGAAGAGGAAACACCATGCCCGACCTGAAGCTGCGCCCCGCCGATTCCGAAAAGATCACGATCAACCTGTTCCCCGTGGACCTGGGCCAGATCGACCTGCTCGTACAGCAGGGTTTCTATGCCAACCGCACCGACCTGATCCGAACCGCGATCCGCAACCAGCTGAATCAGCATGCGGACGTGGTGAAACAAACGGTCGAGCGCAACCAGTTCGTGCTGGGATTGCAGCAGTTTTCCAGCGCCGACCTCGAAGCGGCCCGCACCGCAGGCGAGATGCTCAACATCCGCGTGCTTGGGCTGGCAACGATCGCGCCCGACGTAACGGCTGAACTGGCGGCGGCGACGATCGGCTCGATCACGGTACTGGGCGCGCTCCATGCCAGCCCCGCCGTGAAGGCGGCACTGGCAGGGCGCATCAACTGACCGGCAGCCATCCGGACATGTGGGCAGCACCGCTGCTCCACGCAATACTCATCCACGCCTCACCCCATGGAAGGCACGATATGAAATTCGATTCCGCACTGATGGCCCGCCTGCAGGCAGCCACGCAAGAGTTGATGAAGGACGGCCCGATGGCCGCCACAGCCGCGATCCAGCGCGCCCTGGCCGGTGACACCGCGCCCGAAACGGATGCCACCGACAATGGCATCCACACGGCGCCTCGCGCCGATGCCTCCTTTACGGCGCCGGGCGCCGGCGCCACGATGAAAGACTTGAACGCGCCGCCGGAAAAAGCGCCGGCACGCCCCGCTTTCCGTGCGCGCAAAGCTGCACCGAAACCCACGCAGCCGCCGCACGCCGCGCCGGGAGAAAAGCCGGAAACAAAGCAGGGCGAGACGCCGCATGCCGGCACCGCCATGTCCGGCCTGGCCGACATACTGGCGAAGTCCGGCATCACGCTGCCCGAAGGCCTTGCCGACAGCTTCAAGGAAAAATTCAAGGGTGGCTTCCAGGGCGGATTGCCCGAGGGCCTGCTCGACGGCCTGCCAGAAGCACTGAAGAACGGCAAGCTGCCCGGTGCCCGCAAGCGCACGCCCCCTCCCCCGCTGCCGGACGGCGCCCGCTTCGACAGCGCCAGTTTTACGTGCAGCGCAGGCACGCGCGGCTACAAGCTGTATGTGCCGAGCACTTACAAGGCGGACCAGCCGGTGCCGCTGGTCGTGATGCTGCACGGCTGCACGCAGGACCCGGACGATTTCGCCGCCGGCACGCGGATGAACCAGGTCGCGGAAGAAACCGGCTGCCTCGTCGCCTACCCCGGGCAGACGCAGCAGGCCAACAGCTCGAAATGCTGGAACTGGTTCAGCGTGGCCGACCAGCAGCGCGACCGGGGCGAGCCGGCGATCATCGCCGGCATCGCCCGCCAGGTGATAGCCGATTTCGCGGTCGACCCGGCGCGCGTCAGCATTGCCGGGCTGTCGGCCGGCGGCGCGATGGCGATCGTGGTGGGTGCGCTGTACCCTGAACTGTTCAACGCGGTCGGCGTCCACTCCGGCCTGCCCATCGGCAGTGCCAGCGACCTCCCCTCGGCATTGCAGGCCATGCAGCAGGGTGCCAAGGGCCATGCGCGGCCCGTCGCCAGCCCGCCGGTGATCGTGTTCCATGGCGACAAGGATCACACCGTGAACCAGAAGAACGGCAACGACGTGTTGCAGCACGGCCTGGTGGCGCATGAGGCGGGCATGCCGGAAGTGGCGTCGGCCAAGGCCAGCGGCGGGCGCAAGTACACGCGCACGCTCCACAAGGCGAAGGATGGCCGCGTGCTCGCCGAGCATTGGCAGCTGCACGGCGCGGGCCATGCCTGGGCCGGGGGAGCGCCAGTGGCAGCTATACCGATCCGACCGGGCCGGATGCGAGCCGGGAGATGGTGCGGTTCTTCGGTTCGGTAGTGCGGGGCTGATCGACCGAAAACCGGTGTCCAACACCGTGAAGCCGGTGTCCGACACCAGACTCTCAAAGGCTGCCGGCACGAAGCGGCGATAACGACTCTCGGGGGCTACGTCGTCTATAATCGTGGTTTGTCGCCCGAAATACTCAAGAAACATGGCCATCACGATCAAGACCCCCGAAGATATCGAAGGCATGCGCCTCGCCGGCCGCCTCGGTGCCGAAGTCCTCGACTACATCACCCCGTTCGTCAAGCCCGGTGTCACCACGGGCGAGCTGGACCGCCTGTGCCACGAATACATGACGAACGTGCAAGGCACGGTACCGGCGCCGCTGAATTACCAGCCACCCGGCTACCCGCCGTATCCGAAGGCGATCTGCACGTCGGTCAACGACGTGATCTGCCACGGCATCCCCGGCGACAAGGTGCTGAAGAACGGCGACGTGGTGAACCTGGATATCACGATCATCACGAAGGATGGCTACCACGGCGACAACAGCCGCATGTTCTACATCGGCCCGCCGACGATCCTGGCCAAACGCCTCACCGAGATCACCTATGAATGCATGTGGCTCGGCATCGCCCAGGTGCGCCCGGGCGGCCACTTCGGCGACATCGGCCACGCGATCCAGCAGCATGCCGAAAAGGCCGGCTACAGCGTGGTGCGCGAGTTCTGCGGCCACGGCATCGGCAAGGTCTTCCATGAAGAGCCGCAGGTGCTCCACTACGGCAAGCCGGGCACCGGCGAAGAGCTCAAGCCGGGCATGATCTTCACGATCGAACCGATGATCAATGCCGGCCGCCGGGAAATCCGCGAGATGGGCGACGGCTGGACGATCAAGACGAAGGACCGCAGCCTGTCCGCCCAGTGGGAACACATGGTGCTCGTGACGGAAACCGGCTACGAGGTGTTGACGCTGTCGGCGGGTTCGCCGCCGCCGCCGGCCTTCATCGCCCAGGCAAGCGCCGCGGCCTGACCCCATGTCCTCCATCGCGATGAACAGCGATCCCCGTGAACAGCTGCGCAGTTCCCTCAAGCTGCGGCTGAAGTCCGACCGCCAGGTCGTGATTGCCACGTTCCGCGAGGATGGCAAGCCGGAAAAGCTGCTGCGCAGCCTGCGCCAGAGCGTGGACGACGTGCTGACGCAGGCGTGGCAGGCGGCCGGCCTGCCGGCGCAGACGGCCCTGGTGGCCGTGGGCGGCTATGGCCGCGGCGAGCTGTTCCCCTATTCGGACGTGGACGTGCTGATCCTGCTGGGCCAGAGCCCGGACGAGGACACCCGCCACCGCCTTGAGGAACTGGTGCAGCTGCTGTGGGACCTGGGGCTGGAAATCGGCTCGTCGATCCGCACGGTGGAGGAATGCCTGGCCGAATCCGAGGCCGACATCACGGTGCAAACGAGCCTGCTCGAAGCGCGGCTCGTCACCGGCAACGCCGAACTGTTCGCGCAGCTGGAACGCGCCTACGACGCGGCGATGGACCCGCAGGCGTTCTTCCACGCGAAGACCGCCGAGATGCGCCAGCGCCACGCCAAGTATGAAGACACCGCGTTCTCGCTCGAACCGAATTGCAAGGAAAGCCCCGGCGGCCTGCGCGACCTGCAGGTGATCCTGTGGATGGCCAAGGCGGCGGGCCTGGCCAGTTCGTGGCGCACGCTGGCCACGCGTGGCCTGATCACGCAGACCGAGGCGCGCCAGCTGATGGAAAAGGAGCGCGCCTTCAAGGATATCCGCGTGCGCCTGCACCTGCACGCCGGCCGCCGCGAAGACCGCCTGGTGTTCGACGTGCAGACGGCGATCGCCGAAAGCCTGGGCCTGCAGACCACCGGCAGCGGCGTGCACATGCGCCGCGCCAGCGAATACCTGATGCAGCGCTACTACTGGGCCGCCAAGGCCGTGGTGCAGCTGAACACCATCATGCTGCAGAACATCGAGGCGATGCTGTTCCCGCAAGGGTGCGACACCCATCCGATCAACGAGCGCTTCAACGAAGTCAATGGCTTCATCGACATCGCCAGCGACGACGTGTTCGCGCGCACGCCGTCGGCGATCCTCGAAGTGTTCGTGCTGATGACGGAGCGGCCCGCGCTGAAAGGCATCACGGCCCGCGCCACGCGCGCGCTGTGGCACGAGCGTTTCGAGATCGACGCCGCGTTCCGCGCCGATCCCGTCAACCGCGCCTACTTCCTGCGCATCCTGCAGGCGCCTTCCGGCATCATCCATGCGCTGCGCCGCATGAACGAACTGTCGATCCTGGGCCGCTACCTGCCGAACTTCCGCAAGATCGTGGGGCAGATGCAGCACGACCTGTTCCACGTGTACACGGTGGACCAGCACATCCTGATGGTGGTGCGCAATATGCGCCGCTTCACGATGACGGAACACGCGCACGAATATCCGTACTGCAGCCAGCTGATGGCCAACTACCCGCAGCACTGGCTGCTGTACGTGGCCGCGCTGTTCCACGACATCGCCAAGGGCCGCGGCGGCGACCATTCAAAGCTGGGCGTGGCCGACGCCGTGCAGTTCTGCCAGGAGCACGGCATGAGCGCCGACGAGACGGAGCTGGTGGCGTTCCTCGTCGAGCACCACCTGCTGATGTCGACCGTGGCGCAGAAGCAGGACCTGTCGGACCCGGACGTGATCGAAGCGTTCGCGAAGGCCGTGCGCGACGAACGCCACCTCACCGGCCTTTACCTGCTGACGGTGTGCGACATCCGTGGCACCAGCCCGAAGGTGTGGAATGCCTGGAAGGCCAAGCTGCTCGAAGACCTGTACAAGATGACGCTGCGGGTGCTGGGCGGCGAACCGCATTCGGCCGATCGCGAACTGAAGAACCGCCAGCAGGAAGCACTGGCCACGCTGCGGCTGTATGGCCTGCCGCCATCGGCGCACGAGGCGCTGTGGAAGCAGCTCGACATGGCGTATTTCCTGCGCCACGATGCCTCCGACATCGCCTGGCAGACACGCGCCCTGTACGACCGGCTGGACAGCGAGAAGCCGGTGGTGAAATGCCGGCTGGCGCCGATCGGCGAAGGCCTGCAGATCGCCGTGTACGTCAAGGACCAGCCCGACCTGTTCGCGCGCATCTGCGGCTACTTCGACCGCAAGAATTTCTCGATCCTGGATGCGAAGATCCACACCACGAAGCACGGCTACGCGCTCGACACGTTCCTGGTGACGGAGCAGAGCTTTGCAAAAAGCTACCGCGACATCATCAACCTGATCGAGCACGAACTGTGCGACCTGCTGCAGAAGCAGGCGCCGATGCAGCCGCCCGTGCGCGGCCGGCTGTCGCGCCTGTCGCGCACGTTCCCGATCCAGCCCACCGTGGACCTGCGTTCGGACGAACGCGGCCAGTACTACCTGCTGTCGGTGACGGCCAACGACCGCACCGGCCTGCTGTACTCGATCGCCAACGTGCTGACGAAATACCGCGTGAACCTGCACACCGCCAAGGTGATGACCCTGGGCGAGCGCGTGGAAGACGTGTTCATCGTCGACGGCCAGTCGCTGGCGAGCGCGCGCACGCAACTGCAGCTGGAAACCGATTTACTGGAAGCCTTGAAAGTCTGAGTCTGTAATGTCTGAAGAATTGTTGCGTTTATCGAAACGCATGTCCGAACTGGGGTTGTGCTCGCGCCGCGAAGCCGATGAATGGATCGCCAAAGGGTGGGTGCGCGTGGATGGCAATGTGGTGTCCGAACTGGGCACGAAAGTCTATCCGAGCCAGAAAGTCACCGTCGAGCGGCAGGCCGCCGCCGAGCAGAGCAAGCGCGTGACGATCCTGATCAACAAGCCGATGGGCTATGTCAGCGGCCAGGCCGAGGATGGCTACACGCCCGCCGTGGCGCTGATCAAGCCGGAAAACCACTGGCCCGACGACCCGTCGCCCGAGCAGTTCCACCCCACGCAGCTGCGCAGCCTCGTGCCCGCCGGCCGGCTCGACATCGATTCCGTGGGCCTGCTCGTGCTCACGCAGGATGGCCGCGTGGCGAAACACCTGATCGGCCACGACACGGACATCGACAAGGAATACCTGGTGCGCGTGGAATACACGAAGCCGGGAAAATTGCCCGACGCGGACCTGAAAAAGCTGAACCACGGCCTGTGGATGGACGGCAAGCCCCTGCTGCCCGCCAAGGTGCGCTGGCAGAACGAAGACCAGTTGTCGTTTACGCTACGCGAGGGCAAGAAGCGCCAGATTCGCCGCATGTGCGATATGGTCGGCCTGAAGGTGGTGGGCCTGAAGCGCGTGCGCATCGGCAAGGTCAAGCTGGGTGACCTGCCGGTTGGCCAGTGGCGCTACCTCGCGCCGGATGAGCGTTTTTAGCGACAAACCGAGGACCTGGACTAGCCCTACGGCAATAAACTTGACTGCGATCAAAGGATTTGCTGATATCCTTGCAGACTGAAACTGCCGAGTCCCGCCATGACCTTCCTGCCCAAGAACCTCCGCGATCACCTGCCCTGGCTGCAATCCACGACCGTCCAGCGCGCCAGCGCGCAACGGCGGCTGGACACGCCGCCGTCGCCCGCATCCGGCGGCGTGACCGCCTACCTCAGGACGGAGGCAGCGGGCGATCTCGTCACCGCCGGGATGTCGCCGCGTCGCCGCAGGCTGGGCGCGGCGGACATTGTCGACCCCATTCCGCTGGCGTCCCAGCCCCACGAGATCACCGACGCGGCCGATATCCGCGCGGCGCTGCAAAACCTGTACGACCGTGGCGAACCCGTGACGATCTACGCGAACGGCGCGGGCACGCCCATCCTGGCGCGCATCGATGCCATCGACGCCACCGATCCGGTCATCACGCTGCGCCTCAGCGACGGCGTCGTGCTGCCGGAGGGCCCTTGCACCTTCGTCAGCCGCCTCGACTCCGCGCGCTTCCAGTTCGACCTCACGGCCGAATGGATGCCGGTGCCGGGCACCGCATCGCTCGTACCAATCCCCTTCCCCGAACTGTGCCTGGTGCTGAACCGGCGCGCCGCCAAGCGCCTGGAAACACCGGTGGTCGGCAACTACACGGCATCGTTCGTGATGTTCGGCACGCCCTATGAAATGCAGTTGTACGACGTGGCCGCCGGCGGCATCGGCATGCGCTGCGCCCCGCGCGATGCACCCGGCCTGCACATCGGCCGCAAGCTGCAGCGTGTGCGGCTGGAGCTCGGCGACGCCGTCGTCATCTGCGACCTCGAAGTGCGCCTGTCGCGCCGTTTCCGCTCCTTCCTGCTGGGCGAACAGGTGCAGATCGGCTGCCGCTTCGTCAACCTGTCGCCGCAGATGCAGGCGACCGTCTCGCAGGCTATCGACAAGATGGCGGTGGGGCGGCGCTGATCCCGCCAGCCCCGGCTCGGCCACGGTGATCGAAGGGGATCTGCATGAGTACCAACCGGACTGCCCTTGTCGGCCAGTCAATCGCCAGCATGGATCTGAAGGACGCGCTGATGGTCGGCGTGATCGTCTACGCCTGCACGATTTTCGGCATCTATACGGCGCAGCCAGACACGCTGTCGGCATTCTGGCCCAGTAACGCCGTGCTGGTCGGCCTGCTGCTCCGGCGCGCCCATCCCCCGACACTGGCGCACTGGGCGGCCGCCATCATCGGCTACGTGCTGGGCGACACCGAAATGCTGCAAAGCTGGCCCAAGACCCTCATGCTCATCTGGGCAAACCTGATGGGCGTGTCAGTCTGTTATCTGGCGCTGTCCCGCATGAGCGAGGCACACCGGGGCTTGCGGAATGCCAGCTCGATGGTGCGCTTTGTGCTGGTGGTTATCAGCGGTGCGGCTGCCGCCGGCGTGGCCGGCTTCTTTATCCATCCCCGGCTGTATGGCGGCACGCCGGCCCACGGCTTCGCCTTCTGGTTTTCCACGGAACTGGTCAATTACATCGCCATGCTGCCCGTGATGCTGACCATGCCCACGCTGTCGCGCGGGCTGGCCAGGTACAAGCGCCGCACCGACTGGCCCAGCCTGCGGGCGGAAGAAATCGCACCGCTGGCCGCATTCGCCGCCAGCCTGTGGCTGGGCACGCAGCTTGGCGGTCCGGGCGTCATTCCCTACCCGGTTCCCGCCATGCTCTGGTGCGCGCTAACGTACGGTCGGTTCGCCACGGCTTGCATCACCCTGTTCTTTTCGATGTGGACCCTGATCGCCATTTCCAACGGCACCTTGCTGATCGGCGCCAGTTTCGACAGCCAGGAGGCGGTCATGTCGCTACGCGTTGGCGTGATCTTCACGGCGCTGGCCCCATTGACGGTGGCGAGCGTGATGGCGGCGCGCAATGCGCTGCTGGCCCGCCTGATGCATGTCGCCTCCCACGACTCGCTGACCCATGCGCTCAACCGGGGCGGTTTCATGACCGGTGCCGAAGCCGTGCTGGCCACGCCCAAGGTGCAGCGCCAGCCAGTGGCCGTCCTGATGATGGATATCGATTTGTTCAAGGCGGTCAATGACAACCACGGTCATGCCGCGGGCGACGTCGTCCTGACCAGCTTTGCAGGCGTCGCCCAGTCGCACCTGCGCAAGGGCGATCTGCTGGGCCGGCTGGGTGGAGAGGAATTCGCCGTGTTACTCCCCGGATGCAGCCCGGATGCCGCGTGCGCGATCGCCCAGCGCATCTGCGACGCCTTTGCCGCCCACCCGGTAGCGGTGGGCGGCGACGCGCCACTGCACTCCACCGTCAGCATCGGGGTAGCATGCTGGGACAAACCAGCCATTCCCGTCGAAGCGATGCTGGGCGCCGCCGATGCGGCGCTCTACACCGCAAAGAGATCCGGCCGCAACCGGATCGTTCGCAGCGCCTAGCCGGCGCGATGCCGCTTCCCGGTATTCAGAGCACGTCCAGCGGCATCTTCCGTGCCGGTGGCGGGAATGCCGCGTCCAGCACCGCGAGGTCTTCGGACGTCAGCACGATATCGAGCGCGGCGCGGTTGGCGCGCACGTGCTCGGGCTGCACCGCTTTCGGGATGGCGATGACACCCTGCTGCGCCATCAGCCATGCCAGCGCGACCTGCGCGGGCGTCGCGCCGTGCCGGTCCGCGACCTGCCGCAGGGACGGATCGGCGAAGAGGCGCTGCTGTTCGCGCCGGCCCGATTCCAGCGGGGAGTAAGCCATCAGGGGAACGGTGCGCTCGCGGCACCACGGCAGCAGGTCGAACTCGATGCCGCGCCGGCGCAGGTTGTACATCACCTGATTGGCGGCGATCGCCCTGCCGCCCGGAACGCGCGCCGCTTCGTCCATGTCGGCGGTATCGAAATTGCTCACGCCATAAGCGAGGATCTTGCCGGCCGCGCGCAGCCGTTCGAATCCTTCCAGCGTTTCGGCCAGCGGCACGCCGCCGCGCCAGTGCAGCAGGTACAGGTCGATGCGGTCGGTGCCCAGGCGTGCCAGGCTGCGCTCGCACGCGCGCTGCACATCGGCGCGGCCGGCATTGTGCGGATAGACCTTGCTGACGAGGGTGACTTCATCGCGCCGGCCGGCGATCGCCGCGCCCACCACCTTTTCGGCACCGCCTTCGCCATACATCTCGGCGGTGTCGATCAGCGTGATGCCGAGGTCCATGCCCAGCTGCAGCGCGCGGACCTCGTCGTTCCTGGCGGCGGCATTTTCGCCCATGTACCAGGTTCCCTGCCCCAGCCGATGTCCTGCGATGGCATTCATGCGACGTACGCTCCTGCAAAATGTGGGTGCGACAAAGGCGTGCCGGCGCGGGGATGACCCCACGCCGCGCCGCCTTCACTCTTATTGCTCGATCCTGCGCGCCGAATTGGCGGCCCAGCGGTACAGCGAGACGAGGATCGCCGCACCGACGGCCAGCGCGATCAGCATGCCGACGGATTCATCGACACCGGCACCGAATGCCAGCGGTTCGCCATCCCCGGACAGCACGATCAGCGCGGCCAGCGCCACGTTGAACAGGCTCTCGCCGACGATGAAGCCGGACATGACAAGAACGCCCACGCGCGACGCGGCTTCGCCATAGGTCTTGCCGCGCATCGATTTTTCAAAGTAGTAGCCGGCGACGGCGCCGACCACGACCGGTGCGGTCACGGCCGACGGCAGGTAGACGGCCAGGCCCACGCCCAGCGGCGGCAGGCTGTACTTGCCGTGGCTCGATTTCTTCAGCATGAAGTCGATCGCCACGAGCACCAGGCCGATGACGGCGCCCCAGCCGATCAGGTGCCACGGCAGGTCGCCACCGATCACGCCACGCGCCAGCGTGGAGATCAGCGTGGCCTGCGGCGCGGCCAGCGGCTGGCTTGAAATGGCGTTCTGGTTCGGCGCACTGGCAAAACCATACGCTTCGTTCAGCAGCCCGAGCACCGGCGGCACCACGCAGGAGCCGGCGAACACGCCGATGATCAGCGCCACCTGCTGTTTCCAAGGCGTGGCGCCGACCAGCTGGCCCGTCTTCAGGTCCTGCAGGTTGTCGTTGCCGATCACGGCCACCGCCAGCACGACGGTGGTGACGAACAGTGCGAACGCGATCAGTGCCTGGGCGGTATCGGGGCCCAGCACTTCGCGGCCGACGAAGCCCACCGAGGTGGCCGCGCCGAGGATCGTGAGGATGGCAATGCCGGACACCGGCGAGTTCGACGAACCGATCAGGCCCGCCATGTAGCCGCACACGGCGGCCGCCAGCAGGCCGGCCACGAGGATGTAGCCGATGCCGACGACGACCAGCGGCGTGGCGATCGATGCCAGCACGCCGCCTTCCAGGAAGGACGACAGCAGCCAGCCGGCCGGCACCATCGAGATCAGCGTGACGAGGCCGACGATGAAGATCGGCATGTCGCGCTCCACGCGCGGCACTTCGGCGCCGCCGTGCTTCGCCGCGCGCGACGCTTCGAGCGCCGACTTCAGGCCGCCCAGCACGGGCTTGGCCAGCGTGGCCAGCGTGATGATCGCCGCGGCACCGATCGTGCCGGCGCCCATCATGCGCACCTGCGTGCTCCACACGCCGAGCGCATGGTCGGCGACCGAGGCACCGGCGGCCATCGGCGTGGCCGCCGTCAGCACCGGCACCAGGATGCCCCAGGCGATGACGAGGCCGACCAGCATGGCGATGCCGACCGTGATGCCCATCAGGTGCCCGGCACCGATCAATGCCAGCGACGTCGATGCACCCAGGCCGGTGGCGCCGCTGCCGCTGCCGAAGCGGAAGTAATGCGCCACCTCGTGGGATACCAGCTTGGCGCCGGCCAGCGCGGCAAAGAACGCCGAGGCCAGCGTGCCCAGCACCACGGCCTTCAGGCCGGCCTTGCCTTCCTGCGCGCCGGCGCGCGACTGCGTGCCCACCTTCAGCACCTCGGCCGCGGCCACGCCTTCCGGGTAAGGCAACTTCGACTGCGACACCAGCGCGCGGCGCAGCGGAATCGTGTACATCACGCCCAGGATGCCGCCGATCGCGCAGGCGCCGAACACGGGCCAGAACGGGATCTGCGCCCACCAGCCGATCATGAGCAGGCCGGGCAGCACGAAGATCACCGACGCCAGCGTGCCGGCCGCCGAGGCGATCGTCTGCACGATATTGTTTTCCTGGATCGTCGCATCCTTGAAGGCGGACAGCAGCGCCATCGAGATGACGGCCGCGGGGATCGACGTGGCGAACGTGAGGCCCACCTTGAGGCCGAGGTAGACTTGCGCGGCCGTGAAGACCAGCGTGATGAGGATGCCGAGGATGATCCCCCGCGCCGAAAATTCAAGTGGATTGGACGAAGAGGGTTGGCTCATCCTGGTTTCTCCCGATGGCCCGGATTTGTAATCCGGGATTGTTGTTGGGTGCGTGACTGGGCATTGAATGCTGGCCGGGATATTACGCCAGATTTACTGTCGCGCCAATGATCGTTGGCGCATATCGAAATGCAGTGCTTACCGGCACGGATTGCGTGCTGGCGAACACCGGTGTCCGACACCTTTTCCGGACGATGCGCCCGGAAAAAGTGTCCGACACCAGGCACTCACCTGGCGCCGGATGCATCAGGTGTCTGACACTATTTTCCGAAGCCTCCCCGGAAAATAGTGTCAGACACCGGTTTTCCCTCGCTACACCAGTCTCCCCTGCTCAATCGTCGTCATCCGGATCCAGTTCCGGGAACATCACGCTGGTAAACCCGAACTTCGAGAAATCGACGATCCGCGCGGGATACAGGATGCCGTGCAGGTGGTCCACCTCGTGCTGCACCACGCGGGCATGGAAACCTTCGGCGTCGCGCACGATCGGGTTGCCGTGCTGGTCGAAGCCTTCGTAATGCAGGCGCGTATAGCGTGGCACGCTGCCGCGCAGGCCCGGCACGGAAAGGCAGCCCTCGAAGCCTTCTTCCTTGTCTTCCGACAGCGGCGAAAGCACCGGGTTGATCAGCACCGTTTCCGGCACCTGCGGCGCGTTCGGGTAGCGCACGTTCGACTTGAAGCCGAAGATCACCACCTGCAGGTTGACGCCGATCTGCGGCGCGGCGAGGCCGGCGCCATTCGCGGCATGCATGGTGTCGAACATGTCGGCGATCAGCGCGTGCAGCGCCGGGGTATCGAAATCGCGCACCGGGTCGGCCTGCCGCAGCAGGCGCGGGTCGCCCATCCGGAGGATCTCGCGCACGGTCACAGCGTTTCCTTCGTCTGCGCCACGTATTCGGCGAACGCGGCGCCCGTTTCCGGGTGCTTCAGGCCCATCGCCACGGTAGCTTTCAGGTAACCGAGCTTGGAGCCGCAGTCGTAGCGCTGGCCTTCGTAGCGGTAGGCCAGCACGCGCTCGTGTTCCAGCAGCGCGGCGATGCCGTCGGTCAGCTGGATCTCGCCGCCGGCGCCCTTGCCCACCTGCTCGAGGAAGTCGAAGATGCGCGCCGACAGCACGTAGCGGCCGACCACGGCCAGCGTGGACGGCGCCTTTTCCGGTACGGGCTTCTCGACGATGCCCGACACCAGTTCGAGGCGCTCGCGATACGGCGAAGCGCTGACGATGCCGTACTGGCGAGTGTTTTCTCGCGGCACTTCCTGCACGGCCAGCAGGCTGGCACGCTCGAATTCGTAGCGCTCGGTCATCTGTGCAAGCACGGGACGCACGCCCTCCGGGGTATCCATGAAGTCGTCGGCCAGCAGCACGGCGAACGGGTCGTTGCCGACGACCGGGCGCGCGCACAGCACCGCGTGGCCCAGTCCCAGCGGCGCCGACTGGCGGATGTAGATGCAGTTGACGTTCTTCGGGATCACGTTCTGCACCATGTCCAGCAGATGCTGCTTCTGCGCCGCTTCCAGTTCCGCTTCCAGCTCGTAGGCCGTGTCGAAGTGATCCTCGATCGCCCGCTTGTTGCGCCCCGTGATGAACACGAGATCCGTGATGCCGGCCGCCACCGCCTCCTCGACCGCATACTGGATCAGCGGCTTGTCGACGATCGGCAGCATCTCCTTCGGCTGCGCCTTGGTGGCAGGAAGGAAGCGGCTGCCGAGGCCTGCGACGGGGAAAACGGCTTTGCGGATCTGGTTCATGTTCTTCTTTCGTTCAAATATTTCCGGAAACCGGGGTCAGACCCCGATCCGTGGAAACTGTTGCCCAGAATCGGGGTCTGACCCCGGTTTTGGGCAACAAAACATTCCCAAAAAACCGGTGTCTGTCACCGGTTTTGGAGTAATTATTTGCCCAGCAGCGACAGCAGGGCTGCCTCGTCCAGGATCGTGACGCCGAGTTCCTCGGCTTTCGCGAGCTTGCTGCCGGCATCGGCACCGGCCACCACGTATGACGTCTTCTTCGATACGGAGCCGGAAACCTTGCCGCCGGCCGCTTCGATCAGCGCGCCGGCGGCATCGCGCGACAGCGTGGGCAGCGTGCCGGTCAGCACGAACGTCTTGCCGCTCATCGGGCCTTCCTCGGCGGTGGCCGTTTCCGGCAGCTGCGCGAGAAGTTCGGTGCGCAGCGCGGACAACGCCATCAGCCGGTCGCGGTTGGCCTGCACGGCCATCCACTCTTCCAGCGACGATGCCACGTTGGCCGGCAGGCCGAACACGTTGAACACCTTCAGGAAGGCCAGCCCTTCCAGCGTCATGCCATCGGCCAGCAACTGCCTGGCGCGCGGCTCGGTGAGCTTCGGAATGTCGAGCGCGGCGAGCAATGTGACCTCGTCGAGCTTTTCGCGCAGCTGCGCTTTTGGCGCATGCTCGCCCCGCGGCGCGACGCCGGCGGCCAGCAAGGCATCGATGGCTTGCTGGTTCTTATCCTCGGCAAAGAAATCGGCGATGGATTCGGCCACGGTGCCGCCGATGTCCGGCAGCACGCGCAGCAGCGCGGCCGGCGCCCGGCGCACGAGTTCGAACTTGCCGAGCCAGTCGGCCAGGATCTTGCCGGTGGATTCACCCACATGGCGGATGCCCAGCGCAAACAGCAGCCGGTCCAGTGGCGGCTTCTTGCTGGCCTCGATCGCGGCCAGCAGGTTGTCCGCCCACTTGGTGGCGACCTTGCCCTGCTTGACGGTTTCCGGGGTGGTGCCATCGCGCTCGTCGGCGGCCAGCTTCATGCGCAGCAGGTCGTCCAGCGTGAGCCGGTACAGGTCGGCCACCCCGTGCACCAGGTTGCACTCGACGAGGCTGTCGATGTAGCGGTCTCCCAGGCCTTCGATGTCCATCATGCGGCGGCCGGCAAAGTGGCGGATCGCTTCCTTGCGCTGCGCCGCGCACGTAAGGCCGCCGGAACAGCGGGCGACCGCCTCGCCTTCTTCGCGCACCACGTGCGAGCCGCACACGGGGCACGTATTCGGCAGCACGTACACCGCCGGCTCGGGCATGGGGCGCTTGTCCAGCACCACCGCCAGCACCTCGGGGATCACGTCGCCGGCGCGCCGCACGATGACGGTGTCGCCCACGCGCACATCCTTGCGGCGCACCTCATCCTCGTTGTGCAGCGTGGCGTTGGTGACGGTGACGCCGCCAACGAACACGGGGACCAGGCGGGCCACCGGCGTGATGGCGCCAGTGCGGCCCACCTGCACCTCGATGGCCTGCACGGTGGTCAGCGCTTCCTCGGCCGCGAATTTATGGGCCAGGGCGAAGCGCGGCGCGCGCGAACGGAAGCCCAGCGCGCGCTGGTCTTCCACGCGGTTCACCTTGTAGACAACGCCGTCGATCTCGTAGGCCATCGCGGGCCTGGCCTTGCCGACGCGCTCATAGAACGCCAGCAAGCCATCCTTGCCCTGCACGACGGCGCGTTCCTGGTTCACCGGCAGGCCCAGTTGCGCATACCAGTCCAGCAGGCCGGCATGGGTTTCCGGCATGTCCGCACCCACCAGCTCACCGATGCCGTAGGCGAAGAAGCGCAGCTTGCGCTGCGCCGTGATGCGTGAATCGAGCTGGCGCAGCGCCCCCGCGGCGGCATTGCGCGGATTGACGAATTCCTTCTGCCCGGCCGCGCGCTGGCGCTCGTTCATGGCCGCGAAGTCGGCCTTGAACATCAGCACCTCGCCGCGCACATCGAGCACTTCGGGCAAGTCCTTGCCTTGCAGGCGCAGGGGAATCGACTTGATCGTGCGGATGTTCGCCGACACGTCTTCGCCGGTATAGCCGTCGCCGCGCGTGGCAGCCTGCACGAACACGCCGTTCTCGTAGCGCAGATTGATGGCCAGGCCATCGAATTTCAGCTCGGCCGCATAGTCCACCCGCGGGGCATCGAGGCCTTCGCGCACGCGGCGATCGAAGTTCTCGATGTCGTCATCGGTGAAGCCATTGTTCAGCGACAGCATCGGCACCGCGTGCGTCACGGCCGCGAACTGTTCGCCTGGCGGGGCGCCGACGCGCTGCGTGGGCGAATCGGGCAGCGCCAGCGCCGGGTGATCCTGCTCGATCCGCTGCAGCTCGGCGAACAGCTTGTCGTATTCGGCGTCGGGAATCGTGGGCGCGTCGAGCACGTGATAGGCGTGCAGGTGCCGGTTCAGCTCCGCCGTCAGCCATGCGGCCCGCTCGGCGGGGCTGGTCAAGTCTTGGCTCATGTCAGTACAAGTCAGTTGAACAGGCGCAGCGCGCGCGTGGAACCGGCCGGGATGTCGGACACCTCCATGTCGGCATAGAACTCCTTCACCTGCCCGGCGATCTCGGCGATCGACGCATCGGAGAGCGGCTGGTTGTAGTCGTCGACGATGATCGCATCAAGGCGCTGCACGAGGGAGCGGGCGCAGGCGATCATGGCGCCGAAGCCGTCGCGGGCCGGGGCCACGCATGGCACGTCCAGCAGCAGTGTCAGGCGCGCGGTGGTTTCCTCGGCCGGCGTGACGTTGGTGGACAGCGTGAACAGTTGGCCACCCTCGCCGTCACCCTTCACGAAGCGGCCATCGGGGCGCAGGTCGAAGCCCTGCTTTTCCAGCGCGCCGACCAGCGTGGTGACATCCCAGGGCGCGCCGTTGGCGGCCAGGTTCACGCCCAGCTGGGCATCGTGCGCGGCCACGAAGCGGTGCAGGTTGCGCGCTTCGGCCATCACTTCCATCATGTCCGGAATCTGCGGCTCGGCACCGATCTCGTCGGCCACCGTGCGCAGGCGCGTCACCAGCTCGGAGTATTCAAGCTCGTTCAATGCCGTGGTGCGACTGGCCAGCTGCACGCCGCCCTGCAGCTTCGTGTAGACGATGCCGTGCCGGATCGGTTCCCACTCGCCGGATACCGCCAGGCCCACGTAGTGCACCGGCTTGTTGCCCACCAGGCGCAGCTTCTGCAGCGCCGGCAACAGCTTCTCGCCACGCATCGGCGCCGCCATTTCCAGCGGCAGCAGGCAGTCGATCAGTGGATCGACGAGCGCCGTGGCCTGTTCGGACGGTGCCATCGCGGCCGCAGCCGGGATCGGCGTCGGCGCCTGGACGGCCGGCGCGGGAGCCGGAGCGGGAGCGGAAACCGGTGCGGGATTCGCAGCCGGGACGGCCGCTGCGGTGGCGACGCCGGCCGCGGAGGAAGCCGCAGCGGCGGCAGGTGCGGCCACCGGCTCGACGGCAGGTGCCGCTGCTGCCGGCGCCGCCGGCGTTACCGGCTCGTCAGCCGAGGCGGTGGATGCCGGGGGCACTGGGGCCGGTGCGGGCGCTGGTGCGGCGTGTTGCACGTCGTCCGCCACCAGGCTCGGTGCCACCGTGTCTTCGTGGGGCGGCCTGCCATAGGCGCCGGAGCCGGCATCGACCATCGGCAGGTCGCCCAGCGTGAAGCTCGGTTCCGCGCGTGCGGTGGCAGTGTCGGTGGGCACGTGGATGGCGGGTTCGTCGAGCGTCGCGTCGAAGCCCGGCTCCTCGGCACGCATCAGCACATCATCGTGCTCGGACGCGAAGGCGCGTTCCACGCTCTTCTTGGCCTTGTGCTCCTGCCACTTGTTGTAGACGAATACGCCGGCGACGAACACGCCGGCAGCTGCGATCAAACTGGTCTGAAAATCTGTCATGCTGCTTGTGCCTCGGTAGCGAAGTTGGCGGCGGCTTCCATATCCACCGCCACGATGCGCGATACGCCCTGCTCCTGCATCGTCACACCGATCAGTTGAGTGGCCATCTCCATCGCAATCTTGTTGTGCGAGATGAAGAGGAATTGGGTCTGTTCGGACATCCGTTTCACCATCCTGCAGAAACGTTCCGTGTTGGCGTCGTCCAGCGGTGCATCGACTTCGTCGAGCAGGCAGAACGGCGCCGGGTTCAGCCGGAACATGGAAAACACGAGGGCCGTTGCCGTCAGCGCCTTTTCGCCGCCCGACAACAGGTGGATCGTCGCGTTCTTCTTGCCCGGCGGTTGCGCCATCACCTGCACGCCGGAGTCGAGGATCTCGTCGCCCGTCATGGTCAGTTTAGCCTGTCCGCCGCCAAACAGGATCGGGAACAGTTCCGAAAAGTGCCCGTTGACGCGATCGAACGTTTCCTGCAACAGGTCACGCGTTTCCTTGTCGATCTTCTGGATGGCGTCTTCCAGCGTGCCGATCGCTTCGACCAGGTCGCGGTTCTGCGCATCCAGGTAATTCTTTCGTTCGGCAGCCTGCGCCAGTTCGTCGAGCGCGGCCAGGTTGACGGCGCCCAGCGCGGCGATCGCATTGGTCAGCCGTGTCACTTCGGCCTGCAGGTATTGCGCCTTCATGTCCGGCTGCAGCTTCGCGGCCAGCATGGTTTCATCGGCCTGCACTTCGGCCAGCTGCTGGGCAAACTGTTCCTGGTTCAGGCGCGCAGCCTGTTCCTTCAGCTGCATTTCCGTGATGCGGTCGCGTTGCGGCTGCAGGCTCCGCTCGCCGGTCATGCGCGCTTCCTCGGCATGGCGCAACTGCTGGGCGACCTGGTCCAGTTCATGGCGCGCATCGGACAGCGCGCGCTCCTGGACCGTGCGGCGGTCCAGCAATTCCTGCAAGCCTTCGTGCGCGGTGCCCGCTTCCAGGCTGGCCAGTTCGAGTTCGCCGGCGCGCAGGCTCTCGGCCACCTGCGCGGCCTGCGTGGCCGCGGTGGCGATGTTGCGCCGCAGCTCCTCGATGCGGTGGCACGCGGATTTTTCGGCAAATGCCGTTTCCTGCGCACGCCGCTCCAGGTCGCGCAGCGCCTCGCGGGCATCGGCCAGCCGCGCCTCGATGCGCTGGAAGCCTTCCTGCCCTTCCTCGTGCGCGCCCTGCAGTTCGGCCAGTTCCATGTCGAGCTGCTCGAACTTCTCTTCCGACTCGAGCTTCGCGCCCATCTGCTCCGCTTCCTGCGCGGCAATCTCGGCGAGGTCGGCACCGATCTGCGTGCTGCGCTGGGCAAAGCGCGCCTCGGTTTCCGACAGTTTCAGCACCTCCAGCTGCAAGGCATGGACGGACGTGGTCAGCGCGGCGTTTTTCTGGCGCAGCTCGGCCATCAGGCGCGCATGTTGCGAGACGGCCGCCTCGGCGCGCACGGACCGGGCGCGCGCCTCGTCGGCCAGCATGGCCTGCGCGCGCAGCTGCTTGCCGATGTTGTCGATTTCCTGCTGGCGCCCCAGCATGCCCTCCTGCTCGGAATCGGCGGCGTGGAAGCGCACGCTCGACTGCGTGACCATGTGGCCCTGGCGCGTGACGAAGCACGCGCCGGCAGGCAGGTGGGCGCGGTTGGAAAACGCCTGCGCCGTATCCTCGGCCACGAACACATTGTGCAGCCAGTCCTGCAGCACGCCACGCAGGCCCGGGTCGTTCAGTTTCAGCAGGTCGAGCAGCGGCTTGAAGCCCACCGGGACCGGTGCGGCCGGTGCCGTGGTCATGGGTGCGAACAGGGCCAGCTTGGCCGGCGGCGCATCGCCGATGAAATGCTTCGCCCAGTCCAGGTTCGAGACCTGCAGCGCGCCGGCGCGCTCGCGCAGCACCGATTCCACGGCCGCTTCCCAGCCCGTTTCGATGGACAGCTGCTGCCACAGGCGCGGCAGCTCGTCGAGCCCGTGCTTTTGCAGCCAGGGCGTGACCTTGCCCTGGGTTTGCACGCGCTCCTGCAACTGGCGCAGCGCGTTCAGGCGCGCTTCCAGCTGCGCGCTGGTGGCGGTTTCGGTCTGCACGGCGGCCTGCGCGGCGCGGCGTTCTTCTTCGAGGCGCGGCTGCTGCGCCTGCGCTTCCTCGAGCTGCATGGCCGTTTCTTCCAGCACCTGCTGTTTTTCCTCGAGCTGCCAGCGCAGGTTTTCCAGGTGCGACGCATCAGGGATTGCCAGGGCGTTCTTTTCCTGCTGCAGGCGCTCGCGCCGCGTGGCCAGCCCAAGGAGGATATTCGAGGCGTTCCTCTGCTGCGCCGATTCCAGCTCCAGCCGCTGCTGCAACTGCATGATGCCGGCGCGCGATTCGGTGGCTTTTTCCTGCCCTGCGCGCCACTCGGCTTCCAGCAGCGGCAGCATGTCGGCCTTCTGCTCGGCCAGCATGCGCGATTCCTCGACCTTTGCCGCCAGTTCCTCGACGTTGAATTCGGCTTCCTCGACCTGGCCGCGGTATTCCTCGGCCTGCTGCTGCCACCCGTCGCGCTGCGCCGTCAGCGTGGCGATCTGCTGCTGCAGCCGCGTGCGCGATTCGACGACGAACTTGATCTGCGCTTCCAGGCTGCCGATCTCGGTATTGGTCTGGTACAGGGCGCCCTGGGCAGTGTGCAGGCGGTCGCCCACGGCGAAGTGGGCCTGCCGCATCTGCTCCAGGGTCAGCTCCACGTTGCGCAACTGCGCCGTATCGCGTTCCAGGTCGGTCTGTGCCTGCAGCATCTCGGCAAACCAGCGTGCCTGCTCGGCCTGCGCCTCGTTGCGGCGCAGCAGCCAGAGCAGCTTCTGCTTCTCGTCCTGCTCCGCCTGCAACTGGTGGAAACGCGTGGCGATGGCCGCCTGGCCTTCGAGCTTTTCCAGGTTGCCCGTCAGCTCGCGCAGGATGTCTTCCACGCGCAGCAGGTTGTCGCGCGTGTCGTGCAGCCGGTTTTCCGTTTCGCGCCGGCGCTCCTTGTACTTCGACACGCCGGCGGCTTCCTCGAGGAACACGCGCAGTTCTTCCGGCCGCGATTCGATGATGCGGGCGATCATGCCCTGGCCGATGATCGCGTAGGCGCGCGGCCCGAGGCCGGTGCCGAGGAAGATATCCTGGATGTCGCGCCGGCGCACCGGCTGGCCGTTGATGTAATAGGTGGAAGTGCCGTCGCGGGTCAGCGTGCGCTTGACGGCGATTTCGGCATACTGGCCCCATTGGCCGGATGCCTTGCCTTCGTGGTTGTCGAACACCAGCTCGACCGAGGCGCGCCCGGCTGGCTTGCGGTGCGTGGAGCCGTTGAAGATAACATCCTGCATCGACTCGCCGCGCAGCTCGGACGCCTTGGACTCGCCGAGCACCCAGCGCACCGCATCGATGATGTTCGACTTGCCGCAGCCGTTCGGCCCCACCACGCCTACCAGCTGCCCCGGCACCTGGAAATTGGTGGGATCGACGAACGACTTAAATCCCGACAATTTTATGGATGATAGACGCACGTAGGAAAATGATTTTGCCCGACTGTTCTTGGCCCGGCAGGCTGGTTGCAAAGATGGTTATCATACCATCGCGCGCAACGGGTCTGGACAAAATCGCACTATTGCGCTCGCGGCCGGGGCCGGGCCGACGTCAGATCGCCAGGGCCGCCTTGTGCACCTGCTTGTGCTCCGGGGCCAGTTTCCACGTGCGCTTGGCCGGCTCCTTGCCGGACAGGTGCATGGCCACCTGCCGCACCCACTGCTCGGCCGGCACCTGTTTCGTGAACGGCATCACGAGCACCAGCGGCACGCACAGCGCCACCAGCACGCGGCCGACGATCACCGGCCGCTCGCTGCGCGCCACCATGACGAAGGCCGCAGCCACGGCCAGCCCCACCGCGCCGCCCAGCACGACTTCTGACAGCGAGTGGGCCTGCACCGGCAACCGGGAAACGCTGACCAGCACGGCCAGCAGCGTGCCAGCGCCCATGGCTGCATGCCGGACGGTCGGCCGCGCCTTCAGGAACATCAGGTAGAACACCACCGGATAGACGGCGCAGGCGCGCATCGCGTGGCCGGACAGCCCGGCGAATTTCCACTCGGGGATACCAATACCCCAGCCATACCATGCGACCTTGGTGGCGACGACGAGCAGCATGCCGATGCCGAACAGCAGGCACCATGACAGCGACAGGCGCCACGTGCGCCCGGCCAGCAGCCACACGGCCACGGCGATGCCCAGCGGACCCGTCACACTCATGCCACCCAGCGCCGACAGCGCCATCCAGAACAACATCATCATCCGTTCGTATCCTTATGTGGCCCATGCCGCCGGGCTGGAGTGTCAAAATTTCCTTGTGGCAATTATAACGGCAAAGCGCCGTCCTGCACCAGACTCGATACGGTAATGACAGTTAATTAACGTCCTCTTAAGAGACGGGCGCATCGATGGACAGCGGGTACCGCTCAGGCGACCTGTTCCTGGGCAGGATCGTTGACGACGAGCGCCCGCGTCAGTGCGCGCACGACAACCCCCTCGGCCTGCAACATGGTTGCGGTGCCCGCGCGCAGTTGTTCGACCAGCGCCTGCGCCGGCAGCGAGAACGCTTCTTCACGCGCACCATTGGAGAAGATGTACAGCGTGCGCAGGGGCTGATCCAGGCCAGCTTCACCTTGCGCGAGCCGCCTTCCTGCGTAAAGTCGAACCACGTGCCGCGCGCCAGGCTGGCGAGTTCGTCTTCCGGTGCCGACTGTGCAGGCTGCGCCGGGCGCGCCGCCTCCGTCTCCCGGGCAACGCGGCGCTCGGCGGCCAACTGCGTGGCCTGCACCGCGAGCTCGATGCGCCGCTCGGGCGCCATGTCCAGCGGCGCGCGCACGATCGACGCATGGCAGTCGGCCAGTTCGGCAAAGAAGCGCAGCCGGTCGTCACCCTGCCACCGGACGACGTCCAGCCACCGGTTCAGCGTGGACAGCAGGCCCGGGAGCCTGGCGATCAGCGCCTTGCGTTCGTCCGCGCCCTGTTTCGGCAGCACGCTCCACAGCAGGTCGTCCATCGCCTGCGTGGCGTGGCGCACGGCGCCCGGCTTGTCGTCTTCCACGCCATAGGCCACCGTCAGCACATCGGCCCATTTGTTTTCCAGGAAGGTTTCGACCACGGCCACGACTTCGCCGGTGCCGACCCGCAGCGCCACCGCATCGCGCGCCGCGCGGCGGGCCGCGGCCGCCCGCTCCTGCTTCAGCGCCGCGGCCACCGGCCCGGCAATCGCGGCGGCGGCTTCGGCTTCCTCCACCTTCAGCGCCGCCTCCAGTTCGCGCACGGCCTGGGCGAATGCCGCCGTGGTTTCATCGTCTCCGTGCGTGGCGCGGTCGACGCTGCTGCGCATGGCCTGGAACCGGCGGTCGTCGCGCCGGTCTTCGCCGCGCAGCGTGCGCTCCCACCCCATCCGCGACAGCATCTCCAGCAACCTGCGCGCGGGATGGTCGGCATGGAAGAAGAATGCCTTGTCGGCCAGGGCCGCCTTCAGCATGGGCAGCTGCAGCAACTGCATCAGCTCGCGGCTGTCCGTGGCGATGGCGGCATCGGCCGAGACACCGTCGAATACGGCGCCCAGCAGGTCGATCGCCCCCTCGTCGGCACGCGACAGCATGCCGCGCGGCGCAGCATGCTTGAGCGATGGAAGCGCCACGCGGGGCGCGCCATCGGCCCCGGGCAGGCCCGCCAGCCACTCCAGCACACGCGGGCTGACCGTGCCCGTGTGCGCATCCGCAAGGCCGCCAGCCACCGCGCCCTCGTCAGGCAGCGCAAGGACTTCCCGTAAGCGGCTGGCCAGCAATGCTTCGCGCCGGCCATCGTGCGCCCGCTCCCGGCCGCCCTGCGCAGGCACTACGCCATGGCGCTCCAGCGCGGCGTTGAGGGCGGCGTAGATGCCGGCCAGGTCATGGAAGCAGCCCGCCTGCACAAGCGCCAGCACGGCGGCGCTGCCCGCCTCGCCATCGAATCCGGTCCACGCCTGACCCAGCGCCGCGACAAACACCGCCGGCCGGAACGGATTGGCGCGCAAGGCACGGCGGTCGAACAGGCACGCCAGGCGTGCAGCGAGTATCGCGAGCGCATCGGCATGCGCGGTATCGAAAGGCCGGGCAATGGCGCCAAGCGTGACACGCTGGTCCATCTCGTCATAGGGAACGAGCGCCAGCGGCTGGCCAGCGCCATGCGGCCGCGGCGCCAGGCTGGCGAGTTCTTCGCGCAGCGCCCGTTCGAGCGACCCCGTCACGAGGGGCAGCAGCGCCTGGTGACGCTCGATCAGCAGGCTGGCGGCACGCATGCAGTCACCCGATCCCGACCCTGGCCGGGCGGCCGATGCCATCAGGCGCGCCGCCAGTTCTGTCTTGAACGCCGCGAACCCGGCGCCCACCTGCCGAAGCGCGATTGCGACCAGCTCCTCCAGCACGGCGTGCCGCGGGCTGACGGCCCGCGGTGGCATCGTGGAATGGTCGGGAGTAAGCATAACGAGGCAATGGGATCGAAGCCGCCATTGTGCCACAAACTTTCCACGCGGCAATGACATCCAGGACAGACCGTCGGATTTGCGCATCGCGGCTTACGGCAGAGCTCGCAAGTCCTTGTATTGATGAGCTTTATGCTCGCGCTGCAAGCGCTTGTCCTACAGGGGCTAACGGTAAACTCCGATATCCGGGGGCTGATCAAAAACGCATCATTTCACAACCGGAAACGCATTGGAAACCAAGGTGCACGCAATGCAAAAGGTTTTGCGATGACCGCTCCGGCCCGTGTTCCCCTCTCCATTGAAAGGAAAGCAAAATGGCTTCGAATCAGAAAAGTGGTGGCAACAAGCAGGGTTCTTCGTCCAGCGGCTCCAAGCAGTCCGGCAACCAGGGTTCCAAGTCGGGCGGCACCCAGGGCGGCACGCCGGAGCAGCACGCCGAGGCCGGCCGTCAAAGCCACAAGAACGACAACAAGAAGTCCGGCTCGAAGAAGTAATCCCTGCCGCAAGGCGGGCACCGGGCATCGCCAACAGGATGCCTCACCATGAGAAAAGCTTGGAAAGGTAGCGCCGTTCCAAGCTTTTTTCTTATCAGTTCCCGGCTATGCGATGGCTGGCGGCCCGATGGGCTGAGTCAGGACGCTAGATGTTGGTCACGCGCTTGCCTTTGGGCGGCCGGAAGTTACGCACTTCATTGACGAGCCCCACCTTCGCCGCGTCGTGTGCAGTCAGGTGCAGGTCGGCATGGGCATGCACGAGCCAGTGCTCGTCGCTCAGCTGCACGTGCTGGCGCAGAATCGATTCAGTGCGCGCATCGTCGGCCTGCAGGCCCTCGACGATGATGCGCAGCGCATCCGGCCGGGCGCCGGAAGGCGCGCTGGCATGCGACTTGTGCACCATGAACCGCCCTGTTTCGCTGGCGTAGCGCTCCTGGCCCGACAGGAACAGGATCACCGCGATCGACGCCACTGCGCCACCGTTGTACATCACGATCCTGATCGGCAGGTTCGACAGGTAGTTGTAAAGACACAGGCCATCGCTGACATAGCCGCCATTCGACTGCAGCAGGATATGGGCCGTCTCCACGCCATCTTCCGTCATGTCCGCCACCGCTTCGAACACACGGTGCACCATATCGCTGTTGACATCGCCCGACAACGTAAACCAGGCGGCGCCATCGAGTTTTTGCTTATCCTCGCTCATGTTTTTTTACCCTCAAAGAACGGTGTTCGCCATTCTAGCGCGGGCACCGTTTTGGGGCCGCACGACCGGGCGCGGGCGGTGTGGCTGGATGTTTCCGCTAGTCACATAGCTCTGCGATAGCGCAAGGCCTGGGAGGGGCAATCAATGCGCAGACTCATGCCACCTGCGCAACAGCACCCGCCCTGCCCCGCTCGCGGCGGCAAATAATCCAAACCCCAGCACCGTTGCCGCGATCACCTCGGCAAACAGCAAGGCCGTGTCCATCCGCCCCTGCGCAAAGACGATCTGCACGCCGAGGCCGCCGGCCGAGTTCCCGGCCCCGATGATGAATTCGCCGACGATGGCGCCGATCACGGACAAGCCCGCTGAGATGCGCAGCCCGGCCATCACGTGGGGCAGCGCTGCTGGCAGGCGCAGGCGGATGAACGTGCGCCAGCGCCCCACTCGGTGCAGCGCGAACAGTTCGAGCAGCTGGCGGGGCGTCGACCGCAGGCCGAGCAGCGTGTTGTTCACGATCGGGAACAGCGCCATGATCAGCGCGATCAGCACCACGGAGCGCTCGTTGTAGCCGCTCCACAGCACGATCAGCGGCGCCACCGCCACCACGGGCACGGTCTGCAGCAGTACGGCGTAGGGATACAGGCACCGTTCCAGCAGGCGCGCCTGGCTCATCGCCGCGGCCAGCGCGATGCCGAAGAGCGCGGCCAGCGCATAGCCGAGCACCGCTTCGCGCAGCGTGGTGAGCGCCGCAGCGGCCAGCAGGCCGGCATGGTCCGACGCGGCCGACGCCACCTCCAGCGGCGATGGCAGCAGGTAGCCCTTGCCCTGGTAGACGGTCATGCACAGTGCCTGCCAGGCGGCCAGCACCACCAGTGCCAGCGCCGGCGCGGGCAGTGCCTGCGCCGCCATCCGTTGCAGCGAGAGAGAACGTTCAGCCATGATTTCCTGTGCTTCAAATAGTGGTGGAGGCGCGCAGTGTCGCGCTGACCTGTCCTGACAGCGCGGCGAATGCCGGGCTGGCGCGCAACTCGGGCGCGCGCGGGAACGGGAACGGCACGTCGAACACCTGCACGACGCGGCCCGGCCGCGGCGCCATCACGACGACACGCTGCGACAGGAACAGTGCTTCCTGCACGTTGTGCGTGACCAGCACGCCGGTACAGCCGGCCTGCCGCCACAGCTGCGACAACTGCTCCTGCAGCAGGTCGCGCGTCAGCTCGTCGACGGCGGCCAGTGGCTCGTCCAGCAGCAGCAGGTCGGGGCGCAAGGCCAGCGCACGGGCCAGCGAGAGCCGCATGCGCATGCCGCCGGACAGTTCGTGCGGATACGCATGGCCGAAGTCGGCCAGGCCGACCTGCCGCAACACTTCGGTGGCGCGTGCATCCTGCTCTGGCGGCTTCCAGCGCTCGAGCTCCATCAGCAGGCGCACATTGCCGTCGACCGTGCGCCACGGCAGCAGCGCCGGTTCCTGGAACACGAACGCCGGCATGCCGGTGCCGCGCCGGCACTGCCCTTCACTGGGCTCGACCATGCCGGCGATGATGCGCAGCAGCGTGGACTTGCCGCAGCCGGAGGGGCCGACGATCGACGTGAACGAGCCGGCCGGCAGTGCCAGGTCGACGGCTTCCAGCGCCAGCAAGCCATTGTCGTAGCGCTTCGTCACGCCATCGAGCGTGATGCCCGCCCCGTCGCTCATTGGCCTAGTCAGTTGCCCACTCATGTGCCGCAACCCGGGACGAGCGTGCCGTCGAACGCGGTTTTTTCGTCGAAGGCGGCCGGCAGGAATTTCACGGACCGCAGCTGTGCCGCCAGCTCGCGCCAGCGCGCCGCGCTCATGCAGCCGAAGCGGGCCGGGTCGCGGGCCAGTTGCGTGTCGATCAGTTCGCGGCTGGACGAGTCGTACAGCGCAGGCGAAATCTGCCCATTCATGGCGGTCAGCAGCGGGCGCAGCGCGGCCGGGTTGGCCGCGTAGTTGCGCCAGCCTTGCCGCAACGCGGCCACCGTGGCGCGCACGAGTGCGGGCCTGGTGCGGATCATCTCGTCCGTCGTGAACAGCACGCCGTAGGAACGGTAGCCCAGCGACGCCAGCGTGAACTGACCGACGGCCAGGCCGGCCCCTTGCATGCGGGCCGGCAGGTACAGCGAATACCCTTGCTGCACCATCGCCGGATCGTTGCGGAACAGCCCCAGGTCGCCGCTGACGGGAATCGTGCGCGCACCATCGAGCCGGTAGTGGTGGCGCACCCATTCCCAGTACGCACTGCCCAGGTTGACGGCAAAGGTGCGGTCGCGCAGGTCACCGATCGACTTCACCGCCGGGTTGCGGTGATACACCAGCGTGTAGGGCACGTAATCGAGGTGGGCCAGCACGGCGCGCACTGGCGCACCCTTGGCGCGGGCCAGCAATAAATCGTCCGCATTGGCGATGCCGAATTCGGCCTGGCCCGATGCGACCTGCGGGATCGTCTGGACGCGCGGGCCACCCTGCTGGACGGCGATCGCGATGCCCGCATCGCGGCCCAGCTTGTCCTGCTGCGCCTGCCAATAGCCCGCCTGGTCGGGCTGGGCAAACCAGTTCATCAGGATACGTACCGGCGCGGGTTCCGCGCCGGCCGCATGGCCCGCGGTGCCAAGCGCGAGCAAGGCGCTGGCAAGGCAACTCTTCAGGGCGCCATGCATGTTCAATCCTCCAGCCACGGCAGCTGTTCGCGGCTGTAGCGGAATGTCTGGAACACGCTGTTCTGGCGGCCCGGCACGTAGCTGCGCGCCGCTTCGTCCGGATATTCCGCGAACCACGGAATGATGTACTCCCACACCACTTCGCCTTCCGGCGTGACTTCGAACAGCCTCCCCGTAGCCGATTCCGTCACGTGCGTGTTCCCGTTCGGCAGGCGCTGGGCGCTGCCCATGTAGGCCGTGTAGAACGCGTTCACCAGTTCATCCTGGTACGACCAGGCGACGGCATTCGTGTGCGGATCGATTTCCAGCACGCGTGAAAACACCACGTGCTGGCCCTCGCGGAAGTTGCCGTTGTCGAACGTGAGGATATTGCCGTTGTCCAGTGCCACCGGCGCGTGCTGGTGCGATACCACGCCCGGCGGTATATGCAGTTTCACATTGCCGCTGGCCCGGTCCACGCCGATGATGCCGCTGGTCGTGCGCAGGCTCATGAGCACGAGGCCCTCCGCCGTCACGTCCAGGCCATTCACCAACGGCCAGTGGTTGCGCCCGAAGCCCGCGGCGATCGGGAACGCTTCCGGTTCCAGGTGTTCCCAGGCCTTCCATTCCCACACGATGTCGCCGGCGCGGTTCACTTCGCGGATCACGTCGCCATACGTGACTTCGTCCGCATGCTTGGCGGTGCCGCCCGGGATGCGTTTCGCGAACGCCGGCGGCAGCGGCGCGCAGCCCGCATACAGCAGGTGGCCATTGGCCAGCCAGCGCGCATCGTGGTGGTGGCTGTCGTCCTCGTAGCGCCAGACCACGTCGCCGGCCGGCGTCACTTCA